>DGWW01000300.1 GCA_002395385.1 Myxococcales bacterium UBA4248
AAGTGACAAAGGGGTGAGGTGGTGTGAGAAACGAAGCGGATTGGATATTGCGAACGGCAAGAGCCCTTTGGCGGGGTCCGGGGCTAAGCCCCGGCTGAATAGTAACAAAAACTCACTCAATTAAAAATACTGATTCGCCCCCAAGTTAAACGGCTCATCATCGCGCATGCTGTCCAATGCGGTGTACGGCTTTCCGGCTGCGGTATTGCCTTCGGCCGTGCCATACACATTCTTAAACGCATAACCGCCGCTTTCTCTGTTCGCATCGTTGTTCAGCAAACGCAGTTCTTTGACGTCGATTGCCGATAACATGCCGTCGATAAAATGGTTATTCTTGACACAGATTTTATTGCGATCGGCTAAATAGGCGCGCGAATTCTTCATCGTATTATCGATGAATATATTGGGCGATTTCATGTCATATTTTTTCGACCCATACTGTACAAAGACGAGTTTTTGGCCATTGGCATTATTACAGGCCTTTTCAAAGGTATTCCCCACCAGAATCTGCGTCGTATTCGTATCCATGATGTACAGGCCATCGCGCTGCCATGTCAGGTCGCCCGACGAAAATGTATTATATTCGACGTGTAAATCCATCGTATCAGAGTTGGCGATATCGCCGCCATAATTGTCGTGAAAGTTGTTATGGTCGATGATGATATCGGCATTTTTCAGGCCTGCACCTTCGAGATCGATGCCAAACTGAGGGTTCGTGCCTTTTGTGTGATGAATTTCATTGCCGGAAATCCGGATGCCAATGCCTCCGACAATCGACAAACCCTGGCGGCGATTGTTCCATATCTCAGAATTCGATATGGTAAAATGACTCGAAGACAAATATTGTATGCCATCCCCCGTGCTGTCGCTCATTCTGGTGCGATTGACATGAATGCGTTCCGCTTTCTGCTGTATACAGATTAAACTGCAATCCTCATCCGTCCACGGAAGGCTCTGATAGGTATGTTCATCCCTGTCGCCTTTAAGATAGCCGCCTTCAATGTAGACATCCTTGCGTCCTCTCGCGTCCAGGATGCAATACTCATGGGCACGGTTCGGTACAATCTGCAAGATTGCTTCTTTATCCATGATAAACGCAATGCCATCCGGCAGAATGACACCTTCCATAAAATTATCCGGCGTAGGATCACTAATATAATACCCAATAGCATAATGGCCTTTAGGCAGGACAATGCGCTCATAACCTTCTTTTTTGGCCCATGCTATCGCCGCATTGATGGCTTTGGTCGTCGCTTCGGCAGTCTCGGGATCATAGGTATTCTTATTCTTCCAGCGATCCAGTTCTATCGTATATTCTTTGCATCTTTCTGGGATATTGGGGAGATCAATGACCGGATGTGCAGGAACATCCCATTCGGCACATTTTTCAGTAATATCCTCCAACTTCGGCAGGACATCCTCGGTCATACAGGTGACGAGACCATCCGAAGCGGGTTCCTCCGGATTACTGCCGGGTTCCTCCGGATTACTGCCGGGTTCCTCCGGATTGCCCCCCGGTTCCTCAGGATTGCCCCCCGGTTCCTCCGGATTATTGCCGGGTTTATCGACATCCAATTGTTCTGGGGTATCCGTCTTGTCCGTATCGGACGAATCATTCGAACAGGAGGCAACGATTAAAATGCTGCTCAACAAAAAAAATACATACTTTTTCATCCGATCATCCCTCCTATCCCAAAACAAAATCAGACCGATTGGGTGTTTATCACGTCCGCATACTCAACAGCAGACACCAAAACAACCTTAATATAGCGTTTACATTTTGAATGTCCTCTTTTTATTTGTATCTCTGCGTAATTACGATTCAGCCCCGAGCATTTTACGAATCATTGTTCACTATTCACCATTCACTATTCACTGCTTATGTTATCCAATAATGACGATTCTTTTGATTTTACCCCGAATCAGGCCTCATTATGACTCACAGTTCATTATTTCCAGTGAATACGTAATAGTGAATAACGAATAACACGCCTTGTCCCCATTCCAGGGCTGAGTAGTCACTATGATTCCAACCTAAAACATGCTTTCGCATTATAGCCAAAAATGATACTGCTTTATCGTTTTCTGTCTTTGCCTCCATGGATTTGCAGTTTTCATGTGTGAGCGTTCAGACACCAATTTTCAACCACAGGCCAAACCATGATCAACGATTTTATTTCTTTTCTCGAAGCATCGCCCGTCAACTTCCTCGCATGTCATGAAATTGAGCGCCGCTTAAAACTTGCCGGCTATAAGGCTTTTAATCCGGCGGATTCTCTTATTGCATGTGCGCCCGGTGATCGTTTTTATATTACCAAAAATGATTCTTCCATCTATGCATTCCATATTGGCCAGATGCCCATGTGGCAAGCAGGATTTCGCCTCATCTGCGCGCATTGTGACTCCCCGTCTTTCCGCATCAAACCCAATCCGGAGATCTGTGTTCACAACAAGCTGGTCAAACTCAATGTCGAAGCTTATGGCGGCGTCATCTACAATACCTGGTTCGATCGCCCTCTGAGCATTGCCGGCCGCGTCATTGTCAAAGGCCCGGATGCCATGCATCCTGTCACGCATCTCCTGCATATCAAACGGCCTTTGCTGACCATTCCCAACCTTTGCATTCATTTTAACCGGCAGGTCAATGACGGTGCCAAAATCAGTGTTCAAAAAGAAATTCAGCCCATTCTCGGTCTGGTTACAAATGATCTCGAAAAAAATAGCATGTTGATCGAGTGCATCAGCAAAGAACTCAAAATCGACAGAGACCAAATTCTGGATTTCGACCTCTATTTGTACGACACCTCCGCGCCATGTACATTGGGCATACACGATGAATTTATCTCTGCAGGCCGTCTGGATGATCTCGAAATGGTCTATGCAGGCCTCAAAGCACTCACGATAAACGCAAACAGCATCCCCAAAACGACACAGATCCTGGCTATTTTTGACAACGAAGAAACGGGATCCCACACCAAACAGGGCGCGGCCAGTCCATTTTTGGCGAGTTTTGTCCAGCGCATGATTTTAGCCCAGAACGGAAGTATGGACGATTATTATCGCGCCATTGAACATGCCTTTATGGTCAGTGCGGACAATGCGCATGCTTATCATCCCAATTATGCCGAAAAGAGCGATCCCGTCTGTTATCCGATGCTTGGCGGTGGTCCGGCCATCAAATTCAATGCAGCTCAGAAGTATGCAAGCGATGCTTTCTCGGCATCCGTCTTTTCATCCGTCTGCAAAGAGGCTGGTATTCCCTGCCAGAAATTCGTCAATCATGGGGATGTTGCGGGCGGCAGTACCCTGGGCAATATCTTTACTTCGACCATGCCAATACAGGGGGTCGACATGGGAGCCGCCATCCTGGCCATGCACAGCATACGCGAAACGGGAAGCGTCAAAGACCTCGAGTATTGCATTCGTGCCTTTGAAAAATTCTATACATTATAGTTTGCATGACGGGGGGTTGCGGGGTGTCCCCGCATCGGGGGTAGGCGCGTATTTGCCAAAGCAAATAGCGCCGCAGGGGGCTCGGCCCCCTGAAAAATAAGTAGCGATTTATCCATCTGTTGTTTTCAGATTCCCCATTGATAAAAAAAATCTATAATTCATAATGCTCAATTCATAATGCAGAATGATTTTGCAAAACCAAAAGAATAATCTAAATACTCAGAGTGCTACATTTCATTATGCATTCTTCATTATGCATTATGCATTCTTCATTATGCATTATGCATTCTTCATTATGCATTTTGCATTAACAAATAATTTGAGCCTTCGAAAATAAACAAACCGAGGTGCTGAATATAACCAAATCATCAATCTTTCTTGGATGAGGTATGGACATGAAACATTTTTTTATGACGATTTGCATGGGTGCGCTGATGTTCGCTGCTGCGGGTTGCAGTTCTGCTCCTAAAACCGCCACCGAACCAGTATCCGAACAAACCGAGACTGCACAACCCACACCTGCGGAAGATACCCCGCAGGCAAATCCTCAAAAGACGGAGAATACAGACATGGCCGAAATGACGATGGAAGACGGTTTTCAGATGGATGCGTTCAAAACACAATCCGGCAAAGATATTAAACTCTATTGTATCAAACACGGCAGCCTTCGCATTCGTTACGGAGAGACGGAATTCGAAATTGACCCGGTAACCGACCTCAATGGCGTTGTGACAGATTATACAAAGCTGCCAAAAGCCGATTATATCATTGTCACGCACGAGCACTTTGATCACTTCGATAAAGCGGCAATGGATACGCTCACAAAAGACGGTTCTACCATCATCACGAACGACAGCGTTGCCGGTATTTACGGCAAGGGCGACGTCATGGCCAACGGCGATGAGAAATCACTCCGCGATGATATTCATTTAAAAGCCGTTCCAGCTTACAATACAACTGCCGGACATGAAAAGTTTCATCCCAAAGGGCGCGACAACGGTTTTATCCTGACACTCGACAATTTTAGAATATATATTGCCGGTGATACCGAAGATATTCCCGAGATGGCCGACATTAAAGATATCGACGTGGCATTCCTGCCCTGCAATCAGCCCTACACGATGACGCCAGAACAGCTGAACAAAGCAACACGAGTGATTCAGCCCAAAGTATTATTCCCCTATCACTACGGCCAGACAGATATGAAACAAGTCACGGATCTGCTCAAAGACAGCGGTGTGGACGTCCGAATTCGCAATTATCAGTAATAAAATAATCAACCAGCCAACCTCCAGTTCTCAGAAAAGCATTTGAAGGGCGGATCTGGCCATACATCCGGAAAGGCTGGTTTTAAAAATTCTTGGCAACCCCGAACCACAAATCGATCGTACTTCCGAAATTGGCTTCAAAATCGACGAGCCATCCATTCGATATATTAAAGTTAAAATCGAGCGAGAATATACCGACACCGGGCACGGGAACCGTCTGGTAAATGCGGCTCGGGGCGCTGAGTTGACCAATATAATAATCCGAGCGATAGCGATAAGTGAATGTAAAATTGAGATCACGCATGGGGTTTATGCTGAGAGCGGATTCGAGCACCAGATTCGTATCATGATCTTTAAATCCCGATTGGGAGGCATATTCAAATTCATAGAAACTGGCCCCAACCCCCAATCGATTGATATATCTCAAATTTTCGAGATGTCCGAACCAGGATCCCAGATCGAGCGAAAACTCGATGTAAGGATTGAACTTGAGCGTTTTGTAATCGTTGTTCAGATGATCTTCGAATTTGGTATCTGCCGCAATCGCAAGATATGTCCGTGTGTGCTCGCCATACCAAACGGCAACACCTAAATCCGCTCCCAAAGCGTAATTCGAAAAACTAGTGAGATTGACATCACCGTATGGTTTTACCCAGAATCGCTCATTCCGATAGGTATAGGCGAATTGAAGTCCAAAATTGAAATCACTCGACGGCAGCCATCTCAACGCCAAATCGACAGTATTGCCGTATGGATCGAAGGTATTCTCTGCCAATATAAAGGAATTGCCTTTGAATGTGCCGAAGACATCAAAAATGTAACTCGCGATAAATAGCGTCACACCATAATGAAAAAGGGATTTCCACAGGCCCGACAATGCCTTGTCGTCATTCGACAACGAACCGATGAGCAGCGAAGTTGCCATCATGCCCACAGATGCCCCTTCCATCCCCAGAAGTTTATAGTGGCTGCTCATATCATCGATACAGTAGTGCCCATACCCGCGCCATACCGTCGAAATCAGGATCGACAAGAATCCGCATTTGTTGGAACTCTTATTGGCATTGACGCGCCGAACTTCCCATTCTCCCTCGGCCAGTTCATCGTCGGTTTTCCCCTCAACTTCATCGAGGGACAATGCCAACGCCATGGACGGAACAAACAGGGACAGGCTGGCCAGGAATAGCCCTATGAACGTTCGGTTTCGGATCATTTGGGGGCCACTATCGTCCTGGAAGGCGTGGAATCCATTGTGGATTGCATGGCAAAGGAAGCACTGTCATTCGATGTGACCTGACGAAGTGCGGGAAGCATCTGGTATTTGTGTCCGGGCATGAGTTCTGCCAGGCGGCTTTGCAATTCCCCGGGATTTTTCCAGGAATCGGACGGCAGGTTTTTGAGGATCGAAACCGCCATATAGGGCAATACCTCATGAACCGAGGGGGCACGGTGATACAGTTTTTCGAAACTGGCGCTGAACTGCGCATCCACGCTCGTGGCAGCCTCTGCATAATCGAGATAAATGGCATCGACGATGAATTTGTAATTGTGTTCTTTGGCAATCGGCGACCAAGCACTCGTCGAAAGACATGTCACAAAGCGGCGTGCATCGACTTTGGCATTGGGCTGCGGCGTTCCCGGACGTTTGCACCAGAGGTTTTCCTGGGCCAAAAAGCTCGCGATGCGCTCTGCAGCATCCACACTGGTCGGAAAGACCACAACATCGGGGTTCTGCTTTGCGACTTTTTTGGCCAAATCCCTCAGATCGGTCTGATTTGCAGGGTATGTCTGCGTCGATACCTTTTGAACAGACAAATTGGTCTGCAGATTTTGGGCTGCTGTATTGACATAGACATCTTCGGGGCCGACGACTGCAATATTCGCCCCATTGATGCTCACGATTAGTTGTGCCAATGTCTGCATCTCACCCTCGAGGGAGTACGAAAACAGATTGGCGCGCGGAGAATACTGCAGATATTCCTCATTGGGAGAAAAAGAAATCAGCGTCGTCTCGTCAGTCAATGCTTTGGCAGCTGCAGCACTCTCGCGGACATCGATTGGCCCGAGGATGAGATTTGCCCCCAAAGATTGAGCTTCGCTCATGATTTGGGGAATCGACTGCACACTCGATTTGGTATCAAAAAACCGAAGTGCAAAAGGCAGCGACTGATGATGATAGACCCCCGATGCCTGAATGATGGCACCGAGCATCGCGCGCCCTATTTTTCGGTCATTCCCGGAAAGCGGCAAAAAGACGGCAACTGTCGGGATGCCAGTCGATTGAGATCCATAGACCGTCCTGAGCTGCTGCGCGCGGTCGAGATCACCCAACATCTCGAGGGATTGCGTCGTCTTGGGAAGCATTGCCTCGACACATGCAGAATCCTTTTGTGAAGCACAGGCGACGAGAAGCTGTTCACCCAAAATGGCCTGTTCGAAGTGGGTCGTCGCCTTGCTTTCGAGCCGCTTCAATTCGATGGGCGTGAGCTGGGATGCCGCATACATGGCAACATATTTGGCATCATTGCCCGGATTGGCTACATAACTCGAAGTGGCAAGCCCAAATGCCTGCGTCCATGCAGCATTGTCCAGCTGTTCATGGGCATCGCGAAGGTCTTTTTGGGACTGTTCCTGAAGTTCCGGCCCTGTAACAGGCGGATTGTCTACCGGATTGACAACGCCCGTGGATGCATTTGTCGTGGACGCATTCGCTGCAGCATCGACGGATGCGGTTGCTGAACCTTCGTGATTCGGCTTCGTCTGTACCGAAGCCGCCGTATTGGTCTGGTTATTCGAATTGGAAAAAAGCGAACAACCCTCTATCGCCAGCAAGCTGTAAGCTAATAAAATGAAGAATGAAAAACTGTGCTTCATGAGCAAATCTTTTTTTGCACAAATTCCGGAATAAAATCATAAAACAATGATGGCATCGATCGTGCCCCGGCGGATTTTCCTACACCAAATGCCATAGTTTGTTATAGAAGAAAACACCCTTGAAATGCAAAAATGCATTTTAGGCAAAATCATTGTCGTGTGATTATGGAGAAAACTGGAATGAAAATGCGTTTATTTTGGCTTGGATTAATAGCAATTTCCTTGACTTCCTGTGCCTCGGGTTCGCCGAAGCAGGCCGAACCTGCCACCGCTGCGGATGAAGCCCCCGCCGCCGACTCGAAACAAACGCAAGTACCAGAACAAGTCTCCAAACCGATTGCAACCGTGACACCAGATGACATGCTTCGCAAATCCCAGGAAAATGCCGACCTGATGATTTATGAATCCTGGCCGCTCGAAACCTCACTGGACAACGATCACATTGCAAACGTCATCCCCGTGTGGATCGACGCCATTAACGGCGCCAAAGAAACGCTGGATTTTTCCGAGTACTATGCCATCACCAAGGAGGATACGGGGCTCGACAAGGTACTGACTGCGCTCGAAGATGCGACACAGCGCGGCGTAAAAATTCGTTTTCTCATCGATGAAAAACTCAACACCGATGCCAATGCCGAACTCCCCAAACTTCTGGCACAAATGCCCAATGTCGAACTCAGGACCATCGATTACACCAAAATCACCGGCGGTGGTGTCCAGCATTCCAAATATTTCATCGTCGATGGCAAAACGGCCTATTTCGGTTCGCAGAATTTCGACTGGCGATCGCTGGAGCATATCTCGGAAATGGGCGCCAGACTTAGACCAGAGGCACTCGTCGAACCCATGAAGGAAATCTTCGAAATCGACTGGGCACTGGCGAAAGATCCCTCCAGCACGATTACCAAATCGGCCTGCAAAGGTGCCATCGACATCGACTATAAAGGCGAGACGACCCACATCGAAACAGTGGCAAGCCCCAAAGAGGTATTGCCCTGCGATGACATGTGGGATTTGCCTAAAATGATCGCCCTCATCGGGCAGGCCAAAACATCGGTTTCGGTGCAGCTGCTCAATTATGCAACGACCAACTACGACAAAACCAAATTCACCGAGCTCGACGATGCTTTGACTGCGGCAGCCGCTCGCGGCGTCAAAGTGCGCCTGCTCGTTTCGGATTGGTCGACCAAACCCAAAACCATCGCGGACCTCAAACGCCTGTCTGATATCCCGAATATCGAATGCCGCATGCTCGAAGTGCCCGAACATTCCTCAGGTTTTGTCCCCTACTCGAGAACGATCCACTCCAAATTTATGGTCGTCGATGATGCAGATACCTGGCTCGGAACGAGCAACTGGGGCGGCGATTATTTCTATAAATCGCGCAACGTCGGCATTATCGCACACGGCAAAACGCTCAATGCAGAACTGACCAAAAGCTTCGAACATTACTGGGACAGCCCGTACATCATCAAAGTCGATTCCGCGACCGACTATCCTGTAAAAAATCAGGCCAAGAAACAATAACTTAACACATATTTTGTCATTTTCTTTTACATTTTTTGCGCCGTGTTTTTTTCGGCCCTGCGGGCCTCAAATGCACACGGCGTGCGCGGCTATTTGCAATACGCCGCGCATTCTTTTTGGCTATGTTCAACCATGCGAAGGCGTATCGCACCGCAGGGGCGATAGCCGAAGCGCGAGCCGTATGGCCAACGGCCATAGGCGAAGCACAAAATACCCTTAAAAATCAAAACATTAAACAGACAAATGAAAGTACTCATCGAAACCTACGGATGCCAGATGAACACCGCCGATAGCGAGCTCATCATGGGCATTTTAAATGCTGACGGGTTCGAGGCAGCGCATTCCCTCGACGAAGCAGATGTCATCATCCTCAATACCTGTGCCGTTCGGGAAAAGGCCGAAGCACGCATCCTGGGGCGCCTGACCAACCTCGTACCTTTTAAAAAACTCAAGCCGGGCCTGATGATAGGCGTCGTCGGCTGCATGGCAAAGCATCTGGGGGAAAGCCTCATCGAAAAAGTCCGATACGTCGATTTTGTCGCCGGGCCCGATCAATACAGGAATTTGCCTGCTATCATTAAAAATAAGCGAAAAAAAGCCGAGGTTCATGTCGAATTTGACCGCAGCGAACTTTATACGGGATGCACGCCAACACGGCCAAAAGGCGTGACCGCATGGGTTTCGATTCAGCGTGGATGCAACTATGTGTGCACTTACTGCATCGTGCCGCATGTCCGCGGTGTCGAAAGAAATGTCCCGGCCATCGACATTCTCGATGAAGTCAGGCGCCTGGTTTCACAAGGGTTTTCGGTCATCACGCTGCTCGGACAGACCGTAAATTCCTATCAGGATGGCGACATCAATTTTGCCAAACTCCTCAGAATGGTCGCCCAAATCGAAGGCGTCGAACAAGTGCGGTTCACATCGCCGCATCCGCTGGGATTTAGCGATGAACTCATCGATGTCATTGCCACCGAACCGCACGTCGCCAAATTCGTCCATCTGCCGCTGCAATCGGCGAGTAATGATCAACTCAAGGCGATGCGGCGTGTTTACACATTCGAAGGCTATCTGGAAATTGTGCGCAAATTGCGCGAGAAATGCCCGGAGATCGCGATTTCTACCGATATTATCGTGGGATTCTGCGGTGAAACCGAAGAAGATTATCTCAAAACCCGTCAGGCACTCATCGACAACCGCTATGCTTTTGCATTTTTGTTCGCCTATTCCGAGCGATCCCTTTCGATTGCGGCACGCACCATGAAAGATGACATCCCCAATGAGGTCAAACAAAGGCGGCTGGCGGAGATCATCGACATTCAGCAAAAAATTTCCAAAGAAGTCTACGAATCTTTTGTCGGCAAACGCGTCGAAGTCATTGTCGAAGGCTATTCGAGACGCGATGCAGAGAATGCCGTAGGAAATACGCGCGATTTTAAGACGACCATTTTCCCCAAGGGCGATGCAGAACCCGGGGATTGGGTCGAAGTCGAGATCGAATCGGCAACGAGCCAAACACTCGTCGGGCATTGTACGCGCATCCTCAAAAAAGGGCGTGCCCCGGTCATCGAAGCACAGCTCGATGTCGGCATCAGCCTGGGACCCACTGAGAATTAATGCGATTGATTAACAAACGGATTTGCTCAGGCCTAACGGCCTTCGCGTTTTATAAAAAAGTGAGCATCGTTAGATGCGAACAAATCCGTTTGTAAAATAAATGGAAGATATTTACTCATCCTCCTATGAGGACGATGTATTCATTTATGCCTCCGCACGAAAAAAGCTAAAACCAATGGCCGAAAAAGCACAAACATGGACCATTCAAAAAATGCTGCAATGGTCAAAACAATTCTTCGAAGACAACGGGATGGACTCCCCGCAGCTGGATGCCCAGCTTTTATTGGGGCGTGTCCTGGGCATGAGCAAGATCGATCTGATTATCAATGCTCAGAGGCCGCTCGATGCCAATGAATTGGCGGAATATAAAAAACTCATCATCCGGCGTGCAAAGGCGCACGAACCCATGGCCTACATTCTGGGCGAAAAAGAATTCTGGTCGATGATGCTCAATGTCACGAGCGATGTGCTCATTCCCAGACCCGATACAGAATGCCTCGTAGAACGTGCCATCGAGTTTTTAACCGCCAGACACGAAAATAAACCACTCCCCTGGCCATCGTTGCTCGATAGATCTCAGCTTACTTATGAGAAAATCGACGCACGGGAAGCCTATTACCAGGCCATCGAAGAGGAAGAAAATCAGTCCGAATCCGACGCAGCCTCCGTAGAAGGCGAAGACCAATCACAAAATCACGAAAAAAATCAAACACTTACAAAAGAAAACGCAGAATCTGAAAGTTCGTTCTCTAAGCTAAAAGTTTTGGATATTGGCACAGGGAGCGGTGCCATTGCATTGGCACTGGCCAAAGAAACCGGCGATTATTGCGACGTAACCGCCTCTGACATTTCACCCAAAGCATTGGAAATCGCCCGACAAAATGCGGATCATCTGGATTTAAAACTCCACTTTATCGAGAGTGATTTATTTAGCCGAATTCCGGACGGTTCATTCGACCTCATTGTCTCGAATCCGCCGTATATTACGACCAGCGAGATGGCACAGCTCACCCCCGAGGTACACAAGGAACCCGTGATTGCACTCGAAGCTGGCGCAGATGGCATGGATATTTATCGCCGTCTGATTCCAGAAGCATTTCGGCGCTTAAACACAGGTGGTGCACTCATGCTCGAAATGGGGTGCACACAGCAGAATGCTATTAGCGAACTGCTCAAGGCTGCAGGTTTTAAGCAGATTCGCATGTTCAAGGATTATGCGGGTTTGCCGCGCATCATGACAGGCATTCGGGAAGCTTAAAATGAAAAAAAAGCGGCGTATCCCGCAGGGATAGCCGCTTGACGCGAGCGTATTGGCCGTAAGGCCAATAGCTGCGTCCCCCCAGTTAACAACCGACTAAAGAGATATACTTCGAAGTCTTGAGTTCGTTGTCTGTCTCATTGCACTCATCGTGCTGCACGCCGTCGGTATTGCCAGGATCATCGACTCGGAAGATGGCTTTATATCCGACGATGCTCGAAAGTGTCGTCGGTGTATTCGAAATCGCACCATCCACGATAGGATAGGCAGTTTTCATATCCCACTGGAGCTTGGCACTGCCCTTGGCACCGACAGCCAACCCGTGAATCGTCGAAGTCCCGACGTAATACTGATTGCCGCTGGTATCTTCAATGTAGAAGGAAATGTAGATATCGCTTGTAATATCAAGGCCGCCGATATTGGCAATCGTTGCTTCAAAACCATCCATGGGCGGCGTCTGATCGCAGGCCGTTCTATCCTCGACGAGAACGCCGGGAACGAAGTTTGGTTGATTGTAGACGCCCGTCGGCTGAACATTCTGCCGGTAGTTATTGAGGCGCTTGTTGAGCCAGTTGGCTTCCTCATGTTGTGGGATAGATCCGTCATCATTGATGTTCGTCACATGATAGCTGTGCTGATTCCATACTTTGCGCGTGCGTACCCATTTATGATTGGCATCGGCATACACCGTAACCCCAAGATAATCCGAGGTATAAGGATCCTTAGGCTCGCTGACGACCACGATTTCGGTTTGACCATCGCCATCGACGTCCACGATGAGCGGATAGTCGATAACAGTACCGGATGTACTCTTGGTTTCCCAAAGGACTTTGCCATCCAAACCATTGTAAATACGCAGTTTTTGTTGATCGCGGTACACAACTTCGGCTTTGCCGTCCGCCTCAAAATCGAAGACCGACGAACCCGTTCGGTAACTGGAGCTGTCATCGGTTTTGCTCGACCAAAGAACGGTGCCATCATTCTTAAAGACCGCATATTTGGAGCCGCCAGCAACACCGATTTCAGCTTTGCCGTCGCCGTCAAAATCTGCAATGACAGGATTGCCGCCGCCACCGCCGGGATGCTTGGTTTCCCAGACTTTTTCCTGCGTCCAGGTCGAGCCATTCTTGTAGACCTTCCAGACACTTACATATCCTTCGTCTTTAGAAACAGGCTTGGTTCGTACTATTTCGGGGACAAGCTCGCCAGCTTTGCCGTCCGAAGGCAGAATATCCGCAACGGCTGTATAAGCCCATTTGGTTTCTTTCGATGGGATGTCCATGATCTTATTGCAGTCCTTGTCGTACATGACGTCGGCAATAATCTCCATGTTGCCATCCTGATCGAGGTCAGCAACCGCAAAAAGATCGTAATACCATGTGCCCTGACGGTTCATCTTATAACTGCAGTGCAGCGAGTTCAAATCATTCCCATGAATGATACCGCGAGTGGTCACTATATCGGGAATGGTATCGCCTTCGAGGTCTGCAAGTGTCGGGTGCAAATCCGCCCAATAGATATCGCTGCCGGTTGCAATGTCATCCGTAATATTAACAAAGCCCTTTTGCTTCCATTGGTAGGAAGACCCATCTTTGACGAGTGCCAAAGTATAAAGCCCCGTCTTATTCTTATCTTTTGAAGCCGATGGAACCACGACTTCGACAACACCATCGCCATCGACATCACCAGAGGCAATATCATTGTGTTTGTTGTATATTTTTTCGGACGTTGTCGCGACTGCCTTCCCGGTCTGGCCATCCACTGCCGTCAAAATATAACTGTTGTTCGTAAAGATGACTTCCGGAACACCATCCCCGGTCAGATCCATCACAACAGGAGACGAAACGACTTTGTCTTCGTAATGCCATTTGACAACTGGCGAAATCGTTTCAAATTCCGGAATTGTAAAGCACGCCTGAGGATCCGAGTCGATTGGAATACATGTCCCTTTTTCTGCGCTCACCGGAATATCGCATATCTCCGTCAGTGGGCAATCGGCATCCGAGGTGCATCCATCCCCAGCATCCAGACAAATCCCATAGGAGGAGCAGATCTGATCTGCTGTACAACAAGTCTCGGTAGAAACATCATGACCGCAAAGCGTCGTTCCTTCCTCGCATTTCTTATGGCAAAGCCCATCCGTACCGCATGCACCGTCCTTACAGTTGGTAGATTCATTGCAGGGTTCGCATTGGCCCGAAGTCTCATTGCACACCCCCTTGGCGCATTCGAGCGTGTCGTTGTTGCAGGGCTCACAGCGTTCCGTCACCGGATTGCATGCCATGTTGCAGTTTGTCTCATTGCAGGGTTCACATTTGCCCGTCGTTGCATTGCACATCTGAAGGCAATTGGTCGATTCATCGCATTTTTCGCATTTGCCCTGAGTCTGATCCGAATAAATAAAACATACACCACGCTCGACAGTGACACATTCTGCATCCTCCGCACAGGGATCACATTTGCCCGTCGTTGCATTGCAAACACCGCCTATGCAATTCGTATTCAAATTGCAAGGAACACACAGGTTCATATCCGGATCCGACAAAGAACAGACAGCTTTCGATACATCGGTGCATTCATCGTCCGTAAGGCATTCCACACAGACATGGCGCGCTTCATCACAATTGCCTTTTTCACAGTCGGCCGAGGTGAGACATTCCACACAAGATCCATCCGTATGACAGACAGGCACTTTCGAATCTTTCAGTTTACATTCTTCATTCGTTTTGCATTCCTTACAAGTAAATGAAGAAGCAACATCACAAATCGGTTCCGTCACAACACTCGTGCACTGGGTTTTGTCCGTATTGCTCGAACAAACAACGCATGTGTTCAAATAATCATCCGAAACACTGTCCCCCACTGCGCAATGATTGGTATTCTCTAAAGAAGCACAATGCTCATCGGTTTTACAGACGACACAGGTATTGGCTTTGCGGCCCGCTTCGGCACAATACGGTTTGTCATCGCCATTGGCCGCACATTGTTCGTCCGAGGTACATGGCACACAATGGTTTTGATTGACACCGATCTCGGCACAATGCGGTTTGTCGGCAGATTGACATTCTGCATCGGTTTGACACTCCATACACATGTTGGCATTGGGCCCTGTCAAAATGCAAACGCCCACCGTACAAGGATGCGTTTCATCACACTCTTTGCAAATATTATCGACACAAATACCCGATTCACAGTCGCTATTGTCATGGCAATTGCCGCAGGTATGATCTTCGCAGAATTTCATGCCATCGCCACAATCAGTAACCGTATTGCATTCAACACAACTGCCGGCATCAGTGTTACAAATGGGATACATTCCGTCTTTTTCTGCACATTCCTCATTTTTTTCGCATTTTTGGCAATAATTGCCATCCGTGCTGATTTGACAAATGGGCAGTGTCACTTCCTTACAATCAGAGCTCGTCACACATCCCGTACATATATGCGAACTGATATCGCACGTGGCATTCCCCGAACAATCCAAATCGCTGTTGCATTCCACACAGGTATGCGCATCCGCACCTTCAATCGCGCAAATCGGTTTTTCGCCATTGGGGTACAGATTCTCACATTCCGTATTGGTATTGCATTCCATGCAGACACCATGGGTCACATCGCAGACGAGCCCCTCTGCACAATGCGCATCTTCTGTGCAAACGACGCACATATTGGCAATCTCGCCCTGTGTGCCACAGTGTTTCGAACTGTCCGTACACGGATGGGTATCATCACATTCTCTGCAGAGGTAATCGACACACACACCCGAATCGCAATCTGCGCCCGTCAGACATGCTACGCAGCGATTGCTGTCGAGATGACAACGTGGCTTATCTGAACTTGTACAATCCGAATCACTGGAACACTCAAAACATGCACCGTTATCCTGGCAAACGCCCGCTGTACATGTATGGGAAGCGTCACATGGCACACACACATGAGAAGATGAATCACAAATCGGCCTGTTCTTTTCGAGACAATCGTCATTCGAACCACATTCCACACAAACTTTGGCAGACGTGTCACATACCGGTTTTGCAGAATCTTTGCAGTCACTGTTTACCGTACATTCGACACAAACATGAGATACGGTATCGCATACGGGAACCGCTGCATCGGTGCAATCATCATTGGTATTGCATCCTTCCACACAAACATGGGACAAAACATTACAAATCGGCTTTGCATCGCTCTTGCAGTCTTTCGAACCATTGCATTCAACACAAACATGAGACGCGGTATCACATACGGGAACCGCTGCATCGGTGCAATCATCATTGGTATTGCATCCTTCCACACAAACATGGGACGAAACATCACAAATCGGCTTCGCATCATTCTTGCAGTCTTTCGAAACATTGCATTCGACACAAACATGCGCGGATGTATCACAAACAGGTTTCAAACTATCCGTACACTGCTCATCCGACTGACATCCACCTTTGTACTGCCATAGGTGCGTGGTAATTTCATCATTACACCCCATCACTGTGAGCAGCGATATCGACGCAAGCAAAACCAGTCTATTTTTCTTCATAGACATCTCCTTCTTATGAATTTTCTTTAAAAAGCTGCTATTTCGGCTACGCCGAAATACGCCGCTTATGAGCGCGGCTATTACGGCCACGCCGTAATACGCCGTGCTACAGTATGGTACATTTATTATTGTTTCAAAGCCCAATGTCAAGGGCTTCACTGTTTAAACGAATTTGTTGTTACGATTCAGCCCTAGGCCAATGACTTATTTCCAAGGTTTTACATATTCAAGGCTTTGGGCTTTAGGCCTCAAGCAGGCGAATCGCAAACACAGAGGTTAAGCTATTCTCGGAATTCATATCTTTTATCAGAGAATACTTACTGCTGCCTTCTACCTGGGTTGACTCAACTTCAGTCCTTTAAATTAAAGCATGGGGGCTGAGTCGCAACATTTGCTCCTGCGAAGTGGGTTCACGTTTATCATCAAAGATCCGTGAACATCGCAGAATAAAAGCAAATCCGTTTGCTACCCCCGTTTTTTACCCCCAAAATGACTTTAGAATAGGCTCTGTTTAAATCCGCATGGATAGGCTTTATTCCAAAGTCGTATCAACACTCGTTAAACAGAGCCAATTATTAACAATCCTAATGCATTATTTCTTCGGCACATAGATCCCAAAGCGCTCACCCAGTTCGTAATGCTGCGAGGCCGAAAGTACCGGTGAATCGACCTGAGCGATATCAAATCCGCGATAATTAAAATCACCCCACCAATTGTCATCGACGACAACGATGGAATCTTCATTTCTGGCTTGCACGGTTTTCGGCCTTCTGTTTGATCCCCCATTGGTGACATCGAGCGCCAGCCAGGCATCCGGTATGTATTGACATCCCTTAACCGCAACAATCAAACTTCCATTTGGAATTTCTGCTTTTCTGAATATACGCGTTGCAGACCATTTGGTTGCCGTCTCATTTTTGCTATTCAAACGCGTCGGGAAATCACTGGAACTGCTGGGCATATTCAATCCCGTAGGCATGGTATTCGTGTGATCGGAATTCCAATACGTTTGATAAGCCATACTGAGATCGAGCTTTTCATACTGACTCAAATCATACCCAGCCTTAATCAAAGCATCATCTGTATTATCGTGATGAATGGGAACAAATATTGACATAGCCGATTCCAGTTCAGCCATCTCATCCTCTTTCAACTCGGGAGCATCTTCTTTTGACAATGTAAATGCGCGATACTCAAATTTATCCCACCACGCATCTGTTACTTCGGTAATGGCCTCTTTTACAATGACAGGTCGCTTAGAACCATCTGTCGCTTTCCTAAGATCAGTCCATCCTTCGGGACGATATTCATAGCCGGATTTTAGTACAATAAAGGAACCATTCGGAATCTCGGAGTGCGTGAACATACGAGATGCAGCATATTTGTTCAGATTTGTATTTTTACTGCCTGTTTCGGCACTCACCATCGAAGAATAACATTCATAATCACCATTATTGTTATTCACAGCCGAAAGCTTACACACATCTGCATCTTCACCTGTGGCATTATAAAGCGCATGCGAAACAACACCCACTGGTATTTCAACAAATTCCTTCAGATCATGCCCTGCATCGGCAAAGACTTTCTCAAGCGCCTCATTGCCCTTTAAATAGCTTCCGTTTACACCTTTTTTAGGAGGAGTCACTTCATAAGGATTCTTATAGGCATTGATAACAGCTTCTTTGATGGCTTCAACCTGTCTGTTCGTATAAGTATAACCTTTAATTTTATAATAGGCGTCAAGATCAGGTGTATAGGTCACTTTGCCGATAGGACGCTTGGTGATTTGTTTTGCCCACATCAAAGCCGCTGCAAACCGGCCATTCTGATAGGACATATGAAAACCATCGCGGTTCATATTATCGGCAATAATGCCGCTGCGAAGATTTTCAACCACCGTCCCAACCGGAATCACAATAGGAATATCTTTGTGTGTAGCAATCTTCTTTTGAACGGCCATCACCGTCGCTTCATACATTTTTCGAGGCGTGTGACCATGGAATGGCATTTGACCATGAGGAGATCCTAATTGAAATCCCCACGTCATAGACCATGCATAAACCGGTTTTTTGGGGGAATTCTTATTCACGATATCAATCACATAATCGATATCACTATTATATAAATCGATGACCCCAGACGGATAGGTCTGCATCACAAAATAATCCCAATCATCAGACTTGATCGCCTGTAAATAGGAATAGTTGGCTGTGTCTGTTTTCTTGCCATTTTTATCGAGATAATAATGATCCGCTGTTTTATTCTGTCTGATATTTTCGGCATGCCAGTTAATCGACTTGCCACCTGTGTATAACAATCCTACCGTGACATCGGTATAACCCATGGCCAACAATATATCATGAAGATATATCGTCGAATCGCGCATAAAACTATTACCAAGCCCCAGAATCTTAATACTCTTCTTATCATCAAATTCGGGCGTACATGGTTTTCCTGCCTCACTGCATAACCAGGATTCCTCAATGATACAATCTTTGGAACACCCATCGCCATCCGCTGTGTTACCGTCGTCGCACGCTTCATTGCTTGCTAACTTACCATCCCCACAATTCGTTTTGCAACTGGCACCATCCTCAGAACACACCCAGCCTTCCTCGACAACACACAATGCAGAGCATCCGTCACCATCTTGCGTGTTCCCATCATCACATGCTTCCTCGCCAACCTTTTTACCATCGCCGCAATTGGATGTACAGCCAGCCCCCGCATCAGAACATGTCCAGCCTTCCTCGACGTTGCATTGGGCAGAACAACCATCGCCATCCGATGTATTGCCGTCATCACAGCCTTCGCCTTCTGCTAAAGTCCCATCCCCACATCCCTCTGCAGGATTGACGCCCCCCTCTGTACAAGGTTGTCCTGGTTCACTGCATGTCCAGCCGTCTTCGATATGACAATCACTCGTACAACCATCGCTATCCGCGGTATTGCCATCATCGCAATCTTCACCTTCAGCAAGCTTCCCATCACCACAGACATCATTGGAATCGCCCTCAACACAGTGTTGTCCTGCTTTGCTGCAGGTCCAGCCGTCTTCAATATGACAATCACTCGTACAGCCATCGCCATCCTCCGTATTGCCATCATCGCAGTCTTCGTTATCCGCCAACTTACCGTCACCACAAATATCTTCGGTGTCATCCGAATCCTCAGTACAAGGCTTGCCCGCCTTACTGCATGTCCAGCCATCCTCGACATGGCAATCGCTCGTACAACCATCGCCATCCTCTGCATTGCCGTCATCACATAACTCGCCTTCTTCCAGCTTAGCATTGCCACATACGACTTCATCTTGCCCGCTGGGACTCGTTGTCTCATTGGATGAATCATCACCACAGGCGGAAAAACTCATTGCTGCAGCAATATAAATAAGACTGCTCAGATACTTCGGTTTCATAATTCTCTCCCTTGTTTACGGTTGCAATTGGTAAAAACTTCAAAGTACTCAACCACCACTTTGACAGATTAGCACATTAGTCCCAAACAAACCAACGATTATTCCTATATTTCAAGTTACTATTCAGCCCATACGCTTGTTTTTTCGAAAGCTCAAACCATTCGTTAATGCATAATACATAATTATGAATGCATAATGAAATGTCATACTCAGAGAATGGGGATAATGCCTTTGGTTTTGCAAAATCATTCAGCATTATGAATTCAGCATTATGAATTAAAGAGATTTCAAGTATTTGGAAAACCAGGAGCGTACTCCTGGGCTGAACAGTTATTATCTCAAAGGATGCATGACAAATCGGCATTAAAAATATTTCTCATTCACCAAGGATGTAATCATCCTTGAATCGTTCATAACCTGAATCAGCAAAATCATCAATGTGTCCATCTTTGTCTAAATCGTAGGTCTGAGCAAGTTTAACGATATTGAGAGAGCGCGCTGAGGCATCAAAAATATCATGATAAACGCCATTGAGTTTATAAATGTCTTCGTGTTTCCCGCTTTCGACGATTTCGCCCTCTTTCATCGCATAAATCATGTCGGCATCAATGATTTGAGAGATACTGTGAGAAATAATCACTACAGTTCGATTCTTCTTAATGGCATCGATAGAATTTTTAATCTGCTCCGTCGCAATCGCATCCAGAGAGGCAGTCGGTTCATCTAAAAAGAGAATGGGAGGATTTTTTAGGAAAATTCGAGCGATGGCAATACGCTGCTGTTGCCCTCCCGAAAGATTATTTGCCGAAGTCTCAAATTTATCCGGCAGCTGCATGATTTGATCATAAATATAGGCATCTTTCGCAGCCTGAAAAACTTCTTCATCCGAAGCATCGGGGCGGCCATATAAAATATTCTCTTTGACACTGCCATCAAAAATATGATTTTTCTGCATGACAATGCCGATATTTTCTCTAAGCCAGGTGGTGTCAATGTCCCCCAAATCCATACCACTCAAACGAATCGAACCAGAAGATGGCGCATAAAATTTATCGAGCAAGTTGATGAGTGTCGTCTTCCCCGCCCCAGAAAGTCCTACCAATGCTGTGATTTTTCCTTTCTCAATCGTCAGATTCACATGTTTCAACGCCTGCGTGCCATTAGGATAAGAAAAAGAAACATCCGCTATTTCAAATGTCGGATCGAGGTGATCTGCCCGTTTCTTACCTTTATCTTCGATTTCATCGGCACCAATTACATCAAAATACCCTTCCGAATAAACGAGTGCATCGTTCATATCATCATAAATGCGATGCAGCTGCCGAATCGGCGATGATACATTATGATACAACATCACCTGCATCATAATCGAACCAATGCTCATCTCTCCCAGTATGACAAGGTAGGCAGATAAAATAATGATAATGACAACCCCGATTTGTTCAACAAATGATTTCAACCCATCAAAAATAAAACCCGTTCGATTCGTCTTAAGCTGATTATCCGTAATCTGCTCCTGTAAGTCATATTGCTTTTTCGATTCGATATTCTCTCGATTAAACGATTTAATGACTGCTATCGACTGCAAAATATTTAATATCGAATGGCTTTTGGATTCCCTGTAATGTCTGTGTTTTTCTCGCCATCCACGCAGTTTTTTGCCCTGAAGCATGGTAATATAAAAGAAAACGGGAATGACAATAAGAGCCACCATCCCTACATACACACTCGACCGGAACATCAAAAACAACGCCAAAAGCGCATTGGCTACGAGAGGCAGAATATCAATAAAGAAATTATTGACGAGCCGGGTAAGACTCTCGACACCTCGGTCAATGCGAGTCTGCAATTTACCAGCTTCATTGTCCTTGCCACTAAAGAATGACATCCGATAGGTCAAAATTCGGTCAATTGCCTTCAATGCGAGAGATTTCGACATCGATACGCGCAGTTTAGCCCCCAAAAAACGCTGACCAAAACTGATAAAAGCAACGAGTAATTCCTTGCCCAGCAAGACTGAACTTACAATGACCAGAATTCTAAATCCCTCTGTAAGTTTATGATCGCTTTCGAGAATCCCGTTGACCGAATCGACTGCATACTGTAGAGCCAGTGCATTCACCTGCGCAAGACAGGATCCTACGAGCGTCAATAACAACGTCGCACCAATCATTAACTTGAATGGTTTGACATAGGGAATCAGTTTTTTATAAATACTCAGAATAGACATGTAATGGATTTCTCCCTATAGGTACTTAACACGCGTTTATACCTCTGAACTGCTGGTGTGTAGCCATCATGAGTGATTAAAATGCAAAATCAGGATTCACAGCCTCTTATCCATCATTTCTACAACCAATCACAAGACTCGAAACCAAAGTTAATACTAGCTATGACTTTGTTCTGATAAACATATCCGACATCAGTCAGTTATGATATCTCATCCCCCAGACTGTGTTTGATTGCATTTTTTTTCCATGGAATCAAAATTTTTTATAAATCGACAGGCACTGATTGTTACATCTCATATCGCAAATTATCCATACATTAAAATCTGCATTGAAACACTTGCTTCCAACTGATAGAAAAGCCCTGCGGCAATTTAAAATGAGATTGCCATTACCTTTTAATAGTCTTTATTTAACTTTTTTTTAGCACAGCCTCTCTCATGATTACATCAACAGATACCGGCATCCATCTCTCTGATCAGATCACCATTCACCCCGCCACAGCACTCGCCCCCATGGAAGGCATTACCGACGCGTTGTTCAGACGCAAAATTCGCGAATGCGGCGGCTGCGGCCTGACGGTAACCGAATTTGTCAACTGTGAGGGACTCGCCAGAGATGTCGACAAAGTCTGGCTTAAAGCATTACCTGGCCAGGAAGAACGCCCGGCTTCCATCCAAATCTATGGACGCAATCCGGACCGAATTGCCCTTGCTGCCCAAATGTGTCAGGAACACGGTGCACAAATTATCGATCTCAATCTCGGGTGTCCTGCCAAAAAAGTCGTCTCGGGCAATGCAGGAAGTGCATTGATGAAAGAACCTGAGCTATGCAGGGAAATTTTTCATAAAGTACGTGCTGCTATCACCATTCCGATGACCGTTAAAATGCGCCTCGGATGGAGCATGGCTCAGCTCAATGCCGCAGACATCGCCTATATGGCCCAGGAAGAAGGCGCTTCGATGGTCACAGTGCATGGTCGCACGCGCGAAGAAGCCTACCGCGGCAAAAGCCATTGGGAAATGGTACGCCCAATCAAAGAGCGTCTTTCGATCCCACTGCTCGTCAATGGCGATATTCTCACGCGCGAAGATGCACGAAAAGCTCTCGAACTCTCTGGAGCAGACGGTATTATGGTAGGCAGAGGTTTGCTCAGAAACCCATGGTTGCTGCGCCAAATTGCCGAAGAATGGGAAGGACGAGAAATTTTCGAGCCAACCCTGCAGCAACGCTGCGATTTTGTCTGCAGCTATATCGATGATATCCAAAGCATGCCTTTTTCTGCCAAAGGTGCCATGGGCAAAATTAAATGCTTCCTGGGATACTTTACACGCGGACTCGCCTATTCCTCTCAAATGCGCGAAAGAGCCTATAAACTCACCGAGATCAACCAAATTAAGGACGCGATCTGCGAGTATTTCGAAGCTGTCGAAAAAGAGAATCTCGAAAGTATTTTTGACAGCGTGGTCCGCGAGGATGAACCCAACATGCGCTTTAAAGACGGCGATCCGAGACGCATCGAATAACCGTCTTTTCATCATGACTTTTTATTTAGAAACGTCAATTTATCAGAAATATCCCCCCTGAATGAGGTGATTTCTCTACGATGCACGTCATCCATTGCCAAATAACCAATTTTAAAGGCATCATTGCATGCTTTGGGTAATTTGTTCCAGAACCCGACACAATCGTATGCTTTTTTAAAGACTTCACAATACACGGACGATGGATGCGGAGAACTAAAAAAGCAATTCAGAGCTTCGAAGAATGCATTCTGATCCTTCAACTCGTGAAGATGGAATTTCCAGTTATTAAACATCGCCGGGATGAGTGATTCAAGTGTTTGGTCACTCATATAATTAGGCATGTATCTTAAAGGCATTCGCATTTTCTCTTCAAGGAGCTTTTTAATGTCATTTTCTGTGGATGGTGTTTTATAAAGCTGAATCAGCTTGTCTGCCAGGTCTTGTGGATAATTACAATTTTCACAGTTTAATAGACCACACAACAAGCCCTCAGATAAATGATTATGATTCAATAATTCTTTAACAAAAAAACTACCGATAGTCCTGCGAGTGACTTCATCGCGGTAGTACATTCCCTTTGCCAATGCATATCCCAATGCTTCATGGATTTCTACATCATCCGATTCAAGCAACTGTTCCCCAAGCGAAAGAAGGAGATTCAGACATCTCTGATCATCTTCAAACCCAATGAGCCATGCATGCTCTTTGAGATCTTTTAAAAGCTTATTTCTATCTTTATTATTGATACTTTTAAGAATAGGTTTAACATGCTCTTGATATTCGTACCTATCTTCAAGCAATTTGGAATTTTGATTTACAACGATATTATTAGGTGAGGATTCATAAATAATTTCATCGAGATTGGAATCTTTTAAAGGAAATGGAAAAGGCATGCTTATGACATTCTCACCAAAAAAATTCTTATCAATCTGATACAAAATGGGAATCGGATCGCCCACTTTAAAGTGACCATCTGGATCTACATGAGAAATGTACTCGTGAACGAGATCTTCTTCACGTGCATCATCTGGCGGATTAAATTTATATTGGATTTTAAAGCAAGGGACACCACATATCTTTAATCCTTTTTTACTGACGATTTTATTGTCAGCCAAAGGCATGTATTCGATAGATGTAATCGTCGCTATGGTCTTGCGGCCATTTTGAAGCAAACCAAAGAGATTCTCTGTACGCCTTGTGCATTTGACAGTCCGGTTATCCATCTCTGGTACTTCATTTGCGAGCTGATTTTTTTTCGCTATCTGAAAAATTAAGTATGGAATACTGATGAGTAAAAACGGAGTGAAGACAACCGAAAGCATTATTATAATCATCCATTTTATCCATTCGGCCTTAAGTTCACTTCCATTCTTTCGAATGCCCTGATTATTTTCTGCAATCTGAAATGCAACAACATAGTAGCTCATCAGGGACTTGGGAACATCTCGGGGCGTCGTATCCGGAAGTGCCTGCCAGATATCTATATTCCCATCATCGCCAATAGATTCTATCGCTTCGATTTTTGCATTAAAATCCCTATCGCGATTGACATCCTTATTTTCGTTCCACTTGAACGCATAGTTCTGTTCTTTAAACTGTGCAAATATTTTCGTGAGTTCTGGCACATCGACAAATCGATTCTCGACTTTAGGTTCAAGCATCTTGCGCAATGTATTAATCAAAGCCGGCGGCATCTGTTCCATCTCGGGTTCAAAAATGAGCCTGAAATCCTTTTGTGGCAGGTTTGCCGGGGATTTTCCTGTAAACAATTCGACAGCGACAGCGGCGAGTGCATAAATATCACTCGCAGGTTCAGGATGACCCATGAGCTGTTCGGGAGGCATGTAGCCAAAAGTACCGGCGACCGTCGATCCGCCACTCTGAACCTGTGGGTTGGCAACAGCGCCAAAATCGATCAGAGTCACTTTATAACCACTTTTTAAAGGCGAAATCATGATATTCGAAGGCTTGATATCGCGATGAATAACTGGCGGTGTCATGCCATGAAGCTTCATCAAAATTTTGAGCAATTGAATGAGAATATCATACACCTCGTCGACTTTAAACCGATGCCCAGCCTTGAGCATCTGCCCCAGAGATGCACCTTCGATATATTCCTGCACAATGTAAGAACAAGGAGGATCATCTTCCAGGCAGTCAATGGCATCGTAAAATTGAGCTACACCAGATATATGAATCGATTCAAGTACTTTGGCTTCGCGCTGAAAAAGATCGTATTCTTTCCAGGTTTTTACCGACCCAATATTGAGCTGTTTGATCACAACAGATTGCTGATCGCTCAATCGCAGGGCCAAATAGATTTTGGCCTGCGCACCATGGCCGAGTTCTTTTATAAAAATATACTGTTCCTTCAGGGATGGCGGAGTTTTCAACGAGGGATTGCTCTTTGATTCTTCAACATATTCCTGCGAATTACCTTCACTATTATCCTTAATAGGAGCACTTGTCGAGTTGTATGCCATGGATTTTGCTATATTGTCTGTAATCATTGCCTTACTAATACTTTTAAGAGGCAGCATCTCGCGCCTAAGGGAGCATATCATAAAACAATCGTTGTTGCGTGGCGTATTTTTAAATAGCCACGCACAAGCGAGCCGCATTTGGCCATTTATGGCCAAAAAGGCGAAGCAAAAAAAAAAATGTAACAAAGTCATTTTGACTGGCATTATCTCTACGAAGGAATGGGCCTTCCTATGGATGAGGTGTGAGATGTACTTCTCGGGATTCGTCTGACTTTACCGCCCTGACATAATATACAGCCAGTCGAAGGGCGGCTCACTGCACAATGGAATCCGGACGCGGCCCAAAGTGCAGAAGTGCTGTATATGCCAGGCACATCGGATGCCTTTTTTTACGACAGCTAAGGTCGGAAAGGGTGTAGTGTGCCAAGACCGCGCGTATTTGGGGTTTGGACGGCGAGTCGGCGGGTGGGAATGGGAAAGCGGTAACCCTTTGGGTTACCCACAAACCTTATAACAACATGTAGGTCTTGAAACCACATTCATGTTATTTCAAATCTATTTATTAGCTATGTTTTAAGCAACATATCGCCCCTATTATCCATGCTATGTAACATAGCGTGGATATGCTTGTTCCAAAAAAGGCGTTATTTCATTACACTGAGCTATAAGCATTTATTGATTCATCCCTTGTCTAAATTCAAAGATCTAAGGAAAATCCAATCAATTGACCTCTCGACCAGTTCCTTTCTTTATAAATGGCGAGTGGGAGTGAGTTTTAAAAATGCAGAAATGAATGATTCAGAGATTCCCTAAGACCAAATGAGGTTATCGACGGAATAATAATGACGCTCGTTAAAGAGCCTGAGGTAAAGGACTTAAGCAGAATCACCCCAGGTCTGATATGTGTGCCACGATCAATCCGCATGGGACAGTCGTGCATAGGCAATCAAACAGATGCGGGTAAATTCGTATTTTGAACAATTCAATGCTATATAATGCGCGCGCATAAGAAATGCGTATTCATGCAGAATCTCACCAGAAGGTATCGAATCATGACTGAATTTACACAGCTTCCTATTTACAAACATCAGGATGAGATTAACGCGGCTTTGGCCAATCACCAGGTTATCGTAGTACAGGGACCAACGGGATGCGGCAAAACGACGCAACTTCCCCGCATTCTGCTTAGAAATCCGATGATCACCGGGCGCATAGGCCTGACCCAGCCACGCAGAATTGCCGCAGTCAGTGTGGCTGCGCGACTGGCCAAGGAAATCGGGTGTGAGCTCGGAGAAGAAGTGGGGTATGCCATTCGATTTGATGACAAAACCAGCGAAGATACCATTTTAAAAGTGATGACAGATGGGATTTTACTGCAGGAATCGCGCAGTGATCATTTGTACGAACAATATCAGGTCATTATTATTGACGAAGCGCATGAACGTTCGCTGAACATCGATCTTGCGCTGGGTTTGCTGCGCATGGCTATCGATAAACGACCGGATTTGCGCGTTATCATTAGTTCTGCGACAATTCGGGCAGAAACATTTCAAAAGTTTTTTTCGCGCAAAGGGGACGGCAGTGATGTCCCGCTCATATCAATTCAGGCACGCACGTATCCTGTTGAAATATCATATCGTGACGTCGAAGGGGATCGCGATGAAATGCCCGAAGCTCTGACCGACGAAGTCAAGCGCATCCATAAGAGTGGCGAAGAAGGCCATATTCTGGCATTTTTGCCGGGTCAGGCTGCCATTTTAAAGTGCCAGGAAATGTTGCAAATTGCCCAGGCAACAGAACGCGGTTTTGACGACTTATGGATTTTGCCGCTCTATGGCTTGCTGTCACGCGAGGAACAGGAGCGCGTGTTTGACGAAAAACCCGGGATGCGCAAAGTCGTCCTGGCGACAAACATTGCCGAGACCTCGATTACGATTCCGGATGTACGGTTTGTCATCGACTCGGGCATAGCCAAGATACCGCGATTTAATAACAATACCCATATTACGACACTCAAAGAAGAGGGCGTGAGCCATGCCTCACTGCAGCAGCGCGCGGGACGTGCTGGACGTACAGCACCGGGCAAATGTATTCGACTTTTCCCCGAGGACAAGTTGGACAACCGCGTCGAATTTACCGATGAAGAAATCATTCGGTTGGAACTCAGCGAAGTTTTATTGCGTCTGATCGATGTCGGCATCCTGGATGTCGAGAGTTTCCCGTTCCCGACGCGACCGCCACATCAGGCAATCGTTGATGCACTGGCTGAATTGCGCCGGCTCGGTGCTATTGATGAAACCAACAACCTGACCAATATTGGGCAAAAAATGGTTGTTTTCCCGCTCTCCCCGAGACTGGCCCGAGTCGTCATCGAGGCAGGCATGAAATATCCGGGCGTACTCGAAGATGTCATCATTGCTGTTGCATGGCTATCCGTCAAATCTCCTTTGTTGTACCCACCCGAACATGAGGCACAGGCGCGCCGAATGCATGCAAAACTTGCCCATCCGATGGGCGATCTGCTCACCGACGTCGCTATCGTCCATAAGTATAATGATGCAGAACTCAAAAAAGAGTTCTGTCATAAGAATTTCCTCGATCCCGATACAATGGCATTTATCGTCAAATCGACGACCCAAATCATCGATATTGCCGAAACCGTGGGATTGATTGGCCAACCTGATGGCAACGAAAATGACGTGATCCGATCATTTTTGTCAGCTTATGGGGATCAGTGTCTGGTACTCAAAGGCAGGAGTTACGTCACCCCAATGGACGTCAATGTCGTGCTGCATCCTTCTTCCTCGCTCTATTCGACGATGCCCAAAATTATTGTGGCGCTGGAATTTATACAATCGACGAGAACTTATGCAGAACAGGCATCGGCGGTACGTTCGACATGGCTCAAAGAGTATGGAATTTCGCTCGATTTCTCGCAGGATTCATCGCGTCCGGGGCGCGGTGCCTATCAGGAATTTGGTGCAGATCGCAAAAAACAACGACGATTCGAGCGATCCCGTGCAGCTCTGGGCTATACCGAAGAATCGCTCAAACGTGCACAAAAGCGCGGGTTTGATCCCAAAGCAGCGAACAGTGTGCCGTCGTTCACTTCGTCGGGACGCAAACTTTTCAGAGTACAAAAAGCCAATACCTACGGTGAAGATTTGCGTTCTCGCAACGAAAGCGTTCGTTTAAAAGCGAGTGACAATCGAATTCCCGATGAACTCGTCATTGGCGGACGAACGCTCAGATGCATGAATGTTTCGCAAAAACCCGTTATTATAATGAATATCGATGATTTGCGTGCCATTGCCCCGTATCAGCCAATCACCGATCACACGAGTTGGTTGAGTTATCGGGTTTCACTGAAAGATAATACCGGAAGATACGAGATTTTACGCGGTTATCGACTTGGCGAAATCGTCGATGTCGCGCGAGCACTGGGGCTCTTGGATGGCAAGCTCCTTGTGCCTGACACGATTCCCATTGGCGCGAGCTTGAGTGCAAGATCGAATATCAAAGTACTGCTCAAAGCATTGCCTTTTATTGCCCACTGTCACATCGGTGCACGCGGCAAAAATGGCTGGCTCACGCTCGCAGGAAGCGAAGATATTTTCTGGTTTGAATTTAACGACAAACCCCTCGAAGCACTCGATTTCTCAATGCAAACCCTCGAAAATATTTCGGAATTTGTGCGCGAAGCAGATATTCTGGAACAAATTGCCAATACCACACAGAGACTGGCAGAAATCCAGAGAAAAGTGACGGCGGCTGTTGTTGGCAAATATTAAAGCGGAAAGTACATTATATAAGGCTATGATGAACCAGCGTGAATATGAATTCAGCTTGTAGCTCATAGCTTATAGCTTTTAGCTGAGAGTTCATTTCATAGGAAATCAGTCTGTTGCCTGTAAAATAATTAAACTTCTACAAGCTATTGTGCTGGACATAGATAATGACAATACATGGTTTGACAGTGGGGCATGCCCCACTGTCAAATAAGCCATATACCTCTACTGTCGACAACTATGGCCGGAACAATAAAAGCTGGAGCAATGAAAAGCTGAAATCCAAAGACCAATGTATATCAACGGTGGTGAAACATAGCCAAACTTAACGACCTTCGCCAAACTACATGAGCGAAGTGAGCCGCGAACAAATTCGTTTTTAAACGATCTGATTTAGAATGAATCCAATAGAAATACGACAGACTTTACATGCGCACCCAGAACTCGGATTCGAAGAACAATGGACTTCACAGTTTATTGCGAATCAACTCAGAGCACTAGGATGTGAAGTACACGAAAAAATAGCCCGAACAGGTGTTATCGGTATTCTGCATGGACAAGATCATACGCATGCTATCGGCTACCGCGCCGATATGGATGCATTGCCCATTGTCGAGGAAAATGCACTTCCCTACTGTTCTCACAATGGGAATATGCACGCATGCGGTCATGATGTGCACATGGCTGTAGCCTTAGGGGTAGCAGAAAAACTCGCGCGTTCTGAGATAAAACCTGCGCATGACATCGTTTTTATCTTCCAACCGAATGAAGAGGGAGCTCCAGGGGAATTGCCTTCCGGTGCAGAACTCATGTGTCAGGAAGGAATTTTGGAACGATTTCATATCAAAAAGATGATGGCATTACATTGCGATCCAACGCTCAAAACCGGAGTCATGGGCATTTCCCGGGGAGCGGTTTGGGCTGCCTCCGGCCGGTTGAATATCGAAATCGAAGGCAAATCCGCACATGCCGCCTATCCCGAGCGAGGATGTGACGCGCTGCTGGCTGCCAGTGAAATGATTGGTGCAATTTATACAGCACTCAAGAGGCGAAGAGCACCATCCAAAGAAGTCGTTTCGATCTGCAAGTTCCATGCGGGATCGGCTTTTAATGTGATTGCAGGATCGGCACAATTCGAAGGCATTATGCGAGGCCCATCCAGAAAGCACCTGGAAGAAATTGCACAAATCATCGAAGAAACCGTCAATGGACTGGCACAAGCTTTTAATGTCAAAGCACGATGTCATTTTTACTATGGTGCCAATGCGGTCATCAATGATGCCATACTGGCTGAAAAAGCACTGTCTCTTTGGCAAAAAAATGCCCATGAAATTGAAATGAGTATGGCTTCAGAGGATTTTTCTCACTTTTCCGAAAAGATTCCCTCGCTTTATGCCATGCTTGGGATACAGGGGAATGGCAACGGGACGGAGCCTCTGCATTCAAGCCATTTTTCCGTGGATGAATCGGCCATTTTGGCTGGCATTGAACGCATGTCAGAATTGTTGAGGAGTCTTTGATTTTATAAACAAATCACGGTATAAGTAACCTCGTTTCATTCGCCGTGTCTTGCAAAAAATGGATGCGGCGCGTATCGTAGATAGCGACGCAGCGCAAAGCGTATTGGCCAAAGGCCAATAGCAGGCGCACCACTTTTATAGAAATTGGAGATTACAATGAAAAAGAAGCTGTCCCTCATACTCGCAATTGGCGCTCTTGCTTTCACCACATCCTGTACAGAAGAAGGCAATGACTGTCAGCAAAATACTTGCATCGGCAACGTCGCCCATATCTGTATTAAAGGACATCTTAGTATCTACAAAGACTGTAGCAGCGTCAATGGTAAATGCCAGGAGAATTGGCAAGGAGACAATGCATGCGCGCCACTGGCCGCTGTTTGTTCGGATGGCGATGTTCAATGCTCCGGCGACGGTATTCCGCAAAAATGTGTCGGTGGGCAGTGGGCAAATCAGGATGCATGCGGTGAAGGCACAACCTGTGATGCCGGCGAATGCAAACAGAATGCTTCGGTGACATGCACAGACGATACGCTTCAGTGCAATGGAAATGTCGTTCAAAAATGCATCTCTGGTGTATGGGAAGATCAGGAAATATGCGACGAAGAAACCCCATGCGTCAATGGTGAATGCAAGAGCTCCGGCACGACATGCACAGACGAAGCGAAACAATGCTCCGAAAGCGGCGTTCCCCAGGTTTGCACGGACGGTGCATGGGTCGATCAGACTGCGTGCGAAGAAGGCAACAAATGCGTCGAAGGCGAATGTCAGCCGGATACGGGCGACACCTGCACTGATGAAGCCAAACAATGCTCCGATACGGGCGTTCCTCAGGTTTGCACGGACGGCGCATGGGTCGATCAGACTGCGTGCGAAGAAGGCAACAAATGCGTCGAAGGCGAATGTCAGCCGGATACGAGCGACACCTGCACTGATGAAGCCAAACAATGCTCCGATACGGGCGTTCCCCAGGTTTGCACAGACGGTGCATGGGTCGATCAGACAGCATGCGATTCAGAGTCTGAATGCGTCGAGGGTGAATGCAAGCCCAAACCATGCGAAAATGATACGACACGATGCGCCGATAATGGCACACCACAAAAATGCGTCGAAGGTGTATGGACGGATCAGGAAGCCTGTGAGACAGGAAAAGAATGCGGTAAAGATAGTGATGGCAACAATGGGGTATGCCTCGACATCATCAACCTCTGCGCAGATTTGGATGCCCAAACCGAAGGCTGCATGATTAATCCCAATAATGACGCCGCTTTATATGTCGTCTGCGGCGACAAAGAAGTCGTTTCGCGCATTTCCTGCAAAGAATTCGTAAATATCGAGGGTGCCAACCGTCCTTACACCGGAGATGTCTGTGTCGATAGCGCAGACGGTGCCGGAAAAGTCTGCGGCTGCGAAAAAGACGACGATTGCGCCGACGGCTACAAATGCGATACAGAAAACAAAGCCTGCGTTGTCAAACCCGAATGCGAAAAAGACGAAGATTGCAAAGAAGGTTACGCTTGCAATGAAGAAAATAAATGCGTCGAAAAACCTGCTTCTACTGATATCCCAGTCGATTGCAGCGATAAAGCAGACGGCGTCTACTGCGGATCCGAAGACGGAAAAGCGATCCTTTATTATTGTGAAGAGAAAGCCGTCGTGACCGAAGGTGACAATGCCAAAAAAGAATGTGCAGCCGAAACCCCAATCTGCATTGCCACCAATGCTGCCGGTGCAGAACCGTTTGGTCTTTGCGCACAGTGCGATCCCGAAAGCACAGTAAACCAGTGCGGTGAAGGCAAAGTCTGCGGCGAATCATTCGAATGCGAGCCCGCCGCTCCTGTTTCTGAAGATCCCTGCAAAGACAAGACCTCTGGCGAGGTTTGCAGCGGAACAACAGATATTGCCACATGCAATGCCGAAGGCAAAACCGAGTCGACCAGAAAATGCGGAGATGCCGAGTCAGATACCGGTAAACTATGCAAACTCGATTCAGACAGCAATCCTTTCTGCGGCTGCGATGCTGATGGTGACTGTGCAGAAGGTCAGGAGTGCAAAGACAATAAATGCCAGGCCAAGGCTGAATAATATATTCTCATGACCATTGAAGAACCGCCCTTTTTGGGCGGTTTTTTTGTATCTTCGCCTTTTTGCCTGCGGCAAATGCGGCTCATGTTTCGGGCTGCGGCTTTGCCGCACGCCCTCTTGTCGGCCGGCTATGGCGATGCCATACGCCTGCCGATCTATAATATCACTCGCCATGCCTCCACAAGACGTTCTAAAGACCACGATGCATTGGCAGGACTCGTCGATGGCAAAACGACAGCCTCTCGGTTTATCATTGGCTGTGTATATCGAATATAGTATTTTTGTGCGGTTTTGCCATTCAAATAGATATGTTCGATGCGGGAATGATCCAATATATGCGAGAGATCATTCACAACGACTTTTTTCATCGTACTGTCGGCAGATCCCTCTATCTCACAAGAAGCAACCACATCCCAGACAGCCAGGTAATGCCGAAGTAAAAAAGATTTCTTTTCATCGATGCTCACAGGACAACTATCCTCAAAGATATGGCTCAAAACACGCCAAAAACGATTCTGAGGGTGCCCGTAAAAAAATAACTGTTCCCGCGACTTCACAGAAGGAAAACTCCCGAGAATGAGCACCCGGGAGTTTTCGTTCCAAACTGGAGCAATAGGGTGCGTGACGAACATGCTACTAAGCCCGCAATGCAATTCCGAGTTTTTTGCGCAGCGTAAAGTACTGCTCACCTGTCGCCCATACGATGAGTGAATTGACGCGTTCTGATACGGATCGCACACTGATAGGTTTGGCCTCTTCTGCAAGCAGTGCCCCAATGACCGAAGGATCATTACAAAAGAGCAATCCGACACGATTCGCAAACTCTTCGGCTGACTCAAAATAGAGCTGTGTATTATAATGAGGTGTGCGTTCCTGCATTTCATCGATGATATTGACAAGCGCTGTGCGCTGCGCATCCGTTATCTCCTTGACCAGTTTTTTGGCAAGCAACTCCTGATTCTTATCAAGTTCTATGCTTGAATTCGGCCGAATTGTCTTAATAATGGTACGAATAATCAATTCGACATTGGCCACACCCTGCTGAAGCAAATAATACTCAGGACGCATGAGCATGAGCGCCTTCGTCGTCATAAAGGCAAGTTCCTGACTGCTTCTCCCCTTAAGACAATTCGAATGAATTAAAAATGACCTGTCGATAAAATAGGCATTCGTCACACCCGAAAACTGGTCACAACGATAGAGATACGGTACCTCAGCAAAACCAAGTGCCCCTGTCTCATTGCGAATCACACGATTAAAGGTCGTCCCTTCCGACACATCGAGGAGATCTTTTTTAGGATGAACGCGATAGGTTGAGAATTCATTGGCAAAAAGATCCCCCGCAATTTTTGCACACAACTTGAGCAATCGCACCAAATGACCATCGAGTGTCTTCGGAATCATGAGCTGCCATAGGTCATCCGACAATTTTTCATGAATCTCTGGAAGGGCGACATCTCTAAATCTTGAAACGATGCTTCTGCATTCCTCATCTTCACATCCCTGCATCTCCAATACACGATAGCAGCACAGAGATTCATCAAATCCGCCCAGAGAGCGATAATTTCTGGCAAGCTCAAGCAGAACATCTTTATTGTTGGGATTGATGAATACCTTTTCATGATATTCTTCCAAAGCCTTATCGATTTCTCCTTCTGCCTCATGCAGTTTCGCAAGAATCTCATGGATTTGAATACTGTCCGGAACCAAACTGCTTGCCGAATGATATACACGAATCGCCGCTGGAACGCTCCGAAGGTTCTGAAGACATATCTTTCCTAGACCGAGCTCATAAGCCACGCGTTCAGCAGCATTCATATTTTTGTCCGTTTTCCCGCGCTCCATCATCGCCACAAAACGCTTTTTAATGCCATTAAAATCCTGAACAGCCTGAAGTTCCTCAATCAATCGCACAAAAACATCGAGATATTGCGGATCTTTGTCGAGTATTGATTGGTAGATCTCAATCGCTCGATCGTGCAGTCCCTGCTTTTTGCCATAAATCCATGCCTCTTTGCATAAATAGGATATTAAATACTCCGACTGGACTGTTTTTAATGTATCCAGCGCAACGAGCGCTGTTTCCCAATCTTCAAGATGCTCTGATACAGCCAGAATGCGTTCGGCTGCATCTTCAAAAGCAGGATTTTCTGCAATCGCTTCCTGGTAGCATGTCAAAGCATCTTTCTCTCTGTTATAGTAGATGAGATAAACATCGCCGATGCCTACGAGTAATTCAGCCTTGTTTTCGGATGTGATCATGCCATCCATCCAATGGGACCGCACCCGGCTCACTTCTTCATCCCCTATTGCCAAAGCCTCTTTCATCTTAATTTCGATATAATTCGAATCGCTGCCATTTGTTCCCAAAATATCGAAACTGTCCATGGATTTGGCACGCTCATTGGCATTCGAATAATCACGGGCTAGGATTTTATAAATATGATCGACGAGACTCTGTTTGATCTTCTCACGATGAAAAACGAGAAATTCGAGTAATAGACTCGAATCGATCATTTCCGTCGGTTTCTGAAGCTCTGCATTCACAAGTGAAAATAACGTCTGTACATCCTCATTCGGATCAAAACTATGAGCCGAACGGTAAGCGGCAAATACCGCATCCAGAGCTTTAATTTGTGGCATCACAGCCTGAATGGTCTGTTCAATCGTCGGTTTGACCTGTGTATTAAGCATGTATCTTGTCCTTTATAGGTAAAACAAAGAATTCCTCTTAAATGAGTGTGTGTTTTTTACGCCTCATTCCTCAAACGCTCAAAACGCTTTCATCGTTACAACTCAGCCGGTGTATGACAATTGTTTAACAAACGGATTTGCTCAGGATTTTAACCATGAGCAATGAGCAGTTAGCAATGTGCAATGATTCAAACATACTCAAGTCTGTCTCTAAAACATCTGGATTCACGTCGTCCTTTAGAAATTACCTTGTGAATAACGCATTCATTGCTGACTGCTCATTATGGATGGTGAGCAACATTAGTTGCGGCCAAATCCGTTTGTAAAAAATATAAACATTTTCCGGCCTGTTGATTAGTAACCTTTCCTCTTACTATAGCCCAGAAAATCCCTGGTAATTCCTAATTACACAAAAGCGGTTGTTTAATCTGGCTAATATCCTTTTTGGGAGGTGCCCCAAAATACCGATGATACTCGCGCGAGAATTGAGAAGCACTCTCGTAACCGACGACATACGCCGCATGGTTCGCATCGAGATTCTCCGTCAGCATTAAACGCCGAGCCTCAATTAAACGCAATCGTTTTTGAAACTGAATCGGTGTCATCGCCGTTAATTTTCGAAAATGCTGATTAAAAGTCGATGGACTCATGCCCGCCATCGCCGCTAGCTTCGAAACAGGGACGGACTGGTGATAATTCTCATGCAACCAGTTGACTGTCCGACGTATCTGATCCTGAACCCCAGAATTGACCGTCAACTTTCGAAGCTGCATTCCCTGCGGACCAGACAAAAGACGATAGTAAATCTCATGCAAAATCAATGGTTTTAATACCGGTATATCTTTCGGCACATCCAACAATTTTATCAAACGAATAAACGCATCCAGCAAATCCGAATCGACGGAAGTAACCATCAACGGACCAGAACTCGCCTGCTCCACCAATTCCGACGGAATCTCAGCCATAAGGCGCGACAGTAAGTTCAAATCAAACTGAAAAACCAACGCCAAAAAAGGATGCTCTTGCGTCATGCCGAACGGCTGCGCAATCACCGGAACATCCCGTGATGACACAAGATAATGGTTCTCATCATACACGATCGACTCTCCGCCAACCATCAGACGCTTGGCCCCCTGAACAATCATACACAAACTGGGAACATAACACGTAGATATCGGACGATTATCACTGTGCACCTGAACAAAATACAAACCTTCTATGGGAGTTTCGAACCGCTCTGCATCCGAAATCCAACGCATAATCAACGATTTCAGAACTTTCCGTTTTTCACTCACTTCCACATCATTCATAGCATTCTCCCGGCTATTATAAGGAAAACAGCGGTTATTTTTACCATAGGTCAACCACAATCGCAATCAATTTGCCTAAATCAGGCATTATTTTTAACAACTTACGATACTTTTGGGCAATAAATTCATAACAGAACCTTTCTATATCATGTAAAATAGAACAGACGCGCTTTGCTGCGTCTGTTCCGGGCTATCTCACTTTCGTTCGATACGCCCTTTGTGTTCGCCTATTGCCTTCGGCAATACGGCTCACAATCTCATCATGCGACCTTTGTCACACAAGAACAACATGAACAATCCTGCCCCAATTCAACAGCCAATTGATCCCCAAAACCGTGCAATCGACACCGTTGACAACTCAATTCCACCAAAGCCATCAGCAGAGCCAACCCAAAATGCAATCATTCAAACACCTGCTGCCCTGCAAAATCATTATCTTTTTCTCAAAGAACTCGGACACGGTGCTCAGGCTAAAATATTTCTCGCACTGCGGCTCGAAGATCAACAGACCGTCACGATCAAACAACTCAATATCGGTTCGGTAAAGACCTGGAAAGAATACGACCTGTTCCAGCGCGAAGCTAAAGTACTCGAAACCATAAAAGTACCCGGTGTTGCCAGGTTTTATGAAGCCATCGACTGTCTCGAAGCCAATCCGCCAGCCTCCTACATTGTTCAGGAATTCATCGAAGGCGCATCACTCGCCCAAATGCTCAAATCCGGACACCGATTCAAAGTTAGTGAGATTTACGATATCATCATCCAGCTGCTCAAGATTCTTCAAAAATTGCATGCAATGACTCCGCCTGTCATTCATCGTGATATCAAACCTTCGAATATCATGATTACACCACAAAAGGACGGCAGCTACAAAGTCACCCTCATCGATTTTGGTGCCGTTGCCAACCCCCAGGTGCAGAGCGGTGGTTCGACTGTTGCAGGAACATTTGGCTACATGCCACCCGAACAGCTCATGGGCCATCCCGAACCCTGCAGCGATCTCTATGCACTCGCTGCTGTAACGGTCGAACTTTTTACAGGAAAATCACCTGCAGTACTCCCACAAAAGGATTTCAGACTTATCTTCGAACCGGATATGGAACAATTTCCGCCGGCTTTGATCAGCATTCTACGCAAAATGCTCGAGCCCAAGACAGAAGATCGATTCAAGGATATCCAAAGTATTATCGAAACATTCGAGCAGTTTAAGACGAATAACTTCGATCTCAAAAACATCAAGGATTCGGACATCGATCGCAACCAACAGTTGAATGAAAGAATTAAGGCAATTCAATCCATCGGGGAAGACGGAAACATGGAGATCTGGCAAGGACTATCCGACTCTACCCCAAGAGCAGTCCCGGATGCCATCTTCACATACTTTTCAAACATAAAAAAACATCATAACACCAAAGACCTTAATAACTATCATGCAGAGTTAAATGACGATAGTTATAATTCTATGGCTAAAATTTTAATGGTTTTCTTCACATTCATCAGCCTGTTGACAGCCTTAATTTGTATACAAGAAAATTCTTCTTTTATTGGCATTGCTTTTTTGGCTTCATTCTTTATTTTTCTAATAATGACGATCAAGATATTTAAAAAGAAAAAATCACCCAGCGATATTGAAATGAAATTGCTTTTTGACCCTTATTCTAGTAATGCAAAAACGCCAGAAGGCCCCATTGAAACGATCTTTAATCTCATAAAAAATGGTAGAAAAACAATCGCCACCATTACAAGTATTGAATATATTGAGCTCGACGACAAAGATATCTCGCAAGAAAATGGGCTTTATATTTGCAACACGCCTTCATTTTATATCAAATATAAATTTAATCCCCCCGACGACAGCAAATCCGAAGATCTCATTCATCGATGTATCGTACATACCGCTCCCGAGAATCATTATAAAGTCGGCGACCCACTGCCAATCCTGTACACACTCGATAAACAATATTTCGGCGAGTTGATTGCGAGCATTCCCTTTCCATTCCCACTCGCTGAATATGATATGAATCATTTAATACACACACAACAAAATTATTTAAATCAAGACATTTCTAAAGACTTGGAATCACTTCAAAATACTTTTGAATACAAAGAACATCTTATGCCAATCCTTAAAAGTCTGAACAACCCAGGGCGTTTGGCAGAAGAATTGAAAGATCATGCATGGCTCATCGAAAAGGATTGTCTACCCCCTCTGCTAAACCTTGCATCCCAGTTGCTCAGCCAAAAAGATGAAACCATTCACTTCGCACTCATGTCCTCTTTATCCTGCTCTATCCACTACAGTAATGAGAAATCTTCGCAAATCATAAGCAGTTTCATCATCGACTATCTGCAAACACCGCAATCCATTACAGTCGGAGCAATCAAAGGCATATTTGATATAAAAGGTACATCTTATTGTGATTTTTCAGAAGAACTCACCCAGACGATATTCAACCTATATAAAAATCCCAAAACACCAGATACAATCAAATCAGCCATTCTCGAAAATATCAGGATACCACTTAAACATGCCAAAATCATGTTCAGCGATCCACAGCTAACTCCGTTGTACACTCAGTTTTTTGCCGGATGGCACTGCAAACTGGGCACACCTGATGAAGGTCGCCAAGAGGCACACCACCGAGCCATGGCAACCTATTATAACATCTGCATGGGCCAAAATCCCAAGAGAGACAAACTTGTCTTCGATAAAATTTGGAACAATGTCTATTTTTGGAAAACGATTCCAAATGAGTTTTGGAACGCCTATTTTGAAGTTTATGACAAAGCCTATCCGGAACTTCAAGAACACATGAAACAACTTCGTGCTTTATCCGCGAAACAAGTTCCCGTTGGCACACTCGCACGCCTCAAGATGATTGGTGCGAAATTTTAATCGAATTTCCCCAAATGTCTACAATGCAAATGCCGATATCTGATGCATGCTCAGGTACTGGATACGTTCCCAATACCAGAGCATTCCTCCCGGGAATATCATATACCGAAGGTTTAAACACCTCACCATTATAGTGCCAGTCGATATAAATGGCATCGACAAACCATCGCCAATCGTATTTTTTAGAGTGAATATGCATTCGATGTAAAGACGACTGTTCGATTTGACCGTCGATCATCAGCATTCCGTGTGACGATGAGCACTTCACTATCCATGGCTGCTGATTATCTGTAGTATTATACGTATCATCCAAATATATACCAAATGCAGCAGAATGTTCTTCTGGCATACATTGCAGCAACCGTTTGGTAGTCATTTGAATCGCCCGTCGATTCGAATCGATACCAATAAAACGTCTTCCTTCTTTTTGGGCAACGGCCAATGCTGTCCCACACCCCATAAACGCATCTAAAATGATATCGTCCTCATCCGTCGAGGATTGTATCATGCGCTGTAAGAGTTCTTCGGGTTTTTGCGTTGGATACCCCGTGCGTTCGCGCGCCATCGGATTGATAATCGGTATATTCCAGACATCGCTCAGGGGTTTGCCTTCCATTTGGGCATAGTGGACTTTGTATTTGCCCGATGCTATCTTTTTTTTGACAATCGGTTTTTCAGGATCATAGACGACAAGCCCCTTTGGGCCATACCCACCACCTATCAGGTAGCCTTTTTTGTATTTATTTCTTAAATTCTCTGTGATGTGTTTTTGTGCATAAAATTTAGGATGGTTCGTCTTCCCATAAACTAGAATCGTATCGTGATTTCTCTGAAATCCCACAACTGATTTGGCCGTCCATTTCTCATAATGCCAGACAATTTCATTGATAAACTGTTCATTCCCAAAGACTTCATCCATCATACATCGAATGAGATAATTGCGCTTAGGATCACAATGGACATAAATGGTACCATCTTCCCTAAGCAATTCCCGGCACACGATGAGCCTTTCATAAATAAACTGCAAATAAGCATCTTTAGACCAGCTATCTGCAAACTGTACTTGTTCAATGGGTTGGTGCTTAGAGACGCCATGCAAAGAGATGCGCATTTTATAATCGGTGTCGCTGTCAAACGGCGGATCCAAATATATCATCTGGATTTGATTGCGATATTCATCCAACAAATGAATCATCACCTGCAAATTGTCGCCACAATACAGACGATGATTGGTTGCACGTTCAGAATCCCCCAATGATGACCGCAATTTAAAAGAACTGGAACCTGTCAACTCCGGAACATGTTTGTTCTGCCAATGTATCTGAAACATTTCTTGTATTGAGGACATCCTTTTCGCCTTGTTTTGCATTCCGAATTCGGAATTCCGCATTCCGAATTAAAACGGCGCGTATGCAATAGCGCCGTGCGAAAGACGTATTCGGCGCAGCCGAATAGTCTTCGCCCCTCATCATTAAAAAGCTAAGCGATTTTTTTCATCCAGCGCTTTCCGGACAGACGAATGAGGAAGACGGTACCACGGGCACACAATTCGAGGCACATGGCAATCCAGACGCCGCGCAGTCCCATGCCCATGGGAGCGGACAAATACCACGACAATGGCAGACGAACGATCCACATGCTGCCAAAATTCATGATGCTCGGAATGAGCGTGTCGCCGGCACCGCGGAAGGCTCCATTCGCCACAATTGCTGCTGCATACAACGGCTCTGCAAAAGCCTCAATCCGAAGCACCGCAGTCCCAAGTTCACGAATTTCGGGCACGGGCGAAAGCAATCCAATCATTTGGGGGGCATAAATGTACATCAAAACGCCCGTACAAGTCATCAGGCCGACGCCGAGCCCCGTATTCATCCATGCAAGACTGCGAGCCAAATCTGGGCGTTTCGCGCCGATGCTCTGACCGATCATCGTCGAGGCCGCCGAAGCAATGCCGTAACCGGGCATGTAACAGAGGCTTTCGGCAGTAATCGACAGCGAATGAGATGCAATTGCAATACTTCCGAGCGGTGCCACGATGAACGTCGACATGACGTATGCCCCGCACACGAGCACCTGTTCAATGCCGACGGGAACAGCCAGTTTTAATGCGGTTTTCAGCTCACTGCGGCTAAATGTGAGCGGTTCATTTTTGCGCAGGTGAAGCGGTTTAGATCGAAACAGAAGCATCATCAGCATGAGGCTTGCAATGATATATTCCGTAATTGCGGTGCCAAGTGCGGCCCCGGGCACCCCCAGTCCCGCGCCAGGCAACGAAAACACGCCATCGATGCCGATCGTGCCCGAAGGAAAGATCAGCAAAGCATTGAAGCCCACATCCAAAAAGCACGAAAGCACATTGAGAATGCTCGGGGTTTTCATGTCGCCGCTGGCCTGCAGCAATCCCCCGGCCATCGAATTCATCTGAAACGCCGGAAGCGTGAGCATAAAAATGAGGAAATAGCTCGACGCATCGTGATGCAGCGCAGTATCGGAGCTGAGCCAGCCGGGCAGAAACAGGCTGATCGACACGGCAATCAGCGTCAGCACCAGGCTGTACAAAAGCGTGATCGTCAGTCCCTGCTTCATGATGCCACGTGCGCCGCGTTCGTCTTTGGCACCTATTTTTTGCGCAGCCTGAATCGTAAATCCCGACGTGGCCGCCATCGTGATGCCGCCGAACAGCCAGGTCGTCGTCGCCACTAACCCAATCGAAGCTGTTGCATTGGCCCCCAGATGACCGACCATCGAGGCATCGATATACTCCATGACAATCGATGAAACCTGGGCGAGCATGGCTGGCAAAGCCAGCTTAAAAGCGAGCATCAGCTTTTGCTTCGCGGTAAAATTGTCACCATTTTGCAGCCGTGCAAGAAGTGCTTCGCTGCTGTTTTCCTTATTTCCCATATATAACCGGATAATTCATAATGGTACGCGTATCGCCTGACGGATGACTCTTTCCGAATCAGGCGGTGCGTGTTTATGATTCCATTAAAAAAAAAGCAAGCCATGCACACAAAATTCACAGTATGTATGTCACCATTAAAATGTTACAACGCCCCTGGCAGATACACATGGCATAAGGCCATGCATGTCTCAGCCTCATAGTCACTCAAACCGAAGTTTTAGCTTGAGAAAATTGGAGTCATACCATGAAAAGAATGATGATATGTTTTTGTGCCATTGCAATCGTGACCACACTTTCGGCCTGCAAATGCGAAGAACCACAGTGCCCCGCATGCAACTGCCCTGCGGAGGCATGCCAGGAAGCGCCTGCCATTGCACCTAAAGCCCCCGATCAAGCGGCTCCTCAAAAAGCGGACGCGCCAAAAGCAGCAGCCAAAGAAACACCTGCTGCAGAACGCGATCTCGAAGGTCAAAAAGAAGTTTTCGATTTTATGAAAAAACAAAAAACGTATTATCTTGCAACCGTAGAAAATGACCAGCCACGTGTGCGCCCCTTTGGTACAGTAGAAATTTTCGAAGGCAATTTATATATACAAACCGGACGCAAAAAGAATGTCTCTCATCAGATTGAAGAAAATGGCAAAATAGAATTGTGTACCTTCGATGGCGAGCGTTGGCTGCGGCTGGCTGCGACAGCCGTTGCTGACGACAGAATTGAAGCTCAGACACACATGCTCGATGCCTATCCCGATTTGAAAAAGATGTACCAGCCCGGGGATGGCAATACCGTCGTCTATAAACTCGTCGATGTCACAGCAACATTTCATTCTTTTGGGGCTGAACCACGCGTCATTCGATTCTAATCATCACCGACTTGTCTGGTAATCAATGCATAGGTGGGCAAACCAACGCATACCAATCCCATGATGCCCAGGATGATCGCAAGGATATAAAACTTTTTTTTCTCTGTCATTTGGCCGGGATCATCCGGGTTAACGAGAACATTTGCCGTCGAATTGGATGGTTGGCGTTTTCCTTTATAATACGTTGGATGCTCATATTGCTTCCCTTCGTAGGTATATTGGATGGTACCATCACAGCGGTACTCGTATTTTCCTTTTTTCTTATCGTTGCTGAAATGACGATCACATTGATTGTATGTATAACTGGCGGGTACCTCGACCCACCCGGCATGCGTATTTTTGTGAAAAAGCCAAATGAAAATGGAAAGGCTCAAAAGGAAAATGCCTAAACCAATACAAATCAATGTTCGCTTTTTGCTGTTCAATTCCATCATCCAGCTCCCATAACAATTTTTTGCTGACAAAAGCAATCTCTAAGTCGTAAATAAACCTGCCCGATGAAGGGCGATATGTAGTTATATCTGTTCAGAAGTACGTAAAACAATGCTAAAAATCCGAAATTTCAAAGAAATACCTTACGAAGAGCTCGAAGCGCTCAACCTCGAAGCGAAAGCAGATGTTCAGAACCACGTCGCCGACGATGTCCTGCGCGAAAAATACCTGCGTTACCTGCACGATGAAAAACAACTCAAAGCCGTGACGGTATGTTTTTCGGACCTCGAAGGCCGCTTCCACATGCTCGATTACGACAAGAAATACCTCGAGCAATCGTACGATGGGCTCACATTCGATGGCTCATCCATTCATGGTTTTTCGGCTCAACGCGAGTCAGACTTATGTCTCGAAATCGACTGGGGGTCGTTCCGCTGGCTGCCGAGCGATATCTTTGGCCCGGGCAAAGTCATGGTATTTGGCCTGATTCGCGATGTGAACAACCAACCCTATTCGGGCGATATCCGTGGCCTGCTCAAGCGCTATAACACCGAGTTGTTCAAGACAGGCTACGAATCCAAAATCGCCTTCGAAGTCGAAGGATTCCTTTTCAAAGGGATCGACGCCGAACAGAATTTCCAGGCCGATCATGGGTTTGATTATGTCTCGGATGGCGGTTATTTTCATACATTGCCCAACACGCCGCTCAAGCTCTTTATCGACCACTTTGCCGAAGCACAGCGCGCATTGGGATTCGAAAACGAGAAAGACCACCCCGAAGTCGCCCCATCGCAGTTTGAACTCAATTTCCGTTGTGCCGAAGCGCTCACGGCCTGTGATGAAGTCCAAATCTACAAACTGCTTGCACGCCAGATTGCCAACATCAATGGCATGACCGCATCATTCCTGCCCAAGCCCATGATGAAAGTGAATGGATCGGGCATGCACGCCAACATGTCTATTTCTCACAATGGGCGCAATCTGATGTTCAATCCCGATGGGGCAGGACATTTGTCCGATTTCGGGTGGAAATGTGTCGATAAAATTCTCTATCATGCACGGGATTTCTGCCTGATTGCCAATAGTTCGGTCAATGCTTACCGCCGTCTCGACCCGAATTTCGAAGCACCCAACGCGATACGTGTTTCGACAAACGACCGCACAGCCATCATTCGCCTGCCCAAAGGCAACGAAAAGACTTCTCGCTTTGAGCTTCGAAGCGTCGGCCCCGACGCCAATCCCTACCTGCTCACATTTACACTGCTTCACCTAGCACTCGACGATCATCCTGCTATTGCCCCAGAAGACAGGAACAACGAAAAACAAAAGCTTCCGAGCAATATCTACGATGCCATTGCCGATTTCGAGAATTCGCAGGTGATGCATCAAATACTTGGCGAAGATAATCATGCGAAGTTTGCAAACCTCAAGAGAATGGTGGCCAATCGTTCACCTAAAGATCTCGGCAATCGCATCAAACGTGGCGAAATCGTCTTCCACCACGAAGTGACCAATCAGTCGCTGTGGACCGATTTTTAAAAACCGCTCGTCTATGCGCCGTTGGCGCATACGACTCGCCTTTTTCGGGCTATTTTCGACGACTGGCAAGGGGGCTTGCCTCCTTGCCAGTCACCGCAAATACGCCCTTTTGCGCGCGGCTATCGCAAGCGATACGCCACGCGGCGCTGTCGCGCAACTGGATGCCCCCCAGCATCTCCCAGCATCTCGGCAGACCGTTTCCTGTGTGCGACAGCTTGCCAGCGCACGTCGGCAGACCGTTGACAACCTTCAACAGCTTGCCAGCGCACGTCGGCAGACCGTTGACAACCTTCAACAGTTTGCCAGCGCACGTCGGCAGACCGTTGACAACCTTCAACAGCTTGCCAGCGCACGTCGGCAGACCGATGCCATCATTTACCACCTAAATATCTGTCTCAAGCGGCTAATCCTGTCACACTTGGTTTTTAAATATGCTAAGATTCCAAAAGAGACACAAAGCCTCTAAATGGCAAAGGAAGGAATATGGTAACGAACATGCGATCGCACAGTCAGACATTGGAAGCCGTAAAAACTTTCATCGACCGTTGGAAAGGACGTGGTTACGAAAAAGGCGAAAGCCAGCAGTTTTGGACTGATCTTTTACATGACGTTTTGGGTGTCGAAACGCCCAGCGAAATCATTTCGTTCGAGAATCAGGTCAAGCTTGCCAACACCAGCTTTATCGACGCCTATATCGCACCAACCAAAGTCCTGATTGAGCAGAAAGGTTTGAACATTGATCTGCGCAAGGCCATTAAACAAAGCGATGGTTCGTTGTTGTCGCCATTTCAACAGGCCAAGCGCTATGCAGCAGAAATGGAGTATTCCAGACGCCCGCGTTGGGTGGTCACGTGCAATTTTAAATCGTTCCTCGTGTATGACATGGAAAAGCCGCATGATGAACCCGAGGAAATCTTATTGGAAGACCTCGAAAAAGATTATTATCGTCTGAGATTTCTGGTCGAAGATGGCAAAGCACATCTGCAGCGTGAACTCGAAATATCCATCAAAGCAGGTGAGCTGGTAGGGAAGCTCTATGATGCTTTTCTCGCGCAATATGGTGATGACGTATCCCCCGATGATTTGCATTCGTTGAACGTCCTCTGTGTCCGCCTCGTCTTCTGCCTCTATGCCGAAGACGCAGGCATATTCAGTAAAGATCAGTTCTATTATTATGTGGCGCAATACAAACCAAGCCAGATGCGCGTTGCTTTGCGAGAACTGTTTACAGTCCTTGATACAAAGATCGAAGATCGTGATCGTTTTCTCGATAAGAGTTTAAAAGAATTCCCGTACGTCAATGGCTCATTGTTTCATCAGAATCCTGGCGAGGATATTCCGCAATTTGATGAAGCGATGTCGGAGTTATTGTTAAAAGAAGCCTCGCTCGGCTTTGACTGGTCTGAAATCTCCCCGACGATATTCGGTGCCGTATTCGAGAGCACGTTAAACCCCGAAACGCGCCGCAGTGGCGGCATGCACTACACGAGCATCGAGAACATCCATAAGGTCATCGATCCGTTGTTCTTAAATGACCTCAATGCAGAATTCGAACAAATCAAGGAAGAAAAGCAGAATAATAAACGCAACCAGAAATTGGATGATTTCCAGAATAAGATTGCATCGCTCACATTTCTCGATCCCGCATGCGGGTCGGGAAATTTCCTGACAGAAACCTATCTGTCATTGCGAAAATTAGAAAACGAAGTCATCAAGTTCAGGCATAAAGAACAAAGATTTCTGGGATTTGAAGATTTCAACCCGATTAAAGTCAGCATTCATCAGTTCTATGGTATCGAAATCAACGATTTTGCAGTGACTGTTGCCACAACAGCCATGTGGATTGCCGAAAGCCAGATGATGCATAAGACGGAACGCATCATCAAGATAGATTTGGACTACTTGCCGCTCAAGAGTTTTACCAATATACGGTTTGGAAATGCGTTGCGGATGGATTGGAATGGATTGCTTCCTGGGGAAGCGGCCGTCTCGGCCGCGGAAAACGACATCGCAGGCGAGACGCCTGCTTCCCCAGCACATTTTGATTACATCATGGGAAATCCGCCGTTTGTGGGCTACTCACTGCAAAGCAAAGAACAAAAAGACGATATTCTATCCATATATGTTGATGAAAACGGCAAGCCCTACAAAACCGCAGGAAAAATCGATTATGTCTCTGGCTGGTATTTCAAAGCTGCTCAAATGATGCAGGGTACAAACACACAAACAGCATTCGTATCGACGAACTCTATTACTCAGGGCGAACAGGTCGCCGCCGTGTGGAAACCGCTATATGACAGATTTGGTATTCATATCAATTTCGCGTACAGAACTTTTCGTTGGGATAGCGAAGCATCATTGAAAGCGCATGTGCATTGTGTGATTGTTGGATTTAATGCTGGTGAAGTAGGCGTCTCGCATGCAAAACAATACACGATATATGATAATGAACGTGCAATAAATGTGGATAGAATCAATCCATATTTGGTGAATGCAGATAATATTTGGATTGAATCAAGACAAATACCAATTAGCGCTGTCCCTATTCTGCAGAATGGTGGTAAACCAACTGAGGGTGGATTCTTAATATTAACCAGAGAAGAAAAAATAGATTTATTAAAAAGTGACCCTTTAGCAGAATCTTTTATTCGTCCATATATGATGGGAAAAGATTTTATTGATAGAAAACCAAGGTATTGTTTATGGATGGTTGGGATAAATCCGGCAATAATCAACAAATGTCCAAATGTAAAAAAACGAATAGAGAATGTGAAAGACTATCGTCTTGCAAGTCCCAAAATCGCAACACAGAAAAAAGCAGAAACACCGATGTTATTTGACGAAGTTCGTGAGTGTACTACGGATTATGTTGCAATTCCAAAAGTCTCTTCTGAAAATAGAAGATATATTCCTATGGAATATCTATCACATGAAATTATACCAGGCGATAGTCTTTTTATGTTACAAAACGCTTCGCTCTACCACTTCGGCGTTCTCACCAGTAACGTCCACATGGCATGGATGCGGGCTGTGTGTGGTCGTCTAAAGAGCGATTATCGTTACTCCAAAGATATCGTATATAACAACTTCCCATGGCCTGATGTTGTCATCCCTGGGGACGCAGGCGTTTCGCCTGCGGAAGATTCAGCGCGGGCGGGACGCCCGGTTTCCCAGGTTACTGCTGGGGACGCAGGCGTCTCGCCTGCGAATCAAAATACAAATACAGCATGGCATAGCCGTGGGTATCTTCCACATTGTGAATCAGAAAAACTCCAATCCATCACATTTAGACTGTGTGATTCTGTCCCCAAAGATGTTATCATAAAATGGAAAGAGGAATGCAAACATGCATCAAAAATCGATAATACAGCAAAAGAGGTTCAGATGAGAAAACTCATTGAACAATATGAGGATGCTGGTTTGGGAGAATGCTATCTAAAAGATGATAGAATTGCTGAATTGGTTCAAAATGCGCTTCTGCATTTTGACGGTGAACGTTATATACTTTTAAGATGGTGCATTATGCCTAATCACGTTCATGTTTTAGTAAAACTAGATGATTCGTATAGTTTGTCTGATGTAATGCATTCATGGCGTTCTTATACATCGCATGAAGCGAATAAAATACTCAATCGGACCGGTCAATTTTGGATGGAGGAGTATTTTGATAGATATATCAGAGATGAAAAGCATCTGAACAATGTCATCGAATATATTGATAACAATCCGGTTAAAGCGGGTTTGGTTGAGAATCCTGAAGATTTCAAATGGTGTTCCGCGCGGGCGGGACGCCCGCTTCCCCAAGTAACTGCAGGGGCCGCATGCGTCTCGCCTGCGAATGATTCTGCGCGGGCGAGACGCCCGCTTCCACAAGTTACTGCTAGGGACGCAGGCGTCTCGCCTGCGGATGATTCAGCGCGGGCGAGACGCCCGCTTCCACAAGTTACTGCTGGGGACGCAGGCGTCTCGCCTGCGGATGATTCAGCGCGGGCGGGACGCCCGCTTCCCCAGGAGAACACTTCCCACTACGAGCGCATCACGCGCACCGCCCAAGCCATCCTCGACGCACGTGCTCTCTACCCCGACAGCTCTCTTGCCGACCTATACGACGACACATTCATGCCCCCAGAACTTCGCAAGGCACACCAGAACAACGACCGCGCAGTGATGGAGGCGTATGGCTTTGACTGGCGCACCATGACCGAGAGCGAATGTGTGGCGGAGCTGTTCAAGTTGTACCAAAAGCTCGTGGATGCGGAGAATGCGAAAACCGCAGCCGAGACGGCTGTTTCCCCAGGGAGCAAGGCCAAACGCACGCGCAAGAAGAAAACGGAGGATTGAATATGAACAGCAACGTAGAGCTTATGGACATTGGGATGAAGTATTTGATTGAACGGCTTTCGACAAAATGCGCAGCAGCGCCGCGTGGCGTATTGAGCATAGCGAAATAGCCGCGCGCCAAAGGGCGTATCGGGCGACGCCCGATAGCCACGCCAGCGAGCCGTATGCGCCAACAGCGCATAGGCGAAGCAATATAAAAAAACACATAATATGATTTAAACCATCGCATGTTCATGCCACAGCGTTATACAGCCATGCATCCATGCAGTGCGGTTCTTGACTCACTCTCGCTATCCATCTAAAATAAGCAAAAGAAGGTGCCAGATAGCGCAAGTGGCAACGCTAGTTTATTCCATAGCCATTCAGAATTAAGAGGAGAAATATAAACATGAAACGTTCGCTGTTTTTCGTTTTACTGTCGGGACTGATGATTGCCGGATGTGGCGATGATAGCAAAGAGTCGACGACTCCGACAAATCAGGATACCCCGGCACCCCAGAAAGAATGCGAATCCGGTACAACAGACTGTGAAGGAACGACACTGCTCACATGCGGGATGGACGGACGGTATGTAAAAACACCGTGCAACGAAGGTCAGATTTGTGCCAAAGATGGTGATATCCATCGCTGCATGACTCAGGAAGAGCATGATGCACTGGACAAACCCGTTGTTACACACGATTGCGAAACGGATCAATCCAAATGCGTTGATGACGTGCGCTATACCTGCGATGCAGAATTCCACTGGCTCGAAGCGGAGAATTGTGGAGACAGCGGAAAGAAGTGCAAACAAGATGGCAACACGGCTTCCTGTATTCAAAATGCCTGCGAACTCAATGCAAAACAATGCAATGGAGAAACCCTTGAGGTCTGCGAAGAAGTCAGTGGCGAATTACAGTTTGTTCCGAAACCCTGCGAAACGGCCGGTCACATCTGTGTGACGGATAAGGGAGAGGCCAAATGTGCACCCAAAACAGAGGAGCCCAAGTGCACCGACGGCGAAATCGACTGCGATGAAGACGGTAACAAACTGACCTGTACTTCTGGCAAGTGGTCGAAATCTCAATGCCCGAAAGATCAAAAATGTGTAAAAACCGGCGATCCCGCAGTCGCCGAATGTGTCGTCCCTCCGTGTTCAGGAGATCCGGAAAGCTGCGGTGAACCCCCGAAACCCGAAACCGGCAATGCATCCGTAAATATCTCCATTAAAAATAATAGTTCAACTGCAATAACCATTCTTCCGCAATTCCGCTTCGTATTAAGTACCGAAGGCACGAGCTCTGAAGGCCCAAATATCCGAACAGAAAGGGCAACATTTGACAAAGCAGAATCCATCACCATCGACAGTGGGGCTGCCAAATCCTATAATAATGTTGAAATTTCCGGCGACAGCAAACAATACATTGGTCAGCATTTTGCCAGCCAAACAGAACTGAACGGTTATGCAAACAATGTACTGCTCTACGATACAAAGGATGTGTCTGAAACGATTGTCCCCGAAATGATAGATCCTGCCACACTGTTCAAAGACGGCGCTACCTATGAAATCGTGTACAGTTCCGATAAACCAAAGCCGCCAGAACCCACCGGAAAGGATATTTATTTCAACCTGACGATCAAGAATTCAAGTGCATCATCGGTTGACTTGAAGGGCGAGGTCTGCTTTGTACTTGCCAATCCCGACAAGGACGGCGTTTATTATGGATGGGAAGGCATCTATAACAGAACAGGGCATATCAAATTCAGTGCAGCTTTGACTCTAAAAGCCGGTGAATCGAAGACCTTCTCAAATGTATTTGCACCGGAAATGGGCGGCAGAAATCTACTCAACCCAGATTTGCTGAAATCGACAGATTATAAAACCAATGTTTTGCTGTACGACCCCGAGGGTGTATCCGACACTATCATCCCAGAAAACATGAGCCCTGATATCATTTTTGAAAATAACGGAAGTTATACTGTTACTATCCCCTAGCTGGAGCGCGGCTATCTCGCTAAGCGACGTGCTGCTGCACGTCGCTTCTGCTCGATACGCCTTGCACGGTGCGCTATCTGCGATACGCGCACCGATTTTTTTTGCACCGATTCATACGACGGTAGCCCTGATATTTCTGCTGAAACCCCACTCCTGAGGTTATCTGTTTATGCCAACCATTCCCTATCATATTGTTCGCATGGCCAAAGGCGGTCAAGGCATTTCGTATTACAATGAGAAGATCTTTTTCGTCGATGGCGCTTTGCCCGAAGAAACAGGCAAAGCAGAAGTCCTCTTCGAAAAAAGCAGATTCGGAAGATGCCGTGCCATTTCCTGCGATCATGTATCTTCGCTTCGTACTTTAAATAACGGCTGCCCGATTGCTGACAAATGCGACAGCTGTGGGTTTCGCCATGTTAAGCCGGAATTTGCATTTAAACTCAAATGCGAAGCACTCTGCAGCGAAATCTTTAAAATCGCCCACATCGATCCGATCGAACCGACCTATTATCCTATTTCTGCCGCAGATGGATCGCTCGACGGCATGAGGCAGCGCGTCCGGTTGCATCTGACAAATGGTAAAATTGGCTATTTTGCTCGCGATTCGCACACCATTGTACCTGCCGAAGCATGTACAGTCATTGCACCAGCCCTGCAAAATATCATCCGTTTTTTAAATACCATCGAACCGTGGGATTCCGGTTTTTGCTGTGATTTGCAGATCGATATCGACGATTGCGACCGAGCTTTCCTGCATATCAAACCCGCTGAATTCGCCGCCAACAGACATGGCAAATATCACTTTTCAAAGCCCTCTGTCTGGTTGAACAAAATCATTAAATCGAATCTCTTTGCCGGTATTCGTTTTAACAACGAATCTATTGCCGGCGAAGAGATGATCCGCGATACCGTTGACATTCCTGGACATCCGGACATTTGTTACTGGCGCCGCATCGGCGATTTTGCACAGGCAACCCGGCAAGGCAATGCACAACTGCACCAAATTGTGGCAGATTTTCTCATCCAAACGAAGCCCCATACCGTTGCCGACCTGTTCTCCGGGTCAGGCAATCTCACATTCAGAGCTGCTCAGTTCGTTCCATCTGTACATGCATTCGAATTTTTCTGCGATCCCAAAGCTTTCGAAACCGGTGTCACATACAACCAAAAGAACTGGGGTGCAAATACACATGTCGAATTACATCTATGCGATCTCACCAAAGGATTGCCCCAAATGGCAGCAAATTGCGAAGCCGTGATCTGTGATCCAGCGCGCGAAGGCTTGTCCGAAAAAATGTGCCATGATCTCAAATCATCCAAGATTCAGCATATACTCTACATTTCCTGCGAAGCGACCAATCTCGCCCGCGATCTTGCTCGCCTTAAAAATACATTCAACATCCGATCCCTCGGTTTTGTCGACATGTTTCCGCAAACACCGCACGTCGAGACTGTAGTTTTACTGTCACATAATTGAGGGCCGAAAAAGCCCGGAAATAAAGGATTTCTGCCACTCCGAAGGTAAACGGAACCGGTTGGCAGAAGTCCTTTTTATGTGCAATGGATGAATAAAAACAAAAAATGCAGATGACAATGGTATACGTTGTGGCTACAAGATGGATATCTGGCAGGAACAGACACAGATGTAAAGCGGCGATATCACGCTATTCTGGGGCCTCTTTCCAAGAACGCATCTATTGGCTGCGTGTTAGAATAGATTTCGGAAGGGAACAAGCTGATCGAGCGCGGTACGACGCAGACGGAGGTGGCGGAGAAAGTCGGAGTAACCCTATCCTATGTGAACCGCATCACCAAGGGCCGGGAACAGATCGTGAATAAGACGTTCGTGAAAATGATGGACGAGCTCGGC
>DGWW01000301.1 GCA_002395385.1 Myxococcales bacterium UBA4248
CGGGTTCGAGTCCCGTCCGCCTCGCTCGGTTTTGTTTTCCTGCCCTTGGGGCGGTAGTTGAGTTGGTTACAACAACGGCCTGTCACGCCGTAGGTCACGGGTTCGAGTCCCGTCCGCCTCGCTTAAAAGGAACATGAGTTTTCATGTTCCTTTTTTTTTGTTCTTGCTTCGCCTTTTTGCCTGCGGCAAATGCGGCTTCGCGACTGTCCTATTTGCCTGTGGCAAATACGGCCAGTCTCTGTCGATGCGGCAATGCCATCCATCACAGCGCGGACGCGTATGGCGTGAGCCATAGCGGCCGCAAAGCCAGGCCGTATGCGCGTTGCGCAAAGGCCGGCTTCAAAAACAAAAAAAAGCGGCACAAAGGCCGCTTTATAAGATTGGAATTATTTCATTATTGCTGCATCATTTTTCTAACGAGCGCTTCAACGCGGGTATCGACCCAGTTCTGCAATTGGGGTTTGACTTCTGCCTGAATGAGTTTTTTGAGATAGCTGTTGACGATGGCGGGCAGCATACTCTTGACGGCAGCAATCACTTCGGCGCGCAGAACGGCTTGATCGATTTGAGGTGCCTGTGGATCGGTCATAACAGGAGAAATCGAAGGTACAGGCGTTTTGGGTGTAGCACTGTCTGGCGAACGTACTTCGGATTTTTGTGCAATTGGCTGCTCTGCTTGTTGAGAAGATGTGCCTGGGAAATTGAATCGCTTGGCGCTTGCGGGTTGTGCAGCAGGGGCATTTGCAGGGCGAGAACCAAAAGGGGCAACGCCGGCGGATTTGCTCTCGATTGGACGAACAGTTCGCTGAATACCGGATGTAGGAGCGGCATGAAGTCCACTTGAGGAACGCATGGGATCGGCATTCGTCTGATCGACAGAATGGAGCCCGCTGTTGGAATGGAGTCCACTTCCTGAATGGAGTCCGCTGCCAGAATGGAGTCCGCTGCCAGAATGGAGTCCACTTCCTGAATGGAGCCCGCTGCCAGAATGAAGGCCGCTACCTGTCATAGCAGATGGTGCGCTGCGAAGTCCGCTATTTGAAATGGTATTGGTTACACCGCTATTGGAGACAGCCTGGTGGACATCGCTGGCAGGCACGATAGGAGATACGGAAGTTACAGGCAGGGGGTCCGCAACAGTTTCCGGAACAGCATTAAAAGCTTCTTCGACGGTATCGAAGAAAACCTGCGTTTTGAAGGGTTTCATCAAAACGGCGACGGCACCCGATGCCTTGGCTTTTTCGGCAGAGAAAGGCGCGTAACTGCCGCCCATCATGATGACATGTGCTTTGTTCTTAATTGATGAAACAAAGCTATAGGAGTCGACATCTGGTAATGTATAGTCGACAATGACGACATCCGGCGATTCGGAATTCATTATCTGCTCAGCACTTTGGGCAGAATCGGCAGTCAGTAGATGATCTTCAAGACCTTTGTAAATCCACTCACATATTGTTCTGATGGTCTTGCTATCATCGACGACGAGAACTTTTTTCATTTTCAAAACCTTTGGAAAAAATTTTTAAATATTGTGCATTCGCACAATTCAAGCCAGACTCTTAGCACATGAAGCTAATATTGGTCAAGTTCGATTGGCGTTTTCGGCATATCCCGATGAGGGTTGTCCTTTGACTTTAAAAACTCCGCATAGAGGGTGTGTAAAAAATCTGCAGGAATCGCCGTGTTCGGATCATATCCATGTTCTATGAGCTGTTGCGCAAGCGCACCTCGGGATATGCCAAGTAAATGGGCCAGCTGCGAGACATCGGTCGACTCGTATCCTTCAAAAGCGAGTCGAATTTCTGCCAGTCGCCACGCGACTGCCCAGGGCTTGTCGGCCATGCGCTGAAAGGGTGGCAAGGCAAACGCACCGCTGGCGAGCCCGGAAAACATGACTTTAAGCAGTTCATCTCTAAAATCCTGCACAATGACAGGCGGAACCTGTTCACCTCGGGCATAACGGAACATGGCCAGCATGCCCGACACAAAGGCACTGTCTTCGTTTAATGGAATATCGGCAGGTGCAGTTGTTTCACCCAACCATTGGCTGAGTATGCGTCTTTGTGCAGACAGGACCATCAGAAGTCGCCTGCATTCTGCGTATGCCATGTCATCTTTTAGGATGTCGGGGTACATGCATCATCCTCGAGTGCTTGCAGGACTTCTTTTTGGTGGGATCCACGTCCATATTTTCGGGCTTCCTGGCGTGCCTGGGTTGCCATCTCGTCTTGCCCGGCATTCTGATATTCGCATGCAAGGCGTGCGAGGGCAATTGCGGCATTCTCCGGATCGCCCATAGAGAGATAGAGTTCGGTTGCGAAATTGAGCAGTTCGACGGCTTCGCCCACAGGGGTAAAGGCCGATCGCATGACACAAAGATGTGCGAGTTCTGTACGCCAGTCGAGTGCACGAAGTCCCGAAATGACATCTGCAAAGATTTCGCCGTTGTTTCGCTCAAGTGCGTAGTGTACCATCATGCGCAGATAATGCCGGTATTGCTGTGCGCGCAGTGCATATTGGGCTGCATTTAGCCATGACTTCATTGCAGCTTCGCCGCCCAGGGCGGTAAAACCGCTCCACAGTTTGACAGCCAGATTGGGGGCGCCGATATCATCGACCAAACCGATGATTTCGAGCATCTCCGAGGGATGTTCATTGCGGATGACTTGCATTGTACGAAGCCAGATCCTCGAAAAATCGGTTGTGACACTTTCGGGATCACACAAATCCTCGTCTTCTTCGCCTCTGAACATGCACGCATACAAGTCGTCGAATTCGTTCCACGATTTGGATCGCGAGGCGCTTAAATAGTATTCGCGCCATTTGGGCAAATTGCCGGACAAGAGTGACGCATGGGCAAACGTCTTAAGCCAGGCTTGTGGTAAATCTGCGCGGTGGGCATGGACTTCATTAAAGGTGTTTTCAAATTCAGAGGCAGACCCTGCAGTGGTTGCTGCGACAGCAGCGCCTGCAAGAACGATGGACTTGTCTTTTTTGGTGAGCGACAGCGCATACCCTTTGAGTTCCAGTGCAATTTCGAGTGCCCAGTCCTCTCGTTCGATATCGCGATATGCCTGGGCGAGTGCAGGAGCGAGTGCTGCGCGTTCAACCGCGATATCTGTGTGGTTCCATGCATTTTCGAGAATCCATGCTGCCGATGCGGGATAACCTAAAAGTAAAAATGCGCGTGAAACGATGGCAGTCGCAGCCAGTGAATCGTCATTGTCTGTCAAAACGACACCGAATGGAGAATTTGTGACGCGTATACCCTGGTCTATCCATTGATATTGATCGCCATTTTCAAAAAGTTCGACATCGATCGACTCGGTCTGTGTCTGGCCCATTGCATGGATGACGACTTTTGCATCCTGGTGGCGCGTATTCTGTATCCGAATGTGTTCTTTACCAGGAATGTCTTCCTCAAGCAGCGCTGCGATCTTTTGGGCGATTGCATTGGGTTTTGCAGTCCCTAGAACAATTCTGACGTCGAATGCCGGCTCATGGATGGCATCGAGCAAGACAAATGCCGGAGATTCCGGGACTTTGCCCGAGAGTACTTTCAGGCTGACATTTCCAGATGAATTCACATCAGCCTGGAGCAGTGCGGAACACTGCGAAGCAAGCCGTTGCCCCGAATTCAGTCCAAAAGCACCATAAATTTCTGTGCCCTCGATGAGATTGGCGGTCGTCAGCTCGGTGGCAATGGTTTGGCCAGATACATCGGAGGCCGGGAATACGAGGCGCTTGGTAATTGCATGTAGCCCTTGAGCTGCATGCATTTCACTGGAATAGGCCTCAAATTGCGGAACGGGATCCCGCACGCCGGGCTGGACGGCTAAAACCTCGATTCGCGCTGTATCTGAAGTGCGTTCTGCAACGCGTCCTGCCAGAATTGTTGGCTTGGGTTCCTCATCGGGCCATATCGTTCCCGGTATAAATCGCACCCAGTCATTCAGGGCATAGGTTCCAGCTTTTTTTACGCCGACGAGATAGGCACCTTTTGGAATATAAACTGCCTTTGGATCGTCGTTTACCCTTTCGAAAGTATAATCCCTATTGCGCGAAACTTCAGTTACCTTTTGTTTTGGGGTACTTGCGCAGGCAGTTAGTATTATCGCGAGTACGCACAAAATGATATGTCGCAGAAATTTCGGCACAATCCCTCCCGATTATACTCTTCTTCGTTTGCCTTCACTTGCGACAAACCCTTTGGGAACCGTGGTACAGCCACTGGCAACACATCCCGAAAGTTCCATTTCGCTCGTGTCCATGCCGGCAACCTCGACATTGCGCAATACGACGGATTTGAGCGTGGCAATGCCGCTTAAATTCTCAATTTTTCCCGATGTCATCGTCAGCGATTCGAGCGTGCTGTCGACAAAATGCATATTCGAAAGCGTGCACTCTTTAAACTGCGAATTGGTGATTTCGGCTGCCTCGAGATCTTCGGGGGCGATCATCGATGATTTGTTAAAAACGCATCCGTCAAAAGAGGCTTCGGCCATAATGGCATTTTTAAATGTACAATTATAAAAAGTACAACCATTAAAGAATGCACCCTGAAGATTGATGCTGTCAAACTCGGTTCCATCAAAGATACATGCTTCCCATTCCGTATTGCTGCAATCGATCGAATGAATGCGCATGGCTCCGATTTGTGCCCCTTTTAGGGTTGCCCCTTCGAGCGATTTGTCTTTGGCGATGACTTCATTAAAGATGGATTCGTCCGAATTCTGAATGGCTTTGATTAAGTCTTTTTGACTCATATATTTTTATATTATTTATACAGGCAGTGGGGAATATATCCCAGATTGAAACAAGCAAAATCGAAATGATTTTGCATCATTATGATTTTTTTAGAGAAATATAAATTGAGCCGAAATCGCCGTCACTGTTCAACACCGGCGCATATTCCGTGACGCGCTTGTCCGAACGGAACATATCTATCGCAGTATTTTTGATGACGGGTTCTCCGGCACTTCCCAGACCTTTGCCGCAGACGATCAGGGCATACGGCTTGCGTTCATGGATGCATGCCGTTAAAAATTCATCCAGACGCGACACCGCGGCATTCAGCGTCAGCCCCCGCAACTTGAGCGTAATGACCATGCCGTACCGTGACTCGTATCGCTTGACATCTTTTAAGAGCTGTTTCTGCGAAGCCGTCATCGCATCTTCGATGTCTGGACGCTCAATCAAATTCTCGCCTTTTTCGACCTGTGTGACGGCAACCTGCGGGGCGATAAAATCGGTTTTCATACCCGATTCATGCACCATTGGTGCGGCATCGACACTGACCATGCTTAAATCCTCAAGAATGGCTGGCTCTTTGTATTTCTTTTTATTGCGCGGTTTAGGGGCGGGTTTGGTATTCTTCGTCAGCCTTTTGACATTCGAAAGCGCCATTTCCTGCGTAAACAGTGCAAATTCTCGCTCTTCGTCTGTCATGGTCAAAGGGGCATCCTCTTCTTTTTTGACTGGTCTGGGGGGCTCCTTGACGTTGAATTTTGATTGATAAACGTCGACTTGTTGGCCATCCATCTGCATCATCGACTGCTCAAAAATCTCTTCATCCGAGAGATCCGAGTCGTCGTGCAAATCGGCTTCAGTAAATCGAAAATCTCGCATCGACATGGCCTCGAGACGTGCCGTTTCTTCGCGTTTTAATCGGGCTTCTGCTTCTCGTTTTGCCGCCTCGGAACGCTCTTCTTCTTCGGCTTTGCGAATTGTCTGGAGGGATTTGAGGCCCGAAAATGCACCCGTACTGAATCCTTTCGAAAAATCGCCGTTCACGACGTCATCTGTGTTGCGCTTATTCTTTTTTGCCATGAGATAGTGCAAGCTCTCTTAGAAATGATGATTGCATTCCCGATTTGGAATGCCCAAAATTCGCTTTTATTAATCGCTTTAGTCATGGGTTGCAAGGAATATGCATCTTTTTTTGTTGGGGCTCGCTTTGCGACGTGTCACGACACGTCGCTACAGCTCGCTAACGCGGCTATTGGCAGGGGACGAGCCCCATGCTGCCAATACGCCGCGTTTTGGGTGATATGCGATCCAAATTCTTTTGAAAAATCATACCAATTCCGTTAATAATAATATTTTACCAACAAGCGTAGGGGTTACCCAACGTGGTTTCCCTTGGGCGAATTGTTCATATGGGTTCAAAATCACGGTGGCGCGATAGAGCTTAGTCCGTGTTCGGACGATCATTCATTGAATGAATGACAAGGCGAGATGTGTCTAGACTCGTTTCTGTGCCAACATCATATTGAAATAGTAGTGACTCAATCATTCGGAGAAAGTATGCTTGGTGTAGTTAAACGTATGTCTCGGGGGGTATGTAGGTCTGTAAGGGCGCACGGCAAATGCGCATTTGTGGCGATTCTGGCGGTCTTGATCGCCCAGGGATGCGATGATGGTGCATCCTCGCCCGATGATCCTTGCAAAGCCTGTGGCCCCGATCAAATTTGCAACAACGGTGTCTGCTACAATGCGAGTGATCCCTGCCTTGCATGTAGTGCAGAACAAACCTGCGTGAACAGTGTTTGCTACGATCCCGATGATCCCTGCACCAAATGCACAGCTCAGGAAGAATGCATCGACCATGAGTGCAAACCCAGGCAAGATGATGATCCCTGTGCCAAATGTACCGGAGACCAGGTTTGCGTCGATAAACAATGCAAAGACCCAGACCCTGGCGAAATATGCGATCCTCCTTGTACTGATGGCAAAACCTGCGTCGATGGGCGATGCGCGTTCTGCATCGGGGCGAATTGCTTTTTTGATGGAGACGACCCCGAACAATGCCAAAGCGACGATGAATGTCCCGAAGGGCAAGAGTGCAACGACGGCGAATGCGAAGAAATTCAAGGCGGCGAATGCGATCCTGCCTGCGTCGATGGCCAGGTTTGTGACAATGGCACCTGCGTGAACAACACACTTTTGTGGACACTATGCCGTGCGGGCAGTGACTGCGGCGTCGGCGAATGCATCTTTAGTGTCACGCCATCCAAGACCACGCATCTCGAAGTCAATGGCGAAATTCAGGAATTTACGACGGAAAAACCGATCCCGCTGTCGGTACTCGACAGTCGCATCAGCCCTGAGTATTACAACAAAACGCATAGTTCGCAGGCCGGAGAGTCCGACGATATCGGTGTTTGTGCTTACGAATGCACTAAAAAGGAGGATGAAGTCTGCCCATCGGGTTGGTCTTGTCAGGTCATTGCCAAGGGGATTTTAGATTATCCCGATAATATTCAGCTGCCACAGGATTTGCCCGAAACAGCACTCAAAGACACGCCGTTTGCTGCTATTTGCCGACGCGATATGAACGAAGACCTGCAAAAAGATCTCAATTACGGCATTGAGCTGTGCAATGCCGACGAAAGTGCATGCAGCGCTGCAGGCATGGTCTTTTACGACGGGATGTGTCTCGAACCATGTGACGACAATGCCGACAAATGCCCGCTTTTCTTCAGCTGCCAGGATGCGGGTTCGGCAAAGGCATGCGTCCCCGATTCGGGTACATGCACCGGATGCTACGATCACGACAAAGATGGTGCGGGATACGGGCATTGTGCCAATCCAGGCATCGACTGCGACGACGATAATCCCAATCGTTATTACCAAAAAACACTCGCCTGCAGTGATATCGATGACAAGACTGCGACCGATCTGAATTGTAATGGCCTCATCGATAAATTCGAACTGCTGGGCACTTCGGATAACTGCAATGCCTGCGGCAGTGCCTGTAATAAAGCACAGACGGCCAATATTACGGTGACATGTGATCCCGTCAATGCGACTGATTATAATGCCGATTGGCGCAAAACTGCTACGATAGAGACTGTTGCTCCCGAGTTTACATGCGTCGAAAAATGTGCCTTTGGTTACGGCGACTGCAAAGGGAATACGACTTGTGATGTGGCGCTTTTGAGCAGCGAAGCCCGTGTGGCAGAAAAAGACAACGATGAAATTTGGGTGCGTGCAACCGATGTCATTACCGGAAAAACTGGCGGCGCTGTTTATGGCCGCGACACCGATAGCGACGGTTACTTCCCTATCGACAATGTGGCTTCGATCCATTCGGCAACCGATACGGATCCGGCTCAAATCCTATTCGATCAGAACAATACCCTGGTATGCTGCTCTGGTAACACAAAATACTGCTATACCGCCAACAAAGCCTGGAAAACCGTCCAATCGCCGCAATCCTATGTCACGCTTAAGGATGGCTGCAAAACCACCGATCCCGGCTGTTACGACGCCGATGACAGTGATAGTGAGATTAACCCCGAAGCTGTCGAAGTCTGCGATGGCAAAGACAACGACGGTTCGCGCATTCTGCTCAAACCCGAGACTGCTGCTTGCTCAGTATGGTGCGCTGATACTGCAAATGACTGCAGTTCGATTGTGATAAAAGACGGTGACACTATTACAGGTTATAGGGGCAACCCCTGGTGTGATGCAACTCCGGACGGTCTGAATGAACCAAATAAATGGGTAGATACCGGGGATAATCATGAACCCCACAAACAATATTCGTTTGGCGAAATATGCAGTGTTCGCAACGAGAACAATGATGTGTGCAACGATAGGGCGAACGTAACCTGCGAAAAATTAGCAGATGACAACTATGCGCTTCAATGTACAGGAAAGAATGAGGCCACCGTGGATGGACTCTTGGATGGAGAAATCTTATTTGACGGCAAAGACGATGACTGTGATGGAATCATTGACGAAGATGCCATGATCCCATGCGTCATTACTCAAAATGCCCCCTATAATGAGATAGCAAATGGCGTCGAGTCGACGAGTTTTTACAAATCCTATAAAAGTGCCAATAACTATGAACTGCCCACCAACATCGATGGATCAGTAAACCTTTGCAGAATTGGCATTTTACAAAGCAAAGCTGTAACCGAAGGTGATTCAACGACTTACAAAACCATCTGCAAGCCACTCTACAAGCCAAGAACATACGATTTTTATGGGGATGCTTTCGATTCGAACTGCGACGGCGTCGACTACGATATCGACCATACCGTCTTTGTGACCAAAGACGATCAGGGTGATTTATTAGGATCCGACAGTAACCTATGCCGATTTGATGCGGAAAAGGGGTTTGTCTCGCCATGCTCAACCCTGCAGGGAGCCATCGAAAAAGCTGCAAATAAAGATGCCGACGACAAAGTCGTCTTTTACGATGATATCATCCTGCGTCAGAAAGACTTTGACATTACCGCATCTTCCGTCGAAAGTGATGGAAAAACGAGTTATGCTCTGAAGATTCCAACACTCGGACAACAGGATAATAAACAAACGCTTCACGTTTATCCGAGTGCTGACCTTCCCGACGAAGAAAACCATGTCAAAGAAGGCCATATCATCAGTGCCTATAAGATGCATGCGCTGCTCACCGAAAGCAAACGCAGCAATTCTGCGTTCGATCCCAATCAGTATTATTTTAGATATGAATCGTTGACGATCAAAACCGAAATCATCGGTGGTGTCGAAACGACGACTTACATCTATAACCCCGTCAACAAGCAGTCCGAGCAGTCACAGCCCGAAGAAATCATCCGCATCTATGGTGGTTTTAACAGAATTAACAACAGTATTTATCAGATGCCGGCTGAATTCGATTTATGGAAACAGGAATCAAAACCAACAAAGATTACCTGGACACCAACAATCCCGGCCGTGAATCCCCCTCAAATCTACGCTTTGATGCAGCCTTCTTCCCAAAACCCATTTTCGCTCAAACTGGACTCTTTGGAAATCAATGTGACACCGAGCGGTGTACTCCCTGCCAGTTTGGCTGACGGTGCCACATTTATTGGCATCAATGCGATGGTCGGTGCCAAAATACTCAATCTGAGCAATATCAAACTCAACGTGAAAGCCATCGATGGCTACAGCTTTGCTACGAATGATTTTCCCAAGGCGGTTGCCGACAATCCGAACGAGTCGAATGTCATTGCCCTTTCAAATAACCCAATCATTGCTACAACTAATAATAATAATATTTTCGCAGATCCACACGCTTATGATTCCCAATATCAATATAATCTCTGTCACTTGAATGGCACTCCCACGTGTCCAACCGATGATCTTTCGGGGCTTAGAATCCCCGGTGGCGGCGGTTGTCCTGGCTACTCCTATTTCAAAACCAAGAGTAATAAGATTGATTTTCATAACGGAAAAGAAGGTTTAGGTGGCACTGGTAACGGTGATCTCTCAAAATACGGTCAAGGTGGAAGCGCTGGCACGGCTAGTGGCGGTAATTTCTGCGGTTCGTATAGTTATTGTTACCAATCCTGCACTGGGATTTGGAAATTTCCCACAGCCCAGGGCGAAGGCGGTTACGGCGGTCAGCCTGGCGAGAATGGCGATTCGGATAAAACGACGATGGCATTTGTGATCGACACGGCGCATACTCCCTATTCGCTCTATGTCCAAAGTGATCGCAGTCAGTCAAAGGGGCACTATGGTTATACCGGCGGCGGTGGCGGTGGTGGTGCGGTTTATAACTGCGATGAAGACCAAGGCATGGGAGATAAAATCTCAACGGCCTGTTTGGGACCGAGAGGCGGATTTGGCGGTTGTGGCGGCGAAGGTGGCCAGGCTGGCGGTACTGGCGGCAGCGCCATCGGCATTGCGGTGCGTTCGACTTCGACAACCGAGGGTTCGACGCGCATTTTAATGGACGCCACCACGAAGGTTACGACGCATAATGGCAGCGGTGGTTCACCACAGCCTGGCGGTGCCGGTGGTGCCGGATCGAGTACCAATGGCTGGGCATCAGCCATAGATCAATGTCTTAATTCTGGTGCCTATGGTGGTGCCGGCGCTGGTGGCGGCGGCGGTGCCGGTGGTATCGGTGCTGGTGGCCTGGCTGGATGGACATATCCATTCGTCTTTACATGCAACCATGATAGCATTACCAAAGATAGTTGCGACAACAGCACGGATACCAACTGCTTTAATGATACAGTCCTGGCGTCTCTAAGCAACTGCGGCTTTGATTTGCCGACGAATTTTACCGGGGATCCCAGTATAAACGGCGATCAAAAAACCGAAGGCAATCGTATCGAGCATATATACTCCGAAGATGAGAACCAAAAGAAACAAGGAAAACAGTCCGTTGTATCGCTCACTGCAGCTGCTTATAATAACAACGCTTGTGCTGGTGTAAATACTTATAGAACACCAGGTGGTGCTGGCGGTCAAGCTGTAGCCGTTACTCAAACGAACGCAGTCAAAGACACTGCCTGTCTGCGCGGTACAGCACCCATTTACGTTCGCGCCGTTCGGGAAGAATGATGTTTTGGGGCTTGCCTTGCGACGTGTCATGACACGTCGCTACGGCTCGCTTAACGCGGCTATCCTGTGGGCGTCGCCCACAGGATACGCCGCGTTTTTAATTTTTTGCAATTGTTCTGTCGTAAGCCCCGTTGCTTCTACGATCTGTTCTTCACTGAACGATCCGGATTGCAACATGCGCAGTGCCGTATTTCTGATTCCGTGGGCCTTTCCAATCCTGATGCCATCTTCTTTTCCAATCCTGATGCCATCTTCTTTTCCAATCTTGAGGCCTTTTTTGTATCCCGATTTCTCAGCTTTGCGGTATTTTCTGGCTTCATATTCATCCATACTGCGCCTCACCATTTTGTCCGATTTTACATGTGCCACGCGTTTGGCAAATACAGCATCCTTCATTTTTTTAGGATCTGCACATCCAAAGTCGTGCATCATTTTACCCAAATCGGATTCATCTCGCCATAGCCCATTCACAAAAATGATGACGGTACCAACGCCGGTTTCCTCGCCATTCTGGCCTCGCAGAGAATAACGGTAAAAAGGCTGTCCATGACAATTGTAGCCATTGCTTGTAATAAAGATAACAAATGTTCTCGGGACCCAGCGTTTTTTATTCTTTCTTCTTGAAAAAAAGACTTTCATCGCGGCGCCATTATAATCCGCACGTTCAATACTGGCTCCTTGGATATTATTTTGGATTTCAATATTATAATGGATCTTATCCTTATCCAGTGCATGTACATCCATGCGAATGCCTGTTCCTGTATTGAATTTTAATGGATATTCAACATGTACTTTTGTCACATGTAATGGGATGCCCAAGATAACGTGTAGCATGTGTTCAACTACATCTGGTGCATGATTAAACACATGAAACATCAGGCAATTTGAGAACATCGTCATGCGGGCATAGTTTGCGTGCCTGCCGAATCGTTTTCTTTTCGCAGCCATAATTTTCTCCTCTGCAATAGTCATAACATGAGTGCTATGCATCATAATAATGCCAAGGAGAAATCGGTTGTTACATTTGGGGATGCATTTTTTTGAAAAAAATGCGCGGCGTATCGGTGACGATAGCCGCGCAGGCGTTGCCGTATGCACAGTAGAGACGTTTCGTGAAACGTCTCCTGTGCATAGGCACGCCCCCAAAAAATCAATCATCCAAAGGATTGATGCGCTCGGGCAAAGGTTCAGGTGCGGATTCCTGTGGTGCATCACCGGTTTGGGGCTTAACCGAATCGAGACCTTTTACGCCGGGAATATTGACAACGGAGGGCTGCAAGCCGAGTTTCTTTTCCTGAAGCTGTACGGCCTTAAGGCTAAAATTGAGGGCATCGCGTTTGTTGCCCTGCAATTTAAAGACTTTAACGCCAAAGACACCGCATTGTCTTTGATCGCGCCAAAAAGTCCAATGAATGTACGATTTGCCGTTATTGGAACGCATTTCGGCGGGGGGCGGGACGCCTGGCGATGAGTTCCATGCGACGTGAATTGCCTCGTTGTCGTAATCGGTAATCCCGCTCGAACGCACCATACGGACATCCGAAACGGCCCCGAGGCTGTCGAGTGTGATTTCGAGGACGGCTTCGAGATCGGGATCGTTGATGCGTGAACCGGGTTGTCGGTAAATCGTATCGAGGCGCAATAGATAGCCATGCGCCCACAATGGGTGGATTTCTTTGTGCATCAGAGCGAGGAATTCGGCGACATCTTTTTTGTGAGCGAGTGAATTGCCTTGTTGACCTGGGCCAATCACGGGGCCATCATTATTATATGCCGATTCAAACCTTTTTTTGGCCAGTTCGGCTGCTGCTACAAAGGTGTTTTGATCGCGTTCCTCGAAGGTTTTTTGTGCGATTGCTGCCGATTCCTGCATGAGTTCAGGAGCAAGATTGAGCGCCGAAACACGCAGATTTTCTGGGGTTAATTGCACAGGCGATGGTTCATCGGTCGAAGGTTCGCCCGAATGGACTGGGCTGACCGTCTCGTTGACGAGCGGCGATGTTGGTGCTTGCGTCGGTTTAGGTTTGGGCTTGGGCTTGGGCTTGGGTTGCGGTTTCGGCTGCGGTTTTGGTGGGATCGGTTTTTGAGGAATTTGTGGTGCCTCTTTGGGCTGTTGTAAGGCTTTGGCTGCAGGTTCCTCATTGGCCAATGGTTTTTGAGGATCGTAAAGGGTTGCCGTCATGATTTCATGGGCTTTAGGTTCAATCTTGAATTGTGCGGCAAAAACGCCGCCAGGATCGCGATTGCCCGATGGAAATTTGCCTGTAAATTCACCATCAAACGTGTTCGGATTAGAAACGACGCCATTTTCGCCATCATCGACGACAATTTCATAGGTACCCGGTTCTTGTACAGCATCAAACTGCAAGCCAAATTTGCGCTTAGGATGGGCGTGGGCTTTGGATATCAGCGTTTTGGTACCATCGGGCTCGATGCGATACAGAGATGCTGCTTCACCATTGAGGTTTTCGGGTTTCGAAGTGAAAAAAACAGCCGGTTCGATGGCCTGTGCGGGCATGAGTTCTACGGTCTCGTTGGGGGCAGGAACCATGCCAGAAACATTGACCATCGTCTCGGGAATGAGGTGCCATGCGAGAATTACGACGATTGCCAAGTGAAAGAGAATGGCCAGTAACCATGCGGTAGTCCATCGCCTTAAAAAAGGTCGTCCGGGATGGTGTAAGGCAGATGGTTCGCTTTCGGGCTTTTTATCTGACTGTTTCGAGTTCCCTTTTTGGACGTTCTCTTTACTCATAAAACACGGATTTGCTCAGGTCTAATGACCTTCGCGATTATTTTGTTTTAACAAACGGATTTGCTCAGGCCTAACGGCCTTCGCTGTATCATTAAAAACAGTGAGCAACGTTAGTTGCGAACAAATCCGTTTGTAAAAATAAAAAATTCGCCTGGGGGTTGTTGCTTATGGTTTTAATCAGTTATTACAGTCGTGCTTTGGATGCGATGGCTTTGATTTCTTCTGCGCTCCAAAATTTTCCCTGATTCATGCCGGGGCACATTTGTGCTGTCTCATCCCATTCCGATTTCGAAGCGAGATTGCACCGCCAAAAGGGAAAATCCCGGCATTGTGAGGGGCGATATTCGTAGACCGTACATCCATGATCGTAAAAGATACAGTGACCATCCGGAAAATCATCACGGGCTGTGTATGAATCCATCCATGGGCGCATGTAATCCCGAATGAGTACATCGCGTTCAATGCCTCGCGTTTCTTTTAAATGTTTCGCGAGCGCATCAAATTCCCGTGGATTAAAATAAACGATACCGGGTTCGCCACAGCAGCAGCGGCCGCATTGTTGACATGTAAAATGAAGACCGTTTTTCCAGAATGACATTGTTTTTATTGCGGAATGCGGAATTGGAGTAAAACTAAAGTGTGTTTTCTAAAGCTAAAGGTGAATGATGTTCTGAATTCGTAATTCGTAATTCGTAATTGGGATGC
>DGWW01000290.1 GCA_002395385.1 Myxococcales bacterium UBA4248
AGCCCCCCATAAAAAATAAATGTAAACTGCATTAGCGGACAAAACTACAAAAAAAACGCCATTCTACGAAAAGAATGGCGCCCACCACATATATACCCGTAAATATTGATTAACGCGATCGTACTACAGAATGCTTATCGAGCAACATCTTTTGCAATTCCATGGCATTTGGTTTTTCGAGCATAAATTGATACCATTGCTCATGATAGTAGTCGCGCATTTTCATGGCACCGCTGTTTTTGAGCAAATCCAGATTATCCATGGTGGGTTTGTCGGCAGGATTGGCTGTCAGGCAGCGATTGAGTACAGAGATGGCTTCATCGCGCTTTTTGGATTTTAACAGGCACCATGCATAGATATTCCACAGCATTGGCTTTTTCGGTGAAAATTTGAGTGCTTTTTCAAATTGTGCAGTCATGCCGTCATAATCTTTTTTCTGATAAAGCAGGCAGGCATACATACATACAGCTTCGGCTTGTCGTACAAATGCGTTTGCAAGATAGGGCTCGGCTTCCTTGTGACGGTTCGTTGCATAATAAATCGATCCGATCTGGGCGTTGAGCTGCTGTTTAAGGAAAAAGACATAATTTTTATATGCATAACCTTTTTTAAGCGTATCTATACATTTGTCGCACAGATTGATGCGTGCCTGTTCACTCGGAAGGCTTTGGATATTCTGCATCATCTGCATGCCTTCATTGATAATGGCGTTGACTTTGCGCGAGGTAATGCGATTGAGTATCACCATGGACAGTAAAGTACAGATGATGAAGGGTATGATGCCAGACATCGGACTGTCGAAAATGAGCAGTGACAGTCCCCAGGAAGCGGCACCAATTAAAAGACTGATTATCAGATTGATCATAGTGATTTGCCTTTATATTATCGTTTGTTTGGTTTAGTGGGTTGTATCGGGAAATAGTTGTATGACTTCCGGTTCATCATCGAAAGTCCGAATTTTGATTTCTGATTCAGTTTTTGGTTTTTCGCCGGTTTGGGCCATGTAGAATTCCTGAATGCGATCGATAAGCGGCAAAGCAGAGGATCGATATTTTGCAGAAATGGCAACGGCATCATATTGGCGTGAGAGTTCGATGGCTTCCTGCGGATCGATGAGATCGGTTTTATTCAGGATTCGAATCATGGGTTTGTCTGAGAGTCCCAGCTGTTTAAGGATGGCTTCGACCGATGCAATCTGAGAATGTACCTGTGGGCTTGACGCATCAATGACGTGCAGCAGGACATCGGCGTCATTCAGTTCCTCGAGTGTTGCTTTAAAAGCTTGTACCAAATCCTGAGGTAAATCTCGGATAAAACCGACGGTGTCCGTAAAGATGACTTCCTGCAGCCGTGGGAATCGCAGTCTCCGGCTTGTGGTATCGAGTGTGGCAAACAGCAGGTTTTCTGCATAGACTTCGGATTGCGTCAATGCGTTGAGCAGTGTAGATTTGCCGACGTTGGTATATCCGACGAGACTGAAAACGGGAATGTGTTGTTGACTGCGTTTTTTTCGCTGTAATGCGCGATGGTTTGAACGATTTTTCAATTCCCGTTCGAGTGCGTTCATGCGTTCGCGCGCCTTTCGTCGGTTCAATTCGAGTTTGGTTTCTCCCGGGCCGCGGCCGCCCACGCCGCCGGTCAGTCGGCTCATTGCGGTGTCCTGATCGATGAGCTTGGGGAGATTGTATTTGAGTTGAGCGAGTTCAACCTGTAATTTTCCGTCGAGCGATTTGGCTCTTTGGGCGAAGATATCGAGGATAAGCTGTGTGCGATCGAGTATTTTGTGGGGCAAGGTGTGAGAGATCACTCGGGTTTGTGCGGGGCTGAGTTCCCGGTCGAAAATGACGAATTCTGCATCTTCATCCAGTGCGATCAATTCGATTTGCTGCAATTTTCCGGAACCTACGAGACTTTTGGGATCAGGCTGTCTGCGGCGTTGTTCGATGATGCGGACGACTTCGATTCCGGCAGTTCTGCATAGTTCGAGCATTTCTTCACGGCGTTCTTTGGCGTCATGTTCGCCGGTATCGAGGTGAACAAGAATCGCGGGTGGATTGCGGTTCTCGCGTGCTTTTTCTGTGGTCAGGCGAAGCTCTGTTTCGACAGCATGCAGAATCTCGTCGGCATTTGTCGGTAATTCGGAGAAATCATCCGCAAATGTTCTGGCGACCGAGACGCCTCGCTGTGATGGTACTAAGTGGGCATATTCGGCACACCCTGGGGCACCGAGAATATTGGTTTCGATGGCGGCGACAAAATCGAGATGTAGCTTCGCAAGATCGGTGATTTCGTCCATCGACAGAAGCTCATTCTGATTCTGGGCATTTTTTTTGACTTCGAATGCTGTGACAACGAATCGGATTCCCCTTAGACGTCCGATACCAGCACGTGAACGTCCAATATCGGGCAAATAGGCGCGTTCTGAATCTCCGAGTACGATGCATTCAACATGGCCGGTACGCCCAAGGAGAACGCCGACTTTGCGGTGCAGCATATCGCTGATGCTCGTCATTCGGTGTGCCAGTTCCCTGGTAATCAGAAGGTTTTGCGGGCACTTGAGTAATCCAAGCCCTTTGAGCGCTTCTACCTCGCGTGTATTCAATCCATGTGAGTTGCCAAAAAAAGGCGTCGTCATTGAGTTACCTTATTAAATGATATCCTTTATAAAACGGATTGGTTCTGTCTTCTTAATTCTTTAGTTGGGTGAATCTATGAGGGAAAATAATAACGACGAATGATTTGTCATTAAGAAAGTGAGCATCATTAAGATGGGAATCAATCCATTTTATAAAGAGTTAAAAAACAATGGAGCTTTTTGAAACGGGATAATCATCTGGTTTGAGTTCAGCCAGCGATTGTGCCGATTTTTTTGCTTCTTTTGTATAGGATTCCAATTGAACCGTAATTTGTCGGGCGGCATCCAGGTATGCAGCTGCGGCATCTTCTGCAGGGAATATGAGCTCATCTTCAAGCCAGGTGGTATATTCTTCGAGTCCATCCGGATCATTTTCCAGCTCTTTGGGAGCGGGCAGATTTTTAAAAGCATCCCTGAAGTACAAAGCCATTTGTGAAATTTCGTATGCAGAAGCAGTCGAAATTTGTGCAACTTTATAGGAGATTGCCTGTCTGAAATACTTTTCTGCGGTTTGGCGAAAAGCGGCTTTTTGTTCGATGCGTTTTCTCAGTGTGCGGACTGGGAACTCCAGTACGACACTTTCGAATTCCAATTGTGAGATTTTTCCCTGAAGGTATTGATAACGCGCCAGTTCAGCTTTGTTCCAGTCGTTTTCGTCAGGAGTAAGTTTTGAAAGTGCGCGTTTGCCTTCATCGATATTCTTTGAATCGACAGCATATTGTGTCCACTGGAAATAGACTTGCCGCTGCAATGCAGGTACTTCATTGGAGATAGCCTCGTCTGACTGAAAAACTGCAAGCTGGTTCATTGCATTGGAGGGGACATCTTCGAGTGAAGCGCGTTCCAGCATGGCTGTCGTTTTGGTCAACAGAGCGACTGCATTGTTTTTTTCATCATCGGAAATTTCAGTTTTTTGGGTATCACCAACCTGATAAAGCGCAAAACCTTCGGATGAGCTGACAGCAAGATAGCTGTCGAGAATTGCCGCAGCATGCTCGGTATCATTGAGATTTCGATAAATCTGAGCTCCATAAAAAATAGAGAGTGCGGCTTCGAGGCGGTTATCGTCACTCAATTTGGGTGTGTTTTTGGATTCTTCTGGTTTGGCTGTTTTTTTCTTTGAATTTGCCTTCGATTTGACGGGTTCGTCTGTGGGAGACGGATTCGTTTCTCTGGCTATTTCAAAATAGCCTTTTGCTGAGCGTTCGAAAGCCTGTGCAGCTTGTGAATAGCGAGCTATTCTAACGGAATCGACACCAATTTTGTAAGCCGCGTGTGCTCTCTGTTCAGGTTTTGGAGCGTCAGTTTCGAGGGGCAGCAGCAGTGCAATTGCGGCTGCCCAGCCTTCGCGGGACTCTTCGAAAGCAGAGGCTTTAAAACGTGCAGCACTTGATAATTCCTTGCGATGAGGGAACGATTGTTCGATGCGCATCATCGTCGAGACAGCTTCATCTGTCTTTTGGGCATCTGCCAGCGCCACGGCTTGTTTGTCAATTGCGAAAGAAGCCGTATCTTCGAGTTCCGATTCGGTATAGTGTTTGAAGTTTTTCTGTTCGATGAGCCACTTGGACCAGTATTCGATTTTTTCGTAGTTATTGGCTTTATTGTACAATTCGAACATCGAACCGACGGCGACTGCAGCATACTGATGATCGGGGAAGTTGGTCACGATCTGGTCAAATCTTCCAGCGGCTTGATTGTAATCGTTATGAGAACGGTAGATTTCAGCCGCACGCCATAGGAAAGCAGGCGTTTCATCATCTTTGGGGTAGAGCGCGGCATATTGTTCGGCAGAATGCACGAACCCGAGCTCAGCATCTGTGAGCCGGGTTGCTTCGAGCACTGCGGAACCGCGCTTCTCTTCGATGAAGCTGGTTGTTTTGGCCGAATTGATGATCGACCATTCTGGGTCCGAGGTCGCCAATATATTGGCATATACGAAGACCTGACGGTTCGCGGCCACTTTGATTTGTTCTTCACGATCCGTTTTGTCTTCCCAGGAAATGATTTTCTGGTATGCTGTTGCGGCCAGTTTTAATTTTTCCAATACATCCGATGCCAGTGAAGGTTCTGTTTTTAGACGCTTGCCATATTCTTTCTTGAGCTTTGATAATGCAGCATCTGAGCGCTCATCCAAAACATAGGCGTAGGAATAGTAAATATCAAAATCGGTTTTTTCGTTGGGATAATATTTGATCTGCTGCAGCAACAGGTCTTCGGCATCGGCCCAGTAGGCATCTTTCTTGGCTGCATCGTTCGTTTTTTCTGCATTTTCGATCGATGCAACGGCAAGAATATATAATTGGTAGGAGGCAAACTTGCGTGCACTTTCGAAAGCTTTTTTGTCATCTTTATTGGCTGCATACCAAGTACTTTCAGGGCTGACAGCAGCAATGGTTTCGCGCGTTACCGTTTCGGCTTCATCAAGTCTGTTTGAAGCTTTTAAAGCTTCTATTTTGGCCAGCCGCCAGTCAATGGCATGGGGATGATTTGGGGATTCGGCAATCAAATCCGAATAGAGTTCGATTTCTTCTTCAAATTTGCCCTGAGCATCGAGAATGCCGCCGAGTTGCTCAATTTTATCGCGCGCCTTATCTTTGGGAAGTTTGGTGTTTAAAAAAGTGCGCGCTTCTTTCCAGCCACCCGGCAGTTCGGCATACGTCGTACTTAAATCGTTTAATGCCTGATTTCTGAATGAAACTTCGCCTGTTTTGAGTTTGTTTTCATCGATTTGTCCCTCCGAATCGACGGCGGATAAATAGCGAGAATCGATAGATTCTATGACCTGTTTAAATAATTGAATTGCCGTTAAATAGGATTCATCATCCGCCAGATTGAGATAAGTCCATGCTAATTTATATTGAGCATACTGATAATAGGTCGATTTTGGATATTTATCGATGATCGTCTGATAGGCAGCCTGTGCGGTCCCTGTGTTTTTTTGCGAGAAATAGAATTCTCCCATAGCGAGATAGGCAGCATCCAGATCCTTATAATTGGGATAACTTTGGGTGAGCCGGTGTAAATAGCTGATGCCTTCTTTGGATTGTTTATTTCGAATCAGTGCATCACCGAGTCTGAATAAAACATCATCCATGTGTTCGTATGAGGGATAGTTTGCCAGAATTTTACGGTAATCATTGATAGATTCGTGATAGTCGGCCTGTGGTTCTTCGGGGCATTTGGTTTCATCATCGACGCATTTGTCGAGTTCGGCCAGCCATGCCCTGCGGGCTCGCAGATAGGCATAGTGAGCCGTCTGCCAATGAAACTCTGCAATTTGCCCCAGCCACTTGGGGGCATCCGGGTTGAGTGCATCTTTTTGTAAAAGCTGCTCAAATTCTTCTACAAGTGCGGAATTCTGAGTTTCTACGCGTTCCATGAGTGCATCTACATCTTCGGGAATATCTTCATGGTACTCGTATGGTGAGGATGCTGCAGGTGCTGAAACTGTTCGCACAGGGGCAGCTTCCTGGTTTTTGGCTTGTTTCATCAGGGTTTGTGCTACCGCCGATTTACCAAAATCTTCCTGTGGATTCTCTGACCATGCATTCAGGGGGTGCAGAAGGGATGCAGCCAATAATACTATGAAAAAAGAATATCTCATTCTAATTGTTTATATACCTTTCATGAAGGGCATGTTTCATTCATGGGATAGTCAATGTTCTCTTGATATCCAGTCTTTGGGCTTTGTATGGGATATGTGTTGGAATGCTTTGCCTGGAAGTCATTGGCGTTTCATCATTCGGCACAGCCCGCTCACATGCTGGCTGCCGATTTTAACTTCAACTCAATGCCAAGTTATTCCTCAAAGAATGCATTACCACTTTGGTCATACAAAGCCATTTCATTTATCTTCGCCCCTTAGGTTTTACGCCTTTTGCAAATGGACGCTTTTTGCCCGTATCGCCGCCCTCATGGTTTCGTGCACGATCGTCGCGGCGTTCATTGCGTGGAAAGCTCCTTCTTTCGTCGCGCTTTTCATCTCTCGGGAAGTTCCTTCTTTCGTCGCGCTTTTCATCTCTCGGGAAGCTCCTTCTTTC
>DGWW01000103.1 GCA_002395385.1 Myxococcales bacterium UBA4248
ACGGGACTCGAACCCGCGACATCCAGCTTGGGAAGCTAGCGCTCTACCAACTGAGCCAAACTCGCATGCGCACCAAACGTGCGTTGACAGATAATCTATAAAACCGACCCAATCCTGTCAAGCAAAAATACCATACATAAATTGATGAACGACTTTATAGGGCAAGTCAGGCGTATATTCGTCATATTTATCCAGTACAAGACAGATCTCTGCCCGAAGAATATTAAAAAAATGCCAGGTACATAGGCTGGTCTTACCTTTTAAATTGCCGTGCTGCTCAATGGCCATATCGAACATCATCCAAATATCGCGCAAAAATGAGCGAAAATGGTCCATCACAAAATCATAGCTCTCTGAAGTCCTGGATACGTTGATGGAAAATTCAAACATCCGGTAAACTTCTTCATTCGAAATAAAATGTTCTATCGCACAAACAGCAAGTTGATTAAGATTATTCACCAAATCACGCTCATAACGCGCTTTCTGGCTCATTTCATCAAACCACGACTGGATATGCAAGTTATAAACGGTCTCGTAAAATCCAAGTTTCGAACCAAAATGGTGATACAAAGTCGGTTTCGTCACATTCGCAGCATCTACGATTTCCTGCACACCCACACGATCATAGCTTGCTTTTGAAAAAAGCGCTAAACCACAATCCAACAAGACTTCTTTGGTTGACATTATCTAACTCATCTATCTTCGAATAAACAAAATGTTCCCCCATCCGGATAGACTTTTACCATTTATCCTTGTTCAATTGTTCAGTTTTTTTGTATCAAAGATTACGTTAACCACGGGGTGTGTCACAGATGCATATCAGCAGGTGATTAACATTCGGATCCTCAAAACAAAACGGTGATGATCCATCCTCACAGTTGACACAATCTCCATGACGGCACACGAGACCTCTGTCTGCACAATTCTCGTGCAGTGCCCAATTGTCCTCCATACAAGTCACTTTGACGGTACCGCTGCAGCTGGTTTCACCGGTTTTAAGCAATTCTCCATTGTAATTGCAGACTGGCGGTACACAAACGGGGCGGCCATTGTCGTAGCCACAGTAAGGCGTATCGCCGCTGCATGGTGTTTGCACCTCGCGCCCGTTTTCATCGCAAGTCGTCAAAACACGTTTGACGCACACCGGCGCACACTGCCCGGGCTCGCCGACATCATCGCCATCGATGGACTCCCAATATGGCGACTCACCGCAGCCATAGAGCAAAGGTATCATCCATATCACACAGGTCAACTTTTGCAACCTATCGAATCGTAATACACTCATAACTCGAGACTTCGCGGATTGAGTAGAAAATCGTACAAACTTATCGTCACAATGCCAGCTTCATCGCGCTGCACAGGCATGACATCTTTAACGACTATTATTCGTTTGTGAAAATCCCTAACCTTATAGAAAGAAGCTTTTTCCTGCTGTATCTTGGCTTCGTCGAGCAGACTAAGTGCAGACTGAATATAGTACCGAAGACTTCCCTGATGGGCAACGAAATCGATCTCAAGCTGTCTGCGCTGACAAATGCCATCTTCATCCTTTGTTCTGTCCTCGACGATCCCTACATCCACACAAAAACCGCGATATCTCAACTCATTATAGAGGATATTTTCCATAAGATGCGTTTCTTCAGTCTGACGAAAACCAATGCGTGCATTTCGCAGTCCCACATCCTCAAAATAATATTTAAGCAGAGAGCCGATGTATTTCCTGCCTTTGATATCGTATCGACAAGCCTCATCTATGAGAAAAGAATCTTCAAGAAATCCAATATATTGCTTTATTGTATTGACACTGATGCCAGACCGGAGAACGGTTTTAAAAGTAGATTCTATCCTAGATGGATTCGTAAGCGATCCAACCGAAGATGCCAGAATATTGACGAGATCATCCAGCTCCTGACTGAGAGATAGCTGGTTTCGCTCCATAATGTCCTTAAAATAAACCTCACGAAACAGACTGCCCAGATACCCCATTTTTTGTGAATCAGTCTGCATCCCGGCCACTGCGGGCAAACCGCCATAAGTGTAATATTCGGCCCACCCGTGATAGGTATCCCCCGAAAACCTCTGCATGTATTCGCGAAATGTCAGAGGATACACATGTATTTCATCACCACGTCCGCGAAATTCTGTAATGACATCTTTCGACAAAAATTTTGAATTGCTGCCCGTCACATAAATATCCGCATTGCGTATATGGAGTAGAGAGTTCAACACCTCTTCAAACGAGGTCAACATCTGGACCTCATCAAGAAGAATATAATAGATCCCATCGTCCACAATCTGTTCGGCAACCCATGCCATGAATCTCTCCGGATTGCGATACATGCGACATTCCCAACGATCGAACTCCATCGAAATGATATGCGAATCTTCAACCGAATGATCGCGAAGATAATCCCGAAATAATTTGAATAATAAATAGGATTTGCCCACGCGGCGCATCCCGGTAATCACCTTGATCAAGCCATTGCCCATGCGCAATACCAAATCCTGGATGTATTTCTCTCGCCGATATTCGACCGCTGCCATCGTTCACCCCGACAATTGACAAAAAACGACATAATCACCAGTTTTTGTCACCAATCCATATACATGACAGGGTGCTTACGCGCAAGTGTTTTCCTTGCCAAATTCACTATTCACTATTCACCATTCACTATTCACTATTCACTATTCACTAAAACCGATTGCCTTTCACTAGATAAAAAAATCCCCCTCACAGGGAGGGGGGAGTTCGTTATTCAACAACAACTTTAGAAATTAAATAAGCATTAGTACCTGTACCTTTTGCAACTGTTACTTTTGTTGCTCCAGACGTAATATCATAAGTAAATGTCACGTCTGTAGCCTTCGCATTTGTTGAAAGTGTTTTAGTACCATCTTTATCATCAGTAAAGACCAAAGAATTTGGCTTTGTGCTATCAATTGAATAGGTAATCGCAACCTTACTAACGCCATTTAAATTAGAAAGGACAAGGTTTTGTGGTGTCTCTTTAATATTCAAACGACCTTTTGCACTACTCTTACTTTCCCATTTTAAACCATTATATTCAAAGCTAAATGAATATGGTGCTTTTTCCTCAGAAGAATCTACACAAGCACTATAGCCAGCAAGATAGCTTTCTCCATCTTTAAATTCGGAGCATACGAGTTTATTATCACCAGTGTCTAAAGACAATGATGTAATACCAGAACTTGATCCTTCCACACAATCGGTTGAGGCAGGATCGCAAGTCTTACCAGGATCACATTCTAAAATATCAGCCTCAACTGTACTCCAGACACCATCCTTGCAAGCGGAGTATGCTGTTTCGCTCATACAGCCGATACTACCATCACCTGCAACAGAGGCATGGCTAACCGCATCTTCACAAGTCTTAGGCACACATTCATATTTCGTCAAATCGCATGCAGATTTGCCTTCGACAGCGGCGCAGTCGTCATCGTTTATACATTCGACACAGCCTTCGCCGGCAATGCAATGTGCAGCATCTTTGCAGGTTTCGGTATCAGATGCAGCGGGTTTTGTGTCAGCAACACAGAGAATTGCAAGAGCCCCATCGCAAATGATATCACTGGATGTACATTTTGCACAATCTTTGCCCGAAACGTTGCAACCTAAAATACAGGTTTCATCAGCTGTCGTATCCCAGTTCCCATCATCGCACAGCGATAAAACGGTATCCGATTTACATCCGACATCGCCATGGGCAACCTCAACACCACCGTAGGAGCAAGCGGCTTTGTCCTTTTCGACACATGCAGTTCCTTCTGAATTTGGAACGAGATCGCCATTACACTCCGTAACAGTACATTTATCACCCTCGGTATTGCAACCGTAGGTCTTGGCGTTTTCAATACCAGAGCAAGGTGTTGCGGCGGCAAGTGTACCACCTTCGCATTTCTGTATATTACCAGCGGTGCAGATGTCTTTGGTGCAAGAAGCTGCCGGTTCTTCACATTGGAATGTTGAATTAATTGTCTCTGGATTACAAACCTTTGGTGCATCACAATTAATGGAAACGTCTGTAACCTCTCCGCTAAGACACGATTTAACGGTATGAGCATCGGCACAGAACCATGAATCATCCGCAATATCATTGCCATTCATATCTTTGCCGCAATCTTTTTTAGCCACACAAACGCCATCAATTAATTCGTGAGTATTCTTACATGTCACGATTTCACAAGCATCACCCTTCGTATTGCATTGAGCAGTCTCAACATTGTCTTCAGCCGCATACGTATCCGCACAAGGTTCAGGATCGCTCATACCAAATGCGCTGCATTTACTCAGCTTACCGTCTTTACAGACATCGACTGTACACGCACAATAGGCTTCCTCGGTGCCGCTTGCAGGCGTAAACTCGTAAGTACTGTCGATACATCCAACCTTGACGAGATCATCCGCAGTACGCGGTGCAAGGCCATTTGCCTTTTCCATCGTCCCTGTGGCCGACTTATTGAAGTTGACGATACCGGTAATGTCATATTTAAAGACATCATCTTTCTTGACGAGATCTTTGGCAATGTACGTGCTGACATTGATAGAATGATTGCCCGAATCGGTAATGAGGGTGCCATCGGTCGTGACGTTCTTCACCGTGACGAGCATGAGGTTCTTGGCATTCTTGGCATCTTCGGTCGTTTCGAGGATTGTGCTGATATCCGTAATTTCTGCGGGGGTGACAGTGTCGGTAGCGGTCGTTTTGGTCACGGTGGCATCGACGATTTCGAGCTGGCCATTGTAAACCATCACTTTAGCAGCGACGACTTTGATATTATCTGCGACTGCAGAATCGAGTCCACCTGCACTGTTATAAAGATAAAGGCCCGCAGCCTGATCGGAGGCGACAGAGCTGCCATCCTGGAAGAAGAGGTTTTGAACGACACCGCTCGAATTTTTGCGCGTTGCCGTCACGACACCGGCAACGTCAATGCTGCATGCAAGACCGGCCGAACCGGCGGCTTTAATGGCATCGAAATCATCTTTGATGGCTTTGATCGTCGTATAGGATTTGACGCATGTCGGAACATCCGAAATGACGCGGCAAACCTGTGCAGCATCACACTGGCCTTCGGTCACGGGTGCCAATGCTGCGGCATTGCAGGCTTCGATCTTGAGACCGTCAGCCGAGCAAAGTTTAGAACCTTCTTTAATGACATTGTCAGAGGCATCCTTGCAGTCTTTGGCGGGATCATAACTATCGCAGGCATAACCTCTGGCCCCCAGCACACAGGCCTCACCGGCTGCAGTATCGCAGGTATCATCATCGCCGAGTACGCCATCATTGCAGATGAGCACCTTTGCTTTGTCGGTATCACAGCCTTTTTCGCCATGTTTAATCGTCACAGCACCTGCACCCTCGCCGATGGTGCAGGATTTGTATTCGACGCAGCTGCCGACGGGGCTGGTTTCGCTGTCGGGACGACAAATCGGTTTTGCCTCTGGGCAGTCGGTGGCTTCGGACATCGTGCCGTCTTCCTGGCAGGTCAGGATCTTACCATTTTCATCGCAGACGGTATCTTCGACATCGAGTTCGATGGCATTCTCGCTCTCGCCATAGGTGCATTTGACAACAGCACCACCTTCGACGCATGCGGGATTACCTTCGGCATCCTGGCCACAGACGAGGCTGTCGTCCGCACAGTCTTTGGTGAGTTCGTCATCCCGCGAGCCATCTTCTTTGCAGACCACGAGTGTTGTGCCATCGCAGCCGGGAACACATTCGGCAGGTTCACCCTCGATACAGTCATCCTCATCGGATGCATTCTTGCCGCACACGAGCGACTCGAGTGCGCAATCTCTCGTATTATCGACATCCTGGCTGCCATCTTCATTGCAGACGACGAGAACAGTGCCGTCGCAGCCGGGAACGCACGCAGAGGCAGCGACACAGGCATCATTGCCGCTGGCATCTTTGCCGCAGACCAGCGAATCATCTTCGCAGTTCTTCGTCGTGGCATTGCCGCTTTCGTCACAGGTGGTCAGGACATTGCCGTTGCAGCCGGGGGTGCAGGAAGTCGGGGTACCGGCAATACACGCAGGTTTGCCATCGGCACCGTTACCACATACGGGTGTATCGCCGCTGCAGGTCGTCGTCGAAGGATTGCCGGCAGCATCACAAGTCGTCAAGACATTGCCGTTGCAGCCGGGGGTGCAGGCAGCTTGCTGCTGTGCAATACAGGTCAATGTGGCAGGATCACAAACGGGTTTGTCGGCTGTGCATTTTTCAAACTCTACATATTCGCCATCCGTGCAGATCATGACGGCACCATTGCCGCATGTTTTCTCACCTTCATTCAGGCAGGATGACGGTTTGCTGTTGTCCCAATCGACCGATTCATTACATGAAACCAGAGTGGCAGCACAAACAAACAAGAACGCCAGTTTTCTTTTACTCATGACAAACTCCTTAAATAGAATTCATTCTGCAGAAAGCACGTGCAAGTACACATGCATGCAGTGATCAGCACTTCCCGGGCAAATGTCGGGCTAAACAATCTGTGAGCAAATACCATATTTTAGAGATTTAAAGCAACGCCTTTTCATCATTGTGTAGGCCATTCGGACAAAAAAAATCCGCTTAGGAACTCAGTTTCTATCCAAATATTGCACACGTATCCGCCTGTGGCGGAAAGTGTGCAAATTCGTGCGCATTTGCCGCAGGCAAAAAGCACGAAAAAAGCCGCGTATTCACACCTCGTGTGAACAGCGGCTTTCCCATTCCAAAAAAGAAAACTCAATCGATTAAAAATCGAAGCCCATCGTCATGCCACTAAAAGACGGCGACAAAACCGGATCAATATGGAACGACGATGTCTTGGATTCGATCATCTTTAATTGAGGCTGTATCTTGACGGCATCCACGATCAGGAGGATGATGCCCGTCGCCAGAATTGCACCGCCTGCAGGGATCAATGCATTACCGATATTGACTCGCAAATCATAGTAGGATTTGTCAATACTAGTGGGCTCACCACCTTTTTGGTCAGCCTTATCTTTCTTATCATTATATTCCAGTCCATAGTACGCCATAAAGAAGCCACCCACGCCGCCTACCGCAAGCCCGACGCCAAAGAATGACCAACCCAGGGCTTTAAACAGCTTCGATTTTTTGCGAATAACTTCGGGCGACACGCCTGCCTCGGCGGCGATGGCCTCGTAGTCGATGACCTCGATTTTGGCCTCTGTCGTCTGCGATGCAGCGGCTTCGACCGTCACCGTATTAAAGCCATAACCCGTCTTGCCGTAAAAAGAATGGCGTCCGGGCGTCAAAGCGAGCGGTGTCGAAGTACATTTCATTTCCTTGCCGCCGTCGATCTGAACCATCATGTCGGCGGGATTGCAGCTCATGACGATCCTGGCACTGCACTGTCCTTTAAGATCGGTGACGAATTGTGATGTCGTGTCGCGAATCATTTGTCGCTCAAACCCGATGTAATGCGGAGCAGAGTTCACTTTCGAATAGGCTTCGGCTGCCTCCAGACATTTCCCTTCCTTGGCATACGTTCGGCCAAGGTTCATATAGACGAAATCCAGTTCCTGGATGGCCAACATGGCGAGGAACAGCTGCTCTGCCTTCGCATAATCGCCTTTGCGCGTAGCCTCGGTGGCCTGGTCATTCAACATGATCTGGTCCTCTTTCATGTCCAGACCATCGCTAGCGCTCTGGGATGCAGAATCCGCTTCATCGTCCGCTTTGGAAGAATGGTTCTTCGATTTTTTCTTAGACGACGAAGACTTCGCAGAATCCTGTGCGACAGCCGTCAATGGCAACATTGCACCAGCCAAAAGCGCCAGAATAAATGAGAACTTCCGCATCTTCCCTCCAAATATTAAGAAAAACAAAAACATCCCCCATCCACACATATACTCCTTTTATTGCTTTTTACAAAACTCTAATGTTTCAAACCTGTAAAAAATGCAAAATAGTATGGCGAATTGTATGGATGAGACCCATTCTGTTCCCCGGATGAATTAAAAGCAGAATTTTTAACAAAATACAAAAAAAAACCTCCCAAATCGGGAGGTCTTAAAAAAACAAGCAGACAGACTATGAATGCATGGCTTTATAGGTGTCCCAGAGCTTGAGGGCGACATCGCGGATGCCATTGTCGAGGGCATCGATTTCCTCTTTCTTCCATTCGGAGGGATCTTTTCGGGCAAACGTGGTCAGGTCTTTGCGGTTGTCGAAGCAAGCCACGGGGACATAGTAAACGCGGCCATTCTTTTCGATGTGCAGGCAGCCTTCCTTGTCGCTGGCTTCCATGAGCTCGACCATGTCATCCGAACCATAATCCTGAAGCATGACCGATTCGGGCGTGCCATGGAAGAGGATGGACTTGTCCTCGCCCGGACGGGCACGATCGCGATTCTTGCGGCGCGATTCTTCGGGGGTAACCCAAATATAAAGAATGGCTGCGCGCTTGAGCAGTTCGTCCGAAAGTGCCGGCAAACTTGCAACATAACCATAATGCTCGGGAAGCGGACGTACACCAGCCGGACCACCACGCGAGAATTCAATCACGATGGTCTTGCCTTCGCGCGATTTCAGAACATTCTTGATCTTGTCATCAAAGAGCTCACGGGCCTCATCTTCGAGTTTTTCTTCGAGTTTGGCACGAACAGCAGGGCTCAGCTGGGCAATCTTGGCAACACCGCCTACGCGGACGGCTGCTGCATCCAGACGTTCAAACAAACGAATGGCTGCATATTTCGGATTCTCGGCTTTACCCATCAGAATTTCATGATAATCCTCATTGAGAAGCTCGATCAGTGCCGGCCAGTCATAGCTGTCAAGGAACGGGCCGTTGCGTCCACCGGCATCATCCTCACTATGATAAATGCGGGGTTCGCCCATCTCTTTGAGCGCTTCGTCAATCACCAGCTGAATGTGAACATAGGGATAGTCGTCGATCTGAATCGTCTCACCCATGTGGAACAGCTCGGGATCCTTGTTCGTCAGGAAATTACGGACTTCCGATTTACCAGACGCTGGAAGCGCAAGCAGCAACAATGTGTCAAAAATTTCTGCCATGTTGTTCTCCTGTTTTTACTACCCGACATGAGTAGCGCGTGATGTAGCTCATTAATAATCATCTATTGATTCAATTGGCAAGCGATTTTTTTATCTGCTCGATTTTATATTAATACATACAAACGGGGATATGTAGGTAAATTTAAAATGCATAATGATGAATGCATAATTAATTACGATTTGCGAATTACGTATTGCGAATTAAAAAAGTGAGCATCGTT
>DGWW01000134.1 GCA_002395385.1 Myxococcales bacterium UBA4248
TTGCTAATTGCTAATTGCACATTGGGAATCAGCTTTTGCAGGATTTGCATGAACCGCAGCAGCTCGCGCATTTGGCTGCAATACCTTCTTTATAATGCGCGTTGATAAACTCGGCTCCCAGTCGTGTTCGTGCGATTTCGGGTTCGACATCGAGTGCGGTTTTGAGCCAGAGCTGTGAGATGGGGGCTTCGTCGTTGCGTTCGAGCAGAGCCTTGATGAGATCGGTTGCGGTTTCCCGGTCGTAGGCATCCCACAGTGATTTGATTGCGGAGTTGTAAACCGTGGGGATGTCGGCAGTTTTGTCCGCATCGATTGCAGCCACGATTGGTGCAACATCGTGCGTTTTCATGGCTTCTTTGACGGCTTTAGAGACGGCATTGCCTTTGAAACTGACTGCCAGGAGCACGAGCACGAAAAGGCTTGCGACGATGATAACGATTGTTGTTGTATCCATATAAAATCCGGTTGAAAAAGAAATTGGTTAAAAAACCAGAGAGAGTTGCTAATGATTATCCAGAGGTTTGTCAAGTTTGAAGGCAAAAATGCGCAGCCATGCGACAGCATGATTGCGGGCGCTGCGAGATTAGACACGTGAGATACGAAGTAAACAAGTGTTTCGTAAAAAAATGCGCGGTGCGCCGCCGGGCGTATTGCAGAATGCAATAGCCTGGCGCAGTATGCGCCGTATGCACGCGCCGTGCATAGGCGCATTCAGAAAATATCGCGTCCACACTTGAGATAAAGCCCATTCTGACTTACAATATTATCGTGTGAAGGTGGATTTGCTGCTCTGCAATAAAGAGGATACAAATGAAACACATATTGGCCATTTCCTTTCTAATTGTCGTGACTGCGCTGGGGAATGGGTGTGTGCTCGAGGATGTCAATAAGCTTGGGGATCAGTGTCCAGGTGTAAAGCAGGTTAAGCTAGGTATGTATCTGTGCAATGAAACTGACACGAGAGATGCTGTTTGCTCTGGTTTTATTGAGTCGGGGGTGTTCAGGGAGCAACAATGCCCTTTGAACTATGAATGCCAAATGGACGATGGTGGAGATAGTGTGTGTAACTGTCCTCGGGATTGTGGTACAGCTTGCTGTGATGAACGGCATGAATGCAGCAAGGCAGGCGACAATAAATGCGTCCTCAAATCTGATGAAAAATGTTTATCGGACAGTGAGTGTGCAGAGCAGGATGAGTCTACACCCTATTGTAGGATCGATGAAGGTATGTGTGTAGAATGTGTCTCATCCAGTCAGTGCTCAGTTGGCAAATGTGTGGATTGGCATTGTGTCGAATGTTCAAAGGATGCGGATTGCAGTGGGGATTTGGGGGGAGAGCTGTGTGTGCGTGGAAAATGTGCAGAATGTGACCCTGTGACGTACGAAAAAAAATGTCTGTCTGATCAGGAAATACGTACCTGTGATGCGGGGGTGATCCGCGAGGGCCAGTGTGAAGTCAACAGGCCTATCTGTTCGAAGAACGCATGTGTTCAGTGCAGAGCTGAGGTGGCGGCAGATTGCCCGCAGGAACGTCCTTATTGTAAAGAAGGGGATTGCAAGGAGTGTAATTCGGATACAGACTGTAAGGCCGAAGGAAGACCTTATTGCAGGCGCGGCGAATGTGTGCCATGCGATGAGGATTCGGACTGTTCCAAACGGGCCGATGGTAGGGTTTTATGCGGAAATTCGGGCGAATGTGTCGAGTGCAAAACGGATTCGGATTGCCCGTCTTCAAAATTATGTATGGCTGGTGCGTGTGTAGATACTCCGACAAACGGTGTGGATTGTTATTCGGATGAACAGTGTACCAGGGATGACATTGGACGCTTTTGTGATACGGATACACATCATTGTGTAGAATGTCATAGAAATGAAGACTGTGCTGGAAAAGCGAATGTATTATGTGAACTGAACAGCAAAAAATGTGTGGAATGTGTTTCGGATTTCGATTGTTCTGGCAAAAAATGTAATCTGTATGAACACCGCTGTCAGGAATGTATTGGGGATTCGGATTGTACAGATCCATCGAAACCACTGTGCATTTCTGGTATCTGTGGTGCCTGCAATGGCAGCGAGTCTAAGTGTAAGGATAATTCTGTGCTTCTTACCTGCTCAGGAAACGAGTATAAAGAGACGCCTTGCTCTGGCAGTACGCCTGTCTGTGCGAATAATCAATGTGTAGAATGTCAAAATAATAATAAGGAATGTAAGGATAATAAATTAAGAACATGTGTTGATTATCAGTGGAAATCAGAAGATTGCAGCGGTATATGCAGGGGGGATGCGTGTCATGTTTACCAATATGTGAGAATCGATGATTTGTCCGACGGCGGGGGAGAAGACCCGGGGACGGATGTCGATGCCGTTGCTATCGTTCGCAATAGCAAGGAAGTGGGGTATGCCACATCTGTCGCAGATCATTCTTCCGGTGTGATCAATAAGAATCAGGCAACAGGAAGACCTGACTGCTATATCAACAGCTCGCGATGTAATTATACAGATTGCAATGGTACTAAGCTATTCAGTGCAATAGGCGGAATTAGCGGTCATAACTATGTGATATATAAAATGGATACAGAAATACATCGGGGGGATTCTATTCGAGTCTATGAAGTAGCTAAATGTACTCTGTATAGTGTTGATGCCTGTAATGAGAAATCAAAATGGACAGCCAGCGGCGATAAATTCAAAGTGTCCATTTTGACATCAACCACAGCAAATCAAGTGGAACTTGGAACTAAAAACAGTGCTGAGCTTGGTGCTATTGTCGATTTTTCAGTGTCTTTTTAATAAAATATGTCATACGAATATCAAATGTATTCGTATGTTAAAAAATATAAACAATACTCGCGATTGTATTTCACTCAGGAGCAAATATGGTAATTCCAAAATCCTTAAAAATTATTGGTGGTGTCGTTCTTTTGACGATACTGGCTGCCGGCTACATGTTTTTTATGCGCCTGACGCCGCGCGATTTCGTGCGCATGCCCGAAGGTGTTCTCGACGATGCCATTTATGCCGCTCAGCAGCGTGACCTCAAGGCATTTAAGCGCACTTTTACCAAGGAAATTCAGGATAAAATGCAGGCCATGCATGACAACAACATGAACCGCGAATCCGGACCGACCTCAGTACGCGAAAACCCCGAGCTCTTCTGGACATGGGATACGCTCATGGACCGCATGGCAAAACAGGGAGGCTTTGAAGTCAAAAAAACTTCGACGAAATTCTTCGACTATATGATCGATGGCAAGGCCAAACTTGAGATTGTCTATTTCGATAAGGAGCGAGACAAAGAGAGACAGAAAAACTATACGTTGTACAGAAATGATATGGTATGGCGTATTGACTTGTCGGCGGATCCCGATTTCGTCAAAGCATATAACCAGTCTGTTCGCACTTTCCGGACGACGGAGACTGGTTATGACCGGGATGAAGAATAAACTCTAAAAATTTAATATTTTTTTTATTTGTGTTTTATTCTAGCCCCGTGAGGGGCTTTTTTTGTTCTTTGATATTTTTTTTAACTTTTTTTTTTCGCAGCTATGGCGGCCTTCGGCTCGCCATACGCTTTGCACGTTCGGGCTATTGGCTGTGCCAATACGCCCTCGCTATTTTGTGGGTTACGTGTTTCGCATCTTCCTCACGGTTTTGAGTTGCCATTGAGACGCCCCTTTCGGGGCATGCCGATTTGATTTGGCTTATGAAACAACCATTAATGAAAATCATACTCTCCTTGATATGGATTTGCCTCATTGGCATGACCGGGTGCTTTAGTCCCGTCAAGTATGGCAAAGAACTCGATGAAAAGGCACAAAAAGTCGAATACACTTATGGGGATATTGCGCTCAGCGGGAGTGTGCGCGACAAATGGTGGGAGGCCTACGACAATCAGGAACTTAACGGATTTGTAGATCTGGTGCTCGATGAAAATCCCACCATTATGGCTGCTTATTTGCGCATGCTCGACAGTGAAATGGCACTCGAACAGGCCAATGCCAGCTATTATCCCAGTCTGAACCTGACGGCCGGTGTGGGGTACGGCGGCCGCATTCAGGAAGAGAGTACATCCGATCCCAGTTACAGTCTCGGACTTTCGCTGAGTTACGAAGTCGACCTCTGGGGCAAGGTACGCGCGCAAAAGCGCGTCAGTGAACTGTCCTATTTATCCGTCGAAGATTCGGCTGAATCTGCATTGCTGTCGCTCGTCGGCAATGTCGTCACCTCGTGGTTCAACATCCTGTATTATCGGGATCGCAAGGTTTTGTCCGAACAATTGCTCGAACTCTCGGAAGATTATTACAAACTCGTACAGGAGTATTATAAAACCGGCCAGACCACCGGCATGGATTTGCTCGAACAGCGACAGCAAATCGAATCCCTGCGATCGACCATCGCCCAATATGACACCAACATCCGCATTGCCACGCAGTCCCTGACGATTCTGGTCAACGGCAAATCCAGGCCCGCCGTCGAGGGATCGATGCCCGATGCCATCGATGTCGGCGGTACTGTCGATGTTCAAACGCTATTGACCAGCAGGCCCGATATTCGCTCTGCACGCCGAAGCGCAGAACAGGCCGATGCACAGGTCGTCATTGCTATCGCCGATCGACTGCCATCCCTGCGGCTGAGCGCTTCGCTGGCATTTCGATCTTCATCGATTGTCGATCTATTTAAAGCCTTGATCTGGGATTTGGCTGCCAATTTCTCGGCCAATCTATTCGATGGCTTTAACAAAACCACCGCCATTAAACGAGCAAAAGTCGGGTATCTTTCGCAGCGGCTCTCTTATGCACTCACTGTGATGCAGGCCGTTTCGGAAGTCGAACAGGCGCTATTGGAACTGCGTTTGCGCGAACAACTGCTCGCCGATGCACAGGCAGATCTCGAACGACATAAAGAAATTTTAGATACTTCGCGCGATTATTTTACGCATGGTCTGCTCGATTATAACCGTGTCTTGTCGGCACTTCGCAGCATGATCTCATCCTCGCAGTCCGAACTCGATGCGCGCCATAACCTCTTAAATGCCCAAATCGCCCTGTTTAAAGCCATGGGCGGTTCCAAGTGGCTCGAAGATGCCCGCAACCGCGGGAAAGATAAAGCCCAGGAAATGCTGGATGCATTGGAAGATGGATAATTTTTTTACAAACGGATTTGCTCAGGCCTAACGGCCTTCGCGATTTCTTGCTGATTTAGAAATCAGCGTCATCATTATTGATAACTCAATCATCATTGCTTTTCTTTTGGAAAGGGGTGTGGGGAAAACCTTTTTTATGGGGCACAAAAGAAAAGTTTTTCCCCACCCAATAAAGGAAAAACTCGTGAGCAGTAAAGCCAGACCATTTATTATACAGGGCATTATCGCGATTGCCGTCATTATCATTGGTTTGATTGTTGCCCGCATGTACCTGACGGACAGCGTCAAACCCAAGCAGAGGCAGATGCGGGATGCTGGTGTACTCGTCGAGGTCATTCCGGTTTCGAAGTCGCCGCATGTCGTCAAACTCTCGGGTTCGGGGCAGGTCGAAATGAGCCGGTCCCAGCAGATAAAGAGTGAGGCAAATGGGCGAATTACCTGGATTAATCCGAATTTTTACCCGGGCGCACGTCTCAATAAGGGCGATGTCATTGCCAAAATCAATACCGATGACTATGCGACCAAACTTTCGAATGCCAAGATACAGCTGCGCCAGAAAGAAGTTGCCCTGATGCAGGAAGAAGCCAAGGGACGTGCCGCCGAAGCAGAGCTCAATACCCTTAAAAAGAGCATGGCCGATACGGTACTCACCGAGGAGGAATCCGATCTGGTTCGCCGCAAACCCCAGTTGCAAAACGCGATTGCCGATGTCGAACTCGCCAAAAATAATCTCGATCAGGCACAGCGCGATTACAACCGCAGCATTATCAAAGCCCCTTATGATGCGGTCGTCAAAGAATCGAATATCTCTTTGGGGGATTACATTACCGGCGGTGCATTGGGAACGCTCGTGGCAACCGACGAATACTGGGTTTACCTGAGCTTGAACCCTGCCAATGTCGGCTGGCTCAAAGTCGGGGAATCGCTTCAGTCGCTCAAGGCAGAAGTGACGTACGAAATTGGCGGGAAAAACGTGACCCGCGCGGCCAAAGTCAAATCGGTACAGCCGTCTGTCGAGTCTTTGGGGCGCATGGTGCAAATCCTGCTGGCTGTCGAAGATCCTCTGGGGGAACCGGTCAATTCGCCGCTTTTGGTCGGCACTTTCGTGACCGCTTCGATTTATGCCGATGAGCCGCTTAACAGCGTCGAACTTTCGCGCGCACATGTGCGCGAGGGCAATCTGGCCTATGTCTGCACGAGCGACAACAAGCTTTCGATCCGAAAGCTGACGACGCCTTACAAAACCAGCGAGAATGTCTATGTCACCGAAGGCATCGAAGATGGCGAGCGCGTCGTGACGACGATGCTCACATCGCCGGTCGAAGGCAGAAAACTGCGTGTCAAAGGGGAGACGAATGAGGTTGGCGAAGTCTCGGATGACGTCGGACGCGGTGGCTTTGGCGGCCCGGGGGGGCCGAGATAGATTGCTTTGCATAAAAATGATTTATTCTTTTTACAAACGGATTTGCTCAGACCCTTAACAATGAGCAATGTGCAATGGGATGCAAAACTAAAGGAAGAGTCTGAAGCTATGGGTGAAGAGCGTTCAGAATTCGGAATGCGGAATGCGGAATGCGGAATTGGAATGCAAAACTAAAGGGAAATTCTGAAGTTATGGGTGAAGAACGTTCAGAATTCGTAATTCGTAATTTGTAATTGGGATTGCAATACTCAAGGAAGAGTCTGAAGCTATGGGGTAAGAACGTTCGTAATTCGTAATTCGTAATTCGTAATTGGGATGCAACCCCCAAAAAATCTCTCTAAAGCAAAAAAACTTCATTCTTTAGGAATAAATTAGAGAACTCATTAACTGCTAACTGCTAACTGCTAACTGCTAATTTTTTTAGTGAGCATCGTTAGATGCGAACAAATCCGTTTGTTAATACAAAAAACATCGTTCATTAATGGAGAACGCACTTGGACGCTCCGGATAAAAAACAAAATATCGAAAATAAGTCCGAAGAAAGTACGCAGAAAACAAAAAAAACGCTGGATCCATCGATTTTTAAGGGGCCATTGGCGTGGATGGCGCAGAACCACATTGCGGCGAATCTGCTCTTTTTGACGTTCATCGTGGCGGGCCTGGTCATGCTGCCGAGCCTCAAAAAAGAGCTCATGCCCAATACCGAGGCCGAGCGCATTCAGGTCAGTGCGAGCTACCCGGGTTCGACGCCCGACGAGGTCGAGGAGGGCATTGTCATTGCGATTGAAGAGTCGGTGCGCGGCATAGACGGCATTAAGACGATGACATCAACGGCGTCCGAAGGGTCGGGAAGCGTCGTGCTCGAACTGCAGGATGGCGCCGATTTGATGCGGACAAAAAATGAGATCGAGCGTGCCGTCAATCAGATTACGACGTTCCCCGATGACATGGAAAAACCTGTCGTGCGCGAAATGACGCGAAAATCGACGGTTCTGAGCGTTCTCGTCTATGGCGATGTCGGCAAGGCGGCCCTTCGCGAGGTGGCACAGGACGTTCGCGATGAACTGATGGTGCAGAATGGCATTAGCATCGTCGAGCTGCAAAACGTCGAAAACCCAGAAGTTGCCGTCGAAATCTCACAGGAAGCCGTTCAGAAATATGGGCTTAAACTGCAGGAAGTCGCGAGCGCCATCAGTTCGAGTTCGATCGACCTGTCGGCAGGCAATTTGAAGGCCGAAAGCGGGGCCGTGACGCTGCGCGCCGATTTGCGCAAACGCTACGCCAGCGAATTCGAGAACATCGTGCTCAAAACAAGCTCGGATGGGCGCGTCGTGCGCCTGAGCGATGTCGCAACGGTCACCGATACGTTCGAGGAATCCGATTATTCGGCATCGTACAACGGTTTGCCAGCCGTGCAGCTGCAGGTTTACAGCGTCGGCGCTGAAACGCCCGTCGGCGTCTCGGATGCCGTTCGCGCCTATCTGAGCGAACACGAAGGGACCTATCCCGAAGGCGTAAATGTCGGCATTCGCTCGGACCGCGCCGATTCCTATCGCGTGCGTATCAACCTGCTCATGAAAAATGCCTATTCCGGTTTGGTGCTCGTGCTCGTGTTTTTGGGCGTATTGCTCGATATCCGAATCGCATTCTGGGCCGCCATGGGCATGCTCACGTCGTTCGTCGGTGCCATCGCCATTATGGTCATGTTCAACGTCTCATTTAACATGATTTCGCTGTTCGGCTTTATCCTGGCTCTCGGCATCGTCGTCGATGACTCGATCGTCGTGGGCGAGTCGGTCTATGTCAACCGGCAGAACGGGCACAAGGGGATTATTGCATCGCTGATGGCGCTAAAAGAAGTCTCACAGCCGGTCATCTTTTCGGTTTTGACGTCGATCATCGCCTTTATCCCGCTGCTCTTCCTGCCTGGAATGCTCGGCAAGGTCTATCGGGATTTGCCCATTATCGTCATCATCATTTTATGCATTTCGATCACGGAATCGATGCTCATTTTGCCGGCGCACCTCAGCCACATGAAGGCGCGCACCGACGGTTTTATCAAAGTCATTCAGAAATTCCAGTGCCGCATTGCCGATGCTTTCGAGAGCTGGATCGAACGCTACATCAAGAAATTCATCACATTCTGCGTCAATCAGCGATACATCGTGACCGCGCTCTCGATTGCGATCCTTATCGGTACCGTGGGCTATGTGGCCAGCGGCCGCCTGCGTTACACGATGATGCCCGAGGTCGAGGGCGATACGGTTTCGGCCTCGGTCCGTATGGCCGAGGGCAGCCCCGTCAGCCGAATCAAGGAAGTCGAAAAATACTATCTCGAACGCACTCAGGAAGCCATCGACGAAATCGGGCGTGATTCGGTCATCGGCGTTTATTCGCAGGTTTCGGGCGGCTCTTCGGCTTCGTTCCAGGTCTATCTTAAACCCGCGACCGAGCGCAATTACGCTTCGAGCGAATTTTCAAAGCTCTGGCGCCAAAAGGTTGGCGAAATCCCTGGCGTCGAAGGACTCGCTTTCCGATTTAATCAGGGCCCCGGTTCGGGCAGTGCCGGTGCGACGTTCAATCTTTCGCACCGAAGCAGCGAAACCCTCGAAAAAGCAGCCGAAGAATTCGCGGCCATCCTCAAGACTTACGATGGCGTCAAGGATGTCGATGTCAATACCGCACCCGGCAAGGCTCAGCTTTCGTATAAACTGACGCAGGAAGCACGAAGCCTCGGCGTGACCGAGAGCGATTTTGCACGCCAGCTGCGCGCCGCTGTCTACGGTACCGAGGCACTGCGTCAGCAGCGCGGCAACGACGAAGTCAAAGTATTCGTGCGCTATCCCAAAGCCGACCGTTCGACCGAAGCACTCGTCGAAGATTTCCTCATTCGAACGCCGTCCGGCGGCGAAATCCCGCTGTCGCGTGCTGCAACCGTCGAACGCGGCCATGCCTTTAAGAGCATTTCGCGAACCGACGGCAAACGCATCCTGTCGGTCAGTGCCGAACTCGACGGCGATGTCACCACGGTCGAAGCCGTGCGCGCCCAGCTCGAAAAGAAAGATATGCAGACCCTCCAGGCGAGTTTTCCCGGTCTGACTTTGAGCATGGGCGGCATGCAGGCAGACAGTGACGAAACCTGGTCGAAAATGATCATCTTCTTTAGCTTTTCGATATTCGTCATGTTTGCCATGCTCGCGATTTCGTCCAAATCCTACATCCAGCCGATCATGATTCTCGTCGCCATTCCTTTCGGGTTTGTCGGTGCCATCCTCGGACACGTCGCCCTGGGGTACAACCTGAGCTTGATCAGTATTCTGGGCATGATCGCACTCTCGGGTATCGTCGTCAACGCGTCCATCGTACTCACGAGCGTCGTCAACGATTTCCTTGCCCAGGGCATGATCTTGCGCGAAGCCGTCATCGAAGGCGCGACGCGCCGATTCCGCCCCATCTTCCTTTCGACGATAACGACTTTCCTCGGCGTTTTCCCGATGATCCTCGAAACCAGCAAAGAAGCGCGTTTCCTCATTCCGATGGCCATCAGCCTCGGCGTCGGCGTGCTCTTTTCGGCCGTCATTACCATCATCATTGTGCCTTGTAACTACATCATGATCGAGGATGGCAAAGGCATCTTGCGCAAAGTCTTCGGCATCAGCAGTGAACCCGAGGATGACTCGATCGAAAATGACGAAGCCATCATGAAGCGCGAATCCGAACGAAAGAAAGCCGAACGCCTGGCCAAAGAGAAAGAAAAACTGGCGGCAAAAGAGAAGAAAAAACAAAAAACGAAAGATAAGGAATCCTGATTTGGATATATTTTGGGGGGTGCGGGCTATCGGATGGCGACAAGGGAACATGCCCCTTGTCGCCACCGATACGCCCTTTGTGCGCTCGCCTATGTGCTTGACCGCAAGCGGCCTGCGCGCATACGGCTCGCGGATGTGGCTTGTGCCAGGGGCTGAACGATAACTTTAAAACCGCCATACGATCGACGATTGTGTTGGGGCTAATGTCAGGGATATCGGCGAATCCTGATCGCTATGGCTGTATTTGTAACCAAATACACCGGCCACGATCGAACCGACGATGGTAAGACCAATGCCAGCCCCTAAAAGGCCAATGCCTGCGGCATAGGGCGCTGAGATATCCTTGTTTTCAGCAAAACCTGGACTTGAAATACCATCACCTTTTAATTCATCTTCACCTTTTAATAGATACAAAACAGTCCCTGTGATGGTCATGGCGAGTCCGGCTGTGCCAATGCCGACGCCCGCCCAGAGCCACGTTCGATAGGTGCGAATACTATCATCTCTATTTTGAATTTGAACGACCTTCGAATTTGCCTCTTCCAAAGCCTGATGCGCGTTTGTGAGCTCTTGTTTGAGTGAGCTAATTTCTGCGTTGCGTGCTTCTATAAGATCGGGATCTGCTTCGGGATGCGCGGCAATGTATTTTTCACTCCACATCCGGTCGAGCATGTTTTTGTCGACGCCGAATTTTTCGGTATTTTGTGTGGCTTTTTGCAAATAATATAAATACTTTTCGTCGTCGTTTAAATTCTTGTGTATGCGAGCAATAGTATAATTGAGGATCGGCGACTGGTCGCATATCGCTTCG
>DGWW01000349.1 GCA_002395385.1 Myxococcales bacterium UBA4248
TGACGCGCAGTCATGCGACAAATCTGTTGCGACCTGCGCAGCCGAAGGCAAATCCTTCGACGCAGAAAACTGCACATGCGTCGCAGACGCGCCGTCATGCGACAAATCTGTTGCGACCTGCGCAGCCGAAGGCAAAGTGTTCGATGCAGCAAGCTGTTCATGTGTCACAAACGGGGGCGTTCAGACGTGCGACCCCGAACAGTGTGTCGCCTCGCATCCGACCTGGCAGAGTGCAGAATGCGTCTCAGGAACGTGCAGGGCGACGCGTTGTATAAGCGGTTATTCTGTCAATAACGGAGACTGCATCAAAAGCAGCAATCCGCAGCCCCCCCTGGAAAGCTGCGTACGTGGCGTGTACCCAGCCGTGTGTGTAGAAAATGTTGGATTTATCTGCGGCAATCAAGATGAGTATTATTCGAGCAAGCAAACGAGGTGCAGCAGCGACGAGAAATGTGTGCTGTGCAAAAACGGACGCATCGGCTGCGGTACCAATCCCGACGCGTACTGCACGTCCCAAAGCAGCGTCCCTGTGTACGACCCGAACAGATGCCAAGCCGGACACCGACGATGTGACGGACAAAAACTCATGGAGTGCGATGGTACGGCATACAGCAAACTGGTCGAGAACTGCAGCGATTATTGCCACGATGGAGAGACCGGGAGCAATAGTTCCTGTTCGTGGGGACAGCCCGTCTGCTCATTCAAGGAAGGTAGCAGTGCCGAACTGATCCTATGGATTGACGGCGATACGGCCTTGCTTAGACCATTTACTGACGACGATTCTTGCGATTCAAGTTTTGTTTCCTGGCCCAATGGCAATCATGAGTATCCCAAAGTACGGATTCTCGGCATTGATACACCCGAATGTACGAAGGCACGGCATCCGGGATATGGCCAGAACACCTGCACGGATGATCCATACTATACGGCAGAAAATGATCCCTATGGTTACGATGCATGGCAGTTCGCCATGAGCCGCGTCAAGCCGGGAGCCAGAGTCAGTGTCCGGTGCCATGAAACCGATGAATATAACAACTGCCTCAAGGATATGTATAACCGGACGCTCGTTTATGTGGAATACAACGGGCGCGATTATAGCGCGGATATCATCAGCGCTGGACTTGCCATGCCCAATATTCAGAAAATTCCACGCCTGATTGAACCGGAGAAGGCGATTTGTCAAGGTTTGATGAATGCCATTTCCGGGCGACTCGGTCTTTATTCGAAATGCACGCAGGATGCGACCTGCGTAAGCGAGGCTGCCAAGGTTTTACCGAGTGCCAAAACAGGCGAATTCGATCAGCAGTATGATCGGTGTCGTTTTATTCTCGGGATGATGAAATGATCAAAGACCGTGAAAAACAATTGAACAACGCTTGTGTATGAACTGTATAAGGAGGTTCGTCTAATGAAAATGAAGAGATGGTTGGAATTTGTCGCTGTTTGCAGTGCCCTGTTGGTTGCGGGAGCCACGGGATGCTCCTCGGACGATGGGAAACAAACTTCGTCGTGTGATCTGAATTCCGAGAACTGCAGTTCGCTTGGAAAGTATTTCGATGCCGACGAGTGTGTCTGCATGGATCTATCCGAATGCTCGCTAACCGAGGAAACCTGCGTGCGTTTGGGTAGAACACTCGACATTGGAACATGTTCGTGTGTGGAGAAAACTGCTGCGTGTACCCAGAATGTCGATACCTGCGCTGCCGAAGGCAAATCATTCGACGCCGAAAACTGCACATGCATCGCTGACGCGCTGTCATGCGACAAATCCGTCGAGACCTGCGCTGCCGAAGGCAAATCATTCGATGCCGATAATTGTACATGCATCGCTGACGCGCCGTCATGTGACAAATCCGTCGAGACCTGCGCTGCCGAAGGCAAATCATTCGACGCCGTAAATTGCACTTGCGTCGCTGCCGCGCCGTCATGTGACAAATCCGTCGAGACCTGCGCTGCCGAAGGCAAATCATTCGACGCCGTAAATTGCACATGCATTGCAGTTGCATGCGACAATGCGAACTGTGAGACAGAGGAGTCTGTAGACGATTGTGGAACGAGCCACCTCAAGTGCAAAGTTGAACACGCCCAAAACCGATGTGAAGATGGCTTATGCGCCTTTACCTGTGAAGAAGGTTGGACGTCAAGCCTAGATGGGAAATCCTGTGAACCGCTTGGGGATCCTTCGGCCTGTGGACAGGAACAAATTACCTGTCAATCTGGCATCCCCAATGCCATCGACCTCTGTGTCCGCGACAACTGCACATTCAAGTGCGCCCCCAATTTTCACCTCTCTCAGGACAGCAAAGCCTGTGAACCCGACACTATACTCGCCTGCGGCTCGCACGATAACGTCTGTAACAATCCCCATGGAGTCCCGACCTGCATGGACGGTGTCTGCCAATATGTCTGCTCTGAGGGATACCACCCTACCGGTGGTAACCGATCCTGTGAAGAGGATTGCAAGGAGAATATCTGCGAAAACGTCCTCGATGAGGAAACCAGCTTCCATCGTGGGGTGATTAAGGGCATTTGCGGTGATGACGGTCGTATCAAGAAGGTAAACAATCCATGCCCGGATACAGACCTATGCGAAATGCTCGAGACTTGGTACAAGAACAAGACTAAGAACATACCCTTGGTGATCACCGTCGATCCTAATACTATGGCTGAAAGGTTCATTACAGAAGAGATAGTATCGTACAATCTTACTGCTAGTGGCGTTTTTGACATGAATCATTGCAAGTCACACAACAATATCACCTTTAGCCATCCGTCCTGCAGTACTAACAATGAGTGTGCTATTGCCAATACCGTTGATGAGAAACTCTATAGAAAGCGTTGTTTCACTTTTACCGACCTAAAAGGTACGCAACACCCCTATCTCGTATCATCTGGGTATCTCGCCGACACAACAAATGTTTTGATCTTTGATAAAAACCCAGCCTGTAGCGACGACTATTATGTCGTACCAAGTCTATTATCGCAATATATGTTTTCAGATCAGAACATCGAAAGCATTCCTTGCGATCCCAATGATCGTGAAAGCTATCCAATGAAGTGTTATAAGACAGAGTATATATACAACGATTCCTATAATGATTATACAAATTATAGTACACCAGAATGCAGATACACATTTGGCAATTGGTATGAGTGCAAGCAAGGATTCTATACCTGGTCAGTCGGATGCTCACAAGCACATGAAGCCTGCAACCCCGATATTGACGTTCACTCGCATTTTGATATTTCTGATTTGTGTATCCCGACGGAATGTGTATGGGAAACATGTGATCTGAGTGCCGAGACCTGCGCTGCCGAAGGCAAATCCTTCAACGCCGAAAATTGCACATGCGTCACTATCGCGCCGTCATGCGACAAATCCGCAGCGACCTGCGCGTCCGAAGGCAAAGTGTTCGATGCCCAAAACTGTCAGTGTGTGTGCAACAAGTCCGCAGTGTCCTGCGCTGCCGAAGGCAAAGTATTCGATGTTGAAAACTGCCAGTGCGTGTGTGACAAATCCTACGAAACCTGCGCGGCCGAAGACAAATCGTTCGATGCCGAACACTGCCGGTGCGTGTGCAACAAAAACCAGTTGACCTGTCTGGCTGAAGGGAAAGTATTCGATGCCGCAAACTGCCAGTGTGTGTGCACCAAATCCAACGAATCCTGCGCAGCCGAAGGTAAAACGTTCGATAGTGCTAACTGCCAGTGCGTGTGCAATAAGTCCGCTACAACCTGTGCGGCTGAAGGCAAAGATTTCGATGCCGCGAACTGCGCCTGTATCCCCCGCCCCACCTGCAATGAGGCTACCTACGAAAATTACTGCGACGGCAACACGCTTTATTCCTGTTTTGCAGGAGAAGTGAGTTCAGTACAATGTGATAAACTATCGCTAAGTGGTGCTGGATGCGCCGTGCGGAAATCCGACGGTTACGCGAGTTGCGTGATATCTTGTTCCTACAGTAGCCTATTAAATAATATTTGCTCGAACGATTACGGAGGACTCATCGATTTAGACGGAATATATGCCATCTCAGGGGAATGCAGCGAAAAGACTTCTGGTGGAAACGCGTATTTCATAAGTTACGAGCTTTGCGATGATGGTTGCGCGAACGGTGTGTGTAAAACAGAATCCGGCGTCTGCACCAAATCCGACGCATCCTGCGCCGCCGAAGGCAAAGCATTCGACAGCGCGACTTGTTCATGCGTTCCCTGCGACAAAGCTACCTATAATAATTATTGCGACGGCAACACGCTTTACTACTGTGATGCTGGCGAAGTGAAATCCGTATCCTGTGCATCATATCCGATGTTTGAATGCGCTGCGCGGAAATCCGACAATTACGCGAGTTGCGTTTTGTCTTGTTCCGCCGGTACTCCAGACCAGACCATGTGCACGGACGACAATTACTTTTCGATACTCCGGACGGTATTTGGTTCGCTATTCAATTTCGATGGGCTATATGCCATCAGGTATCAGTGCAGCCAAACGAAGTCTGGTAATTATGCGTATTTCCCGAGTTATGAATTTTGCGATTATAGCTGTGAAAATGGCGTGTGTAAGTCAGAACCCGTCGCCGGTGCGCCGTGTGATCGCAACACCTACGAAGGCGGCTGCAGTGCCGATGGTAAGACGCGATTCTATTGCGGTTCGGATTACACGCTCGTGTACAAGTCATGCACAGGTAGCTCGTTTTGCGTGATAAATGGCAATAATTCTTCTTCCTGTAAAACTGATGTGGTTACGGACTGCGCTCCCGGCGGCACTGAGTATTGCAACAAGGTCTGTAAGTACGATCGTTCCGAAGGGTATTACTATTCCAATGGCACCGTCCACACGATTCAATGCTCCAATTACGATTGCACGACGAAAAACAATCGCGTGGAATGCGAGGGAAATATCCTTCCCTACGATATCCCCACGTCATGTGAATATCATGTCAGTCCCGGCATCTGCAGCGCGTATGATGGAAAACCATACATTTGTGGCAAAGAGAATATATATTACAAGAAATCATGCGATAAATACTGCTACGAATGTCCTAAAGATAACTGGGTGGGATGTGGCTACTCGGAATCGGAGGCATGCGCCGGGCACATGTGATGAAACACGGTTCAGGGATGAGGTTAGGGAACACAGCAAAGCGACAGGGGTGGAAGTCACCGATACGCCGCTTTGCGCTCGTCTCCGTTCCTGTCGCCGTGCTCAAACGGAACTCGAAATAACTACTTTTTACCGTGACAATGCTTATATTTCTTACCACTCCCACAGGGACAGGGATCATTGCGCCGAACAGGTTGAACATATTCTTGATCAAGTGAAGTTTCAAGTATTCGATCAACCGCACGGTGAATAAACTCTTTGCCCTCCTGAGACAACAGCTCCATATAAGGATTCTGATAATCATCTGTTTCGGAAACTGAATCTATTTCACACTGTTCTGCGTTGGTCAAGCCATTGAATTCCCAAATTGGATATGTCTGGGAAAACTCCGTCAGGCTCTTAGAAAGCATACCAATATCATCAAAACTCAATGGATGAATCTTGGTAATTGGCTCAAGGAACCATTTTGATGCCAACGTTGCTTCTGAACCAGACATCTGATCAATACTCCAAAAGTACTCTAATAAGTCAGATGTGCTGGAAAGATTAAAATATTTATAGTATTGTGTTTTCTCTATAAAAGATGCTAAAAACCGAGATATTTGGGTGGTCAGAAAGGCACCAATGTCATAATAAGATATTATCTTATCCCTAGGTACATAATTTCTTTTTCTCTTATTCCTCGATTTAAGCAAACTGGCATAATGTTCATATTTTTCATTTCTCAGTAATAATAAGGGACGGGATATAAGCACCTGACATCTCGCATCATATTTGATGTCTTCATGTAAGGTAGTATCGAGGATGAACTCGACTTTTTCTTTTGAATATGTGCAGTCCGGATAATAATGACGAATGATTTCCATTACCTCATCAAGCGTTAATGAGCCGTAAATGTTACAGGCCGCAAATGCACATTTGATGATTTCATCTGAATCATCAAAAAGCTTATCTAAAAATGCATTATATTCTTTGGTTCTACCCAAGCCATTGATATAATGATCTTTTTCACCATCAGAATAGTTAACACCACAGCGAGGGGAGTTAATGATTGGAAGTCCCGGGCAGTCATCCATGTTTACGCAATCATCGCATAAATAGATATGATCACGATAAATCTGAGCTGTCGTTGACGGCTTCCCGCACAATTCGCATTCAGGTATTGCAGGAAGTTCATTTCTTGCCAGAACAAGCACGCGTTTGGAGAATTTCTGATTGGCATCATGCAATGCCATCACTTCCAACTGAACACAAGTGAACAACTCAGTTCTGCTTTTAAACTCAGGTATTTCCGTCTGAAATTCATCACTTACCTCATCTTCAATAATATTTTTATCTGGAATTTCATCAAAAAACTCAAATCTACAACAATCATCAGACGACTCAATGCATGTATGGAATTCTCTAACCTGCTCCATACAGGAATACTTATGGGTAATTCCAAATTCATAATAGAATATGTCTCCGACATGCAGTCCGGACAAGGGGTAGCCTTTGCTGCACCAACAGTACTCATCATATTTTAACTTATTATGTACAATTTTGGACGCTTTAATAAGAAACTGGCTATACTGATTAGTGGAATTCATCCAGATATCATCAATAAACTGGCCGATGTCCAATAAGCGCAAATTTGCCTGTATAGCAAAATAAATGTAGTACTCCGGTTTCTCAGGACAGGTGGCTTTTATCACCAGACAACGTGTTGTCCCCGTGCCCAATTGCTCGATAAGTGATTCCATTGCTTGTTCCACGTTCGTAATCCTCCTATGTTGAAGTATCTAAAGGAATATCTGCTCAATTGGCCGCTCCCCCAGCCACTTTTCCGTTCAGGCAAATGGAGCAGGATTGCGCAACACATGGATCGACGTGTTGCCATTACCCAAAGATTCCCTATAAACCGTAGCTAAAACCATATTGTATTATCTTTTGAAAACGACCTTTCAGGTTTTGCGTATATCTTGTGTCTCCTTTCCAGCTTCAGATCCCTTTTTAAGGCTCGCCCATTGGGAACTCTGGAACCTGCTGGTGATCATCATACCAAAACCGCCCACGTATTCCAACGGAATAGCGGGCGGCACGGCGGGCGTATCGGCGCAGCCGATAGCCCACGTCAGCGCGATGTAGGCGTGTGTCGTGACACGCGCCAAATCGCGCCTCAGATACAGCAACGCCCGCGTATGGCGCAGCCATAGCGGGCGTTAAGCGAGCGTAGGGGCGACCAAATATGGTCGCCCCAAGCGAGTAGAGAC
>DGWW01000042.1 GCA_002395385.1 Myxococcales bacterium UBA4248
ACCTTCCGATAATCCCCAAACACCATCCGATAATCCCCAAATACCTTCCGATAATCCCCAAATACCTTCCGATAATCCCCAAACACCTTCCGATAATCCCCAAACTCCCGAGCAACAGGAGGTATCCATTTTGCAGGCAAAAATTGATGATACCATTGTTCAAATACAATGGGAGGATAACGATGCCGTCAATGCGCTTAAAGAAATGGCCAAAACTTCTGTCGTTACAGTAAAAATGTCGCAATACGGCGGTTTTGAACAGGTCGGTTCTCTGGGGAAATCTTTACCGCGCAATGACAGTCAAACGACGACTAGTCCCGGTGATATCGTGCTTTATTCGGGTGATCAGATTGTCGTTTTTTATGGCTCGAATTCATGGAGCTATACACGGCTTGGCAAAATCACGGATAAAACCGAAGCAGAACTCAAAGCGATGCTGGATAAAGACAATGTGACACTGTACTTGTCTTTGGGAACGGAGAGTGCACAAACACCCCCTGCATCTTCAGAAAATAAAACGCTTGTGGCTTATTTCTCGGTCACGAAGAATACCAAAGCGATAGCAGAGTATATTTCTGAGCATACAAATTCTGTGCTTTATGAAATCGTTCCTGAGAAACCCTATAACGATGCAGATATCAACTATGGTGATGACAGCAGCCGTACGTCTATAGAACAAAATGATCCGAAGGCACGTCCGGCCATTGCTTCAACTATAGAGGATATCGATCAATACGATGTTATTTATTTGGGCTATCCCATCTGGTGGGGTCAGGCACCTAAGATTATGTATACATTTTTAGAGAGCGTTACCATTAAAGAAAATGTGACGATAGTGCCTTTTGTCACATCGGGGAGCAGTCCCATTGGTTCGAGCGCAACGAATCTAAAGCATTCAGTACCTTCTGCCAATTGGCTGGAGGGACGCAGATTTGCTGGAGGAACGGATAAATCGACGGTTACACAGTGGATAGATAGTCTCAACCTAAATTAATGCAAAGAGGAGTTATTATGACACATTCATCTTTACCGAAAATTGCACTTGGCGCCTGGGCATGGGGAAATGATGGGACATTTGGTGATACCTTGACCAAAAATGAGTTGCGTCCCGTATTTGATGCCGCGATGGAATCTGGTCTCACGCTTTGGGATACCGCGTATGTCTATGGGATGGGGACATCCGAAAAGGTTATGGGGGAATTTCTCCGTACAGTGCCTCGTGATAATTACCAGATTTCAGCCAAATTCACGCCTCAGTGTGCCAATCCAAAGGCAGATAATGCAGTCATTGAGATGTATCGAACGAGTGCCAATTTGCTAGGAACAGAGTTTATGGATTTTTATTGGATTCATAATCCTGTTGGTGCTCCCAGATGGATTAAAGAACTCATACCACTCGCAAAATCCGGAAAAATTGGCAAGATTGGTGTTTCTAATCATAATCTCGCCGAAATCAAACAGGCACAGGATATTTTGAATGCCGAAGGCCTCAAACTATCTGCTGTTCAGAATCACTACAGCATCATTAATCGATCTTCAGAAAGTTCGGGTATTCTGGATTATTGCAAAGAGAATGATATTATTTTCTTCTCTTATATGGTGCTCGAACAGGGGGCTCTGACAGGTGTATTTAATACAAGTCATCCCTTCCCGCAAGATAGTGAGCGCGGACAGGTCTATAATCCGTTATTGCCAAAACTCGATGTACTCAATGCTCAAATTCAAGAAATTGCAGATAAATATGGTGTCGGTATTCCGCAAATTCCTATTGCATGGGCAATCGCCAAGGGAACACTCCCCATTGTAGGGGCAACGAAGACAAAGCACGTTTATGATGCGAAAAAGGCTGCAGATATTCAGTTGTCTTCAGATGATATTCAACTTATCGAATCATACGCAGAAAAAGCGGGACTATATACAATTCGATATTGGGAAAAAGAAATGAAATAAAGGTGCGAAGATGAAACTATCGATCATCTGGATTCATGTTATCTGTTTATGTATTTGTATGGTTACAATGATGTCCTCTGTTTGCGCGCAAAGTGTGATTGATGTTCACAGCCACATTCTGACGCAGGAATTCAAGACAGAGCTCAAAAACCATCATGCAGAATTAGAGGAAGGTTTTCCTTTACCTGCCTGGAATCTCGATGATCATATTCGTTGGATGGACCAGACAGGCATTCGGCAGTCCATTCTGACGATGGCCGCCCCGCATCCCTATTTTGGGAATGCGGAAGAAAGCGCACGCATTATTCGCAAAGAGAACGAAACTGCTGCACAAATCAAAAAACAGCATCCGGATCGATTTAAGTTTTGTGCATCTTTGCCTCTGCCGGATGTTCAGGCTGCTATCCGTGAAGCAGAATATGCATTGGATACGCTCCAGGCAGACTGTATCAAGCTTGCGACGAATAGCCGTGGGCAATATCTCGGGGATCCCAAACTGGATCCTCTGATGGCTGTGTTAAATGAGCGCCATGCAGTGATCATTCTGCATCCTCACAAACCCGATCCTTATAGTGATCAGGTTATGCAGCAGACACCGCTCGCACTGCAGGAATATCTGGCCGAAACGACGCGTGCCATTGCCAATATGGTCACAGGTGATGTTCTGGCGCGATACGAAAACCTCAAAATCGTCGTACCACATTGTGGGGCCTATTTACCCCTTGCGCTTCCGAGAATGAAGGCAATCTATCCTGTCGTTCAGAATGCCGGTATGGTCAAACCCGTAGACTGGGAACAGAATCTGTCGCGGTTATACTATGATTTGGCTGGTTCTGCATCTGTACAGACCATCAAAATGATGCTTACAATTACGACACCGGATCATATCTTATATGGTTCCGATTATCCCTATGGTGCTCCCAATATACTCACGGCCAATCTTAATCGTCTCAAGGAAGAAATCAGCCGGGATGGAGAATTGGCTCCTTATCTCGATCGTTTCTTATATCAGAATGCGCAAAAACTCTTTTTTAGGCAGTCTGATGCCGATCGGATGATCTTTCGAATCGCAGAAATTGAGGTTTATCCACAATATCTCGAAGAATATATAAAAGCAGCAAATGCAGTCGGCACCGCTTCTATCAAGAAAGAACCTGGGGTTATCAGTCTGATTCCCATGCAGCTCAAAGATGATCCGACAAAGATTCGCATCATCGAAATCTATGCCAGTCAGGAAGCCTATCAACATCATCTGACGACCGATCATTTTAAAACCTATAAACAGGGGACGATGCACATGGTCAAAGACTTAAAACTCGTCGATACCAAAGCGCTTAACCCGTCCATATTATCGGACATTTTAAAGAAGTAGGTGATGAGCGAAAACTGTGTTGAATAATCATTTTTTGGAGGTCAGACATGGACAGACGCAAATTCTTACAACAACTCGCTTCTGCTGCAGCCGCAGGGATTGTCCTCACATCGTGTGCAAATTCATCGAATGCACAAACACCGGATTCTGCTGGTAATGATTCGAAGCCAGAATCTGCCAAAGGGAGTACAAAGAAAATGAAAATTTTCGTACTTACAGGAAGCCCGCGCAAGAATAGCAATACCAATTATATGGCTGAACGCTTTATTGCTGGTGCGACCGAAGCCGGACACGAAGTATTTAAATTTGACTGTGCCCGCAGTGATGTTTCGGGTTGTATTGGCTGCAACCATTGCAATATGAATGGACCTTGCATCTACGACGATGATTTTTCAAAGCTTCGCCCCAAATTGATCGAAGCAGACCTCGTCGCTTTTGTATCGCCGATGTATTATTTTGGATTTTCATCGCAGATCAAACGCGTTATTGACAGGTTTTATGCGATTAACGGACAAATCAAAGGTGCATCTAAAAAAGCAGTCTTTATGATGGCCTATGCGGATACTTCAAAATCTGAAGCTGAAGCCATGACTGTTCATTATAAAGCTCTGGTTAAATATCTCGGATGGAAAGATGTGGGCATGGTAATTGCGCCGGGTGTTTGGACGGCGGGTTCGATTAAAAATACAAAATATGGCGAGGATGCTTATAAACTTGGTAAAAGCATTTGATTAGTTCTGAGCATGGCGCTTTAGAACAAAACAGGAGAAGGACAAATGAAGAAAATTACAGTGATCACGGGAAGTCCAAGAAAGGCTGGCAACAGCAATGCTTTGGCTGAATCTTTCATTCAAAATGCCGAAAAAGCGGGTGCAGAGGTCATGCGTTTTGATGCATGCAAACTGAACATCATTGGTTGTCGTGCATGTAACGGATGCTACAAAAACGGCCATGCATGCGCATTCGAACATGGATTTGATGCGATTGCCGATGCAATTCTGGCGTCTGATGTCGTTGTGTTTACGATGCCGGTTTACTGGTTCAGTGTTCCCGGCCAGATCAAATCCATTATCGATCATTTTTATGCCTTTATGGTGGGCGGAAAAGATGTCAAAGGCAAACACTGCGTCGTCCTTGCGACATCCGGTCAGCCAGTGGACAGCGGCGTGTACAAGGGAATCACCGATGCGATGAAGGGGAGTGCCGATTTTCTCGGTTGGAGCTACGAAGAGCATTTCTTTGGCGATATGAATGTTCCCGGTGCCATTCGCGAGACGGATGCTTTGTCTCAGATGCAGGAAATTGCAGAGCGCCTGGCGAAATAATCATACGCATTGGTGATTGAATAAAATATGATGATTCTTTTGGCTGTCCAGGGGTTACCAATTTTCGTATCGGATACCTTTGTCGAGATTCAGTATTTCCTGCATTTCATTTCCGGTTAGTTCAAAATCGAAGATATCGTAGTTTTCTGCAATATGTTCGTGATTGGATGACCCGGGAATGGCGATGTATCCGCTTTGAATCTGATAACGCAGAATGATCTGGGGAGCAGTTTTGTGGTATTTGTCTGCAATGCGAACGATCGTTTCATTTTGGAACTGATCCTTTGTATGTCCGCGCCCACCAAGCGGATACCATGATTCCACGACGGTATTGTACTGTTTGAGGTATGATTTTAACTCTGTATTTTGATAATAGATATGATTCTCGTTCTGAACAACTGCAGGCACAATATCTGCGGCGTTTTTCATGCGCTCAAATTCACTGCTCGTATAATAATTTGAAATGCCTATCGAACGTACAATCCCTCGTTTTACAGCTTTTGCCAGTGCCTGATAGACTTGTTCGTCGTGTGACCCCGATTGATGAATGAGCATTAAGTCAATATAATCCAGGCCAAGTTTTTTGGCGGATTCATCAATGGAATCATCGGGGGAGGAATAATTACCGGGCATAATTTTGCTCGTCACAAAGACATCTTCGCGTTTGATGATGCCATCATCGATAGCACGCTTTATTCCTTTTCCGACACCTTTTTCGTTGCCATAATACTGAGCTGTATCGATGAGTCGGTAACCCGTTTTGATGGCAAAATAGACACAATCTTCGGCCTCATCATCCGAAAGCGTCCATGTACCCAGTCCAAGAACCGGCATGCGATAACCACTGTTCAGTTCGACATCCTGAATCGCATATTTCATATTATCCTTCTGCGGTGCAGATTCTAAGTCCTCCGAAGGTGTGTTCTCTGTGTTGGAATTGTTCGGATCTGTCTGGTTTTCTGTTTGTTCAGTATGATTGGATGTCTGTGTTTGCTCCGGCTGTGTATCTGCCGGCGTTTTCGGCTCTGTCTGATCATGGCTGCTGCAGGCTGTCAGGGCAAAACTACACAGGAACAATACCAAATAGAATAAGTATCTTATCATTTTAACACATCCTTCGGAAGTAAGCTGGTTAATCCATCTCATCTACTTGTTTGATATATCGTGCCGGCACTCCGCCGACGATGGCATTCTCGGGAACATCCCTGGTCACGACTGCACCTGCGGCAATGATCGCGCCATCTCCAATCGTCACGCCGGGTAAAATGGTCACATTCGCACCGACCCAGACATTCTTTCCGATCACGATGGGTTTTGGATACATATCACCGCGATTTTTGGGGCTTTGCGCATGATTCAGTGTTGCCATCACGACGTGATGACCAATCAGCGAACCATCGCCAATCGTAATGCCGCCTTGATCCTGAAACTGACAACAGGCATTGATAAATACATTTTTTCCTACTTTTAGATTCTTGCCGCAATCTGTATAAAATGGCGGAAACAGCCGAAAACTCTCATCCAGGTTGCGCGACGTGAGTTCGCACATAAGTTGATGAAGTTCTTTTGGGGTATGATATTGGTTATTGATTTTCATTGTGATGGACAAGGCTTCCTGTGATAATTCGCACATTTTAATATGTACATCAGACCCTGCAATGACGCGCTCTCCGCTGTCCATGATTTTTAAAAATTCGTTTAATTCCATATTGTGACTACCATGTAATGCTTATATCAATAAATCGCGAGGCGTATGTGCGCAGCCGGCAGAGACGTTCATGAGAACGTCTCTCTGGCGAGCACATAGCAGAGCGCAAAAGGGCGTATGCCGAAGGCATAGCCCGAAAAGCGATCTGTAGAGCCGTGCTGTGACACGGCTCTAAGCGAGCAAATATATATTTATTTCAAATTCTCTTTATAAAATGATTCAATCTTGTCGAACGGAATTTTTTCCATATTATCATATAAATCGACGTGCGTTGCGTCCGGGATAATCATGAGTTCCTTGTTGCCGACGGTTGCATTCTCATTTTCGATATGTTTGCCCGTCATCTTTTCGAACGCACCTTCGCTGAAATAGCGGCTGTGCGCAGCCGATCCATGTATTATGAGAACGGGATTGACGATTTCGTTGGCGTAGGCGAGTAGTTTGGTGTTGAGCAGCGAAATAGCGGCAGTTTTGTTCCAGCCTTCGTTGGAATTGAGGGAACGTTTGTGATAGCCGCGAGGTGTTTTGTAGTAGGCGTAGTAATCTTTGACGAATTGTGGGGCATCGTCGGGAAGCGGATCCACGACACCTCCGGCGCGTTCGTAAATACCAGTTTTAAATTCTTTTGTACGCTGGTCGCTCATGGCTTTGCGAGCTTCAAATCGGGCGTCAGCATTGTTTCCTTGGTCAAAGTATCCGTTTGCGGTGACGCGGCTCATGTCGTACATCGTCGAGGCGACGGTCGCTTTGATGCGCGTATCGATGGCGGCTGCGTTGATGGCCATGCCGCCCCAGCCGCAGATGCCGA
>DGWW01000079.1 GCA_002395385.1 Myxococcales bacterium UBA4248
AGCCGAAAAAGAGGCCAAAGAGGCTGCCAAAAAAGCCGAAAAAGAAGCTTTGAAGGCCGAAAAAGAGGCAGCCAAAAAAGCCGAAAAAGAGGCAAAAAAGGCAGAAAAGGAGGCTTTGAAAGCTGAAAAAGAAGCCGCGAAGAAGGCTGCTAAAGCCGCGAAAGAACGTGCGGCGGAAGCCTCCAAGGCCGAGAAATTGGAAAAGAAAGCCAAAGCCGCCAAAAAGGCCGAAAAATCTCAGAAGAAACAAAAAGAGAAAGCTGCTTTAAAAGATAAAAAAGCAGATTCGGCCTCGAACAAGAAAAACGACAAATTGGCTTTAGAACTGGATGCTGATTCTGATAAGAAAAAGCGGTTAAAGAAATCCGAAAAGGGTTCAGCTTCCGAACAGGCATCGGAAGAAGGCGTTTTTAAAGCGCCTGAAAAACGCAAGACTGCCGAGTTCGAGGCGGAACAGGCAGCGCTTTTGGCAGAAAGTAACCAGTCGGAGAACGATCCCAACAAGAAACCTGATGCAGATCAAGATATAGAGAATCTTGAGAATTACGACGATATTGTCATTGATGAAACCTTTGATGATGTCGATACGGATGATGCCGATTTTGTCGATGTGGATGATCGCTATGTCGAGCATGAACCAGGCACGAGCGATGTCGATTACTTTGGCAATTTCGATGATGTGAGCGAGGAATCGGATTCCGATAATGAAGAATCGGAGGAGAATTCCGAAGAATCGGCGGAATCGGAAGAAGAAATAGCCGCAGTAGCCGAATTGGATGAAGATGCCGTCAAGGAGCGCGATAAGAATGCCGATCCGGTTCGCATGTATTTGCGCCGTATGGGAAGCGTCAGCCTTCTTTCGAGAGAAGGTGAGGTTGAGATTGCCATGCATATCGAAGAAGGTGAGCAGAATGTGCTCAATGTCCTTCTTCAAAGCCCATTTGGTGTTCGTGAAATTATCGCCATTTCGGAGCGTGTCCGCCATGGTCGTCTCAAAATGCGCGATGTTCTGCGCGATTTTGAGACCGACTACAGTGATCGTTCCGATGAGGAAATTACCGTCGAGTTCCTTGAACATGTCGATGAAATCCGGCTGTTGAATCGGAATATCATTCGATTGACCGAACGTCTAAAGAAAGCGCATGGCACGTCAGAGCTCTACCTTGAACGGACGCGTGCAAGCCTTGAGCGCAATCGCAAGGCCATGTATGCCATGATGGTTCAGATTCGTTTGTCCAAGAAACTGAGCGAGCGCCTTGTATTTAAGCTCAAGACCATGATCGAGCGTCTGGATGCGGCAAACCGTGAGATTCGACGCTGTGAACGTGAGGCAGGAACGGATTATCGCGAAATCGCGCGCATTTGTAAGGAAATAACAGCAAATCCGCAGGCATCGGACGATATTCTGTTTGGACATCGCTTTAATGAAGCTAAAGTTTTTTCTCTTTACGATACAATCGCACGATATCGACGCGATGTGGACAGCATTGAACGCGATACGCGCATATCCCCCGAAGCTCTGCGTTTGACTTATCAGCGCGTCCAGCTGGGCCAGCGTGTTGCCGAAATGGCCAAGAGTGAGCTCATCGAGGCGAATCTGCGCCTGGTCGTTTCTATTGCCAAAAAATATACCAATCGTGGTCTGCAGTTCCTCGATTTGATTCAGGAAGGCAACATCGGTTTGATGAAGGCTGTCGATAAATTCGAATACAAGCGCGGGTATAAATTCTCGACGTATGCAACCTGGTGGATTCGACAGGCGATCACGCGCGCCATTGCGGATCAGGCACGTACCATTCGAATTCCGGTTCACATGATTGAGACGATCAACAAACTTATCCGCACGAGCCGCTATCTCGTTCAGGAATTTGGCCGCGAACCGACCCCCGAAGAGATTGCCGAGAAGATGGAATTGCCCGTCGAAAAAGTTCGAAAAGTACTCAAGATCGGCAAGGAACCCATCAGTCTGGAGACCCCGATTGGCGAAGAAGAAGACAGCCATCTTGGCGATTTCATCGAGGATAAATCGGTCATTTCGCCTTCGGATGCCGTTATCTCGATGAATCTTGCCGAGCAAACGCGCAAGGTGCTTGCAACGCTGACCCCGCGCGAAGAAAAAGTCCTTCGTATGCGTTTTGGCATAGGCGAAAAGAGCGATCATACCCTCGAGGAAGTGGGGCAGGATTTCGATGTCACACGTGAACGCATTCGTCAGATTGAAGCCAAGGCTCTTCGCAAACTTCGCCATCCGACGCGAGCAAAACAGCTCAAACCGTTTGTTGAGAATTAATTGCTTCGGCTATTGGCCTTAGGGCCAATACGCCTTCGCCATGCGGCTATTGCATACGCCGCATGAAACCTGCGAAGCACAGCATATCCAAAAAATAAAGGCGCTGTCTGGTGGACAGCGCCTTTCTTTTATCTGGAACGCGCCTAAAGGCAGCGTTATTGCTAGAACTTCATATCCAGCATGACATTGTTGAAGTTGCGTTCACGCAGGTCTTTGCGCGGAATAAAGAAGTGAACAATGTCTTTTGAATCGCCCCAGTTGAAGCCATCGAAACATGGGAGCTGAAGCAACAGGACATTGGGGGTACGGATGCCGGGAAAACGCGGATCGACAGGACGCGGATCGGGACGATAAAACGTCGGATTGCCGCCAATCTGAATGAGTGTGTCATTCATTTTACCAAGTCTGAACTCATGGTGCATGATATCCCAGGCAACGCGTTTGGCGTCATTAAAGACACCAGCCTGCGGGCTGGACGGATCCTGCGGCATTAAATCGGAACAATAGCGCATGACCATGGATTCGTAGGGGAAATCATCCAAAGGTGTATCCTGCATCATATCCTGTGGAACGAGCGGGAGTGTGCGCATGGTGTCGAAGGGCAGTGTCGTGATGCCGGAGGGGGTCGCAGGCATGTGCTGATTGAGGTTGCTCAAATCCGCATAGCTCGGCGTTTGGGGGATGAACCGGACACGCCATGAGATTTGCTGTGTCGGATGGGCAAACTGCCGGAAAGTATGTGGATTGGGATCCATAAAGATCTGAAGCAGACCATCTGTCGGAAAATCGGGGATTCTCTGAACCTGTGTGAAATTGATCTGTGCCAGCAGGAAGAGATCGCCGCCAGTCTGCAGGTTTTTGGGGATTTTGTTGACATTGGGAATGTAGTAGGGACCGCCGATCTTGTGATCGAGAATAGCGTGCTTGCGATTGACAGAATCGAATCGAACTGCAGGTACAAAGCGGTGTTCACGCATGCGCTGAACAATGACATTTGCCATTTCATTGACATTGCCTGGCACTGCAGTTCTTGGAGGCTGTTGAATGGGTGGATTGTAGACTGGTGCCCGCTGAATGGGTGGATTGTAGACTGGTGCCTGCTGAATCGGTGGATTGTAGACAGGTGCCTGCTGAATCGGCTGATTCATGCCGATGTTTTCAAAGGGGGCGCGTTCAATAGACTCGAAAGCGGGGGCTTGCGGAGTTGGGGCTGCCTGTTCCTGATGATTATCTTCCTGTGAGGTCGTCTCTTTAAAACGCAGGGAATGATCCTGTTGATATTCGGAGCAGAAGTCAGAGAAGTATACGAGTAAATCACAAACACTCGTGGAACCTTTATTTCCTTCGAGCAGAAGGGGAGGGGTATAGGTGAGAATTTCTCCCGGATGAAGCAATTGTGCATTGAGGCGGTCGGAAATGTCATTGAGTTTGAGGAAATCGATGACATGGTATCTTTGTCCGCTCAGTCGCCCGAACCAGCGATCGACATCCGTGATGCCGACGAGTTTTTCGAAAGTCATGGTATGTATCGAGTATCGATACAGGGCATATTTGGGTGCATTCCATACGATGAGATCGCCGATTGCGGTAACAGCCACGATATAGAAATCGAGGGAATTGAGGTCAAAATCGAACAGAATCGAGGTGTAATCGGAAGGATTGACGAACTGTATGGTATTGTATGCGCAGTAGTCGAAGCCGATATTTTGCCATGTAATAATGAAAGCATCGGGCAGGACGGGGCTGAATTCATCGATGATATCCGGATCGATTTTTGGAGATTTCTTTTTTTTGTTGGCATCGATGAAAGCTTTGAGATGAGGTCGATTTTCGAGCATGTCATTTACCTTTATGAAGAGCGCTTATACAGCGATGTGGTATGCATTATTTATAACGCGTCGTATGGGATTTCAAGCCCATAGACGCGAAAGGCCGCGTATCGGTTTCCGATAGCGGCCTTGGGGGAGGCGCGTATAGAATAGCGCCGCGGGGGTCAATCCCCCGATTCATTTCTCAAATCGATAGTTTTGAGATCCGCGATAATTTCATTGCAGGATGAGTAGCGATCGTCAGGTGATTTTTGCATCATTTTGAGAATCATATCTTCAATTTTGGGATGGATATTGGGATTAAAGGAGCTTGGCAGGGGAGGCGGTTCGTGAACGTGTTTGTATGGCAAATCGCCTTTGACAAAAGGCAAAACACCGGTAGCCATTTCAAAAAGTGTAACGCCCAGAGAATAGATGTCGGAGCGTGCGTCAATTTCGTTGCCAAGAACCTGTTCAGGGCTCATGTAATAAGGTGTTCCGATGGCTTGTGTTGAGCCATGTTCCTGTTCATCGAGCACCTTTGCGAGTCCGAGGTCGAGAATTTTGAGTGTTTTGGAGCGTTTGGCGAGCATCATATTGGAAGACTTGACATCCCTGTGGATGATGCCGTTTTCGTGTGCATATTGAAGTCCGCGGCAAGCGTGTGTCATGATTTGCACGAGAAGTTTTGTGCCAAATGTTCCAGTCTTTTGTATGAGTGATTTGAGTGTCTGTCCTTCGATAAACTCCATGGCCATGTAGACATTGTCATCAAAATAGCCGATGTCATAAACCGTAACGATATTGACATGTGTGAGTGCAGCGGATGCGCGTGCTTCGCGCATAAAGTACTCGAGTGCGACCTGGTTATCCTTGAGTTTTTGCGAGAGGACCTTGAGAGCGACGGTACGCATGAGGAGGGTATCGGTCGCTTTATAGACGATGCCCATGCCGCCATGTGCGACTTCTTCGATAATTTTGTAGCGTTCAAGTGCGACAGCCGGAACTTCTGTTTCGCCAATATAAATAGAGGGGGTACGTTTTCTCTCGCCAGTTCGTGAAGCTGTTCGGAGGACGCGTCCAGCCGTTTTGGCATTTTCCTTTGTATTGGATTGAGACAGTTTGTCTCGCGTAGAATTTGTTTTTACTCTGAGTCGGCTTGCCACTTGATCCAGCGTTTGTGAAATCTCGTGGAAATTGGGATCGATATCGTAAACTTTTTGGTAATTTTTGAGAGAATTCTGATAATCCTCCATGGCTTCGTAACTATAGCCAGCTTTATAGGCGATTCGACAGATCCTTTCTTTGGAAAGATCGAGCCAGAAGAGTGATTCGTAGCACAGGACTGCATCCTGATATTGTTTGAGTTTGCAATAGATATCGCCCTGTAGTTCGAGTGCGGAGGGGTATTCGGGGCTATTGCTGTCAATTTTTTTAAGGCATGCAATTGCTTCGTTGTACCGCTTTAAATTGGCGTATTTAAAACCGAGCTTGAAGTACAGTTTAAAGTATTGAAGAACTTGTATTTCGAGTTCATCATCCTGAAGATTTTTACAAAGACAGATCGCCTGATCTGGTTTTTGAGCCAGTTTATAGGCTTCAATTGCCTGCTGCCAATTGTGTGCATTTTCATAGCAGAGTGCAGCGAGTTCGTATCTTTGTGCACTGAGGAGTTCATCGGCAGTGGATTCGAGCGCCTCAGCTTTTTTGAGAATTTGAATTGCTCTGGAAGCGGTATTTGGATCTTCGAGTAATGTTTTTGCTGCATAAATGGCCATCATTCTGCTGACACTGACAGCCTGAATGTCACCATTGGCGATTTCGAGATCATTTTCGAAAGCCGCGAGCTGCATTTCGATTTGTTTTTCTGTGTTACCGCTTTTTTGGTAGCACATAATGGCGTTCATATACTGCTTTATTTGTGCATATAAAACGGCAGCTTTTTCGTATTGTTTGATACTAAAATACAGTTTTGCAGCCTGTTCGTTATGCTGCAATTTTGCCAGCAGGGCGGCAGCTTTTTCTTTTTCGCCCTTGAGCAACAGGATATCAGCCAGTCTTGATTCGTCGTGGATTTGTTCGGAAAGTATCAGTGCCTTATCATATTTCTGATTCTGAACGGCAATGTCAATGGCCTCTGGAATCATATTTCTTTGAGTGCAGAAATCAATGGCATCATCAATGTTTCCGGCCTGGGTAAGCAGTGAGGCTGCGTACTGAAAGTTTTCCTGTTGAATGGCTTTATCCCAGATTGCTTTGATTTTAGCCGGAATGTTATCTCTATAATTTTTCGAAACCATAAAATATAAAAATCCCACAAAGTCCCTTAAATGACTCTTTATTCCTCATAAGTCGATTATACTAGCTAAAGCAGATTTGTCAATCCTATAGGCTATGTTTAACGTAACTGATGTAACAATTCAGCCCCTATGCTTGTTTTTTTTCGAAAGCTCATACCATTCGTTAATGCATAATGCATAATTATGCATAATGAAATGTCATACTCAAAGTATTTGGATAATGCCTTTGGTTTTGCAAAATCATTCAACATTATGCATTCAGCATTATGAATTAAAGAGATTTCAAGTATTTTGGGAACCAGGGGCGTACTCGATGGCTGAATGGTAACTAATTGATGGTTACTATTCAGCCGGGGCCGATCCGCCTTGTTTCCAGCACCTATCGGTGTTTTAAGCGGTTACATTCTCTTCCCCTTCCCCTTTTTGGGGGGCAGGGGAGAGACAGATTGAAGTGTGGACGATAAGCCGGGTTTTGTCGTGCAGCATCCGTTGGATGCAGCAGTGTAGTCATTCATCTAGGCTTTCAGTTGCCTGAAAGCTCGAGCGATCATTACCCAAAGGAACAGGCGAGGATGCCTGGCTGCCGAGAAGGCAGCAACTTTTGTTCGATCTTGCTCCGGATGGGGTTTACCTAGCGTGTGTTGTCACCAACCCACCGGTGGGCTCTTACCCCGCCGTTTCACCCTTACCATAACCGAGGTCATGGCGGTTTGTTTTCTGTGGCACTTTCCCTAAGGTCGCCCTCGGTCGCCGTTAGCGATCATCCTTCCTCGAGGAGCCCGGACTTTCCTCTCCCTTCGGCACGTCTGCCTCAGGCAGCGACTACATGTCCGCCTTCAATCGCGGCGTTATTTAGTATTTTGTTCAAATTTGTCAAGCCATTAACGTTACTACTCAGCCGCCAGCCTTGTATGTTTGAACAAACGGATTTGTTCGCATCTAACGATGCTCACTTTTTAGTACGAGTGTTAGCGGGGTTGTAGGGCTGAGGCTAAAGTCAGTACAAATACAGTAGAGAGATGGGGGAGGGGCCTCATCGAGAGATAAGTTGGCTGGGGTTACGAAAAATGATAAAATAACAAAAAATACTGTGGATTCCAAAGGGCTCAGCCATTTGGCGGGGTTCGGGGCAGAGCCCCGGCTGAGTAGTAATCGATTAACAGCAATTCCGCTTGCATTTTCGATAAAAAAAAGAGTAAACAAGCAAACTTGCCTGATAGGCGAAACGATTGATTTGAAAGAATGTTTTTTCGACATTTTGTCGGCTACATACCGTGCTTAAAAGCACATTTACAAATGAGGGGTAAGTATGTTTGAACTGTTTTCCATGTCATTGCGCGAGTATTGGACAGAGATGGGCGACGAGAATACGGATGTCGAGCACTCCATTTCTGAGTTGCAGGAAGTGCTCTCCGATCATTATGGCAAGGCTGTCAGCTGGGAAGAGCCGGAACTTGACCCAAGTAAAAGTGATGAGGAGATTTCCGTGGACGTGATTGATGACATGCAGTTGGCATCACTCCATGCGGTTGCCGCCAAACTGGAACTGGATGGCAATCTTAAAGATTTTGAATTTGATCCGGAACAGCCGTGGGATGCCCCGGTTTTTGAGCGCCTCGAGGATGAGGTTCTCGATGAAGCTTCTGGAAAAGATGTCGAGCGTTTTAACCATCTTCTTTCGATTGGGAACAGCTTTGAGTTTATCTGTCTGCCGATAGACCTTCCGTTTGTTTCTCAAATCAACATCAGCAATGATGAAGAGGATGGGGAAGATGAGGAAGAACATCACTGTGAATGTGGCGAGGATGACTGCTGCTGCGAGCAGGATGACGGCAGTATTGATATTTCCTCGACGGTTGGCCTTCGCCGTGAATTGGATGATATTGCCAAGATTTTGGAAATCGATACATCGATCAATATCGACGAGACCGATGTCGATTTTGATGATAATGATCCTTATCGCAACGCCAAATTTGGCTGGTACATTTTGAGTGCCAAACTCAATGAAGCCATTGAAGCCAAAATGCCGTTAATTATTCGTTTTAACGACGAGGACGATGATTTTGACGATGATATGGATGAGGATGAAGAATAGTTTGCATCCCCGTTGAATTGCAGAAGAAAGGCCGCCCAGAGGGCGGCCTTTCTTGTATGGATAAAGCCGCGTATCGCAGATAGCGGCTTTGACGGCGCGTATCGCAGATAGCGGCGTCATATAGTTATCCGATAAAGATCCAAAGGCTGCATCCCAACCATAGGATGAGGAGCGAGGCTGCAATGATAAAACGGATTCTCCATTTTCGCTTTGAGACAAAGCATTCCCGTCTTGTTTTGTAGCCAACCCAGAGTGCATTTGTCGCCAGCATGCTGATTTCGTTGAACAGGACGAACATGAGGCATGTCCAGAACATGAGAATAATCGGCGCATGTGCGGATGGGATGACAGCCGTTGTGAGCAATCCGATAGCCCATATTCCAAAAAAGCCTAGCAAATACAATAGAATTGGCATTTGTGGCGGTCGATCGGTGCGTGTATATGTGTGATGCTGGGTGTTTTTTTTCTTTAAGAAACAAATGATTGCGCAAGAAAACCCGTAAATACATCCCATCAAGATGGGGGAGAGCAGCCATTTGTTTTGGTTGAACAAAATCATGGCCAGAATGGCTGCAAAGAAGACGAAATCCAGTATTTTGGCGGCTTTTTTTAAGACATGTCCAACGATCCAGGCTAATAAAGCGATGGAAGATGCGGCCAGAAAGGGCAGGGACAATATGCCGTAAAAAACTGGAGAAACGAAGAGCCACCATAAACAAATGCCCATCAAAAATCGAATGGTGGCTCTGGCTGTGTCACTCATACAAACTGTTTGAGTCTTTCGATAATCAGGTCGAGTGCAATGAGATTATTTCCGCCTTCGGGAATAATGACATCGGCATATCGTTTTGAAGGTTCGACAAATTCAAGGTGCATGGGGCGCACCGTTTTATAGTATTGTTTTCGAATAGAATTAAAGTCGCGCCCTCTCTCTCTCATATCGCGTCGAATTCTTCTAAAAACGCGGATATCTGCATCCGTATCGACGAAGACCTTGATATCGAGCATTTCCCGAAGTGGTTCGAAGCAAAAGAGCAGGATTCCTTCGACGACAATGACGGGCAGTGGTTCAATATGAATGGTTTCATCCTGAACGCGTGAGTGTGTTTTAAAATCGTAGAGTGGGACATCGATGGCGTGTCCGCTCTTGAGTTGTCTGAGATGTTCGACGAGCAATTCGCTTTCGAGACTTGAAGGATGGTCAAAATTGACTTCTTCTCTGTCTTTGAGAGGCAGATAAGAGAGATCGCGATAATACCAGTCGAATTGAATTAAATTGCTTGCTTCTCCAAGGCCTTCACGAATTTTACGAGCGAGAGTCGTTTTGCCGGAACCAGTACCACCTGCGATGCCTACAATTTTAGGAACCATAGAAGACGCCTTTTTGTGAGTGAAGAATGAAGGGAAGGATGAATGATGCAGCCCATGGATGGGCAGGGCAATCATTTTAAAGTTGCAGAATCGTTAAGCCAGTCCATGATATAGGACGCTAATTCAAAGGGTTGTTCGAATTGAGGGCAGTGCCCGAAATTCGAAGGGAAAAGTCGGGTTGTGGAATTGTTTAAGTGTTCATCAAAGAAATCGCGCATCTGTGGCGGAAGCACTTTGTCGCGTTGTCCCCAGATGAAGAGTGACTGTGTCTGGAAATCAGCCAGATCTTTGGGTGTGAAGAGCAAGGATCGAATGGCAGACTCGGGATTGGAATCGAATTCTTTAATCGAATGGATGAGTGATTTAAAACCCGGGCGTGCAGAATAACCGAGCAGCGCGGGTGCGAGCAGATAGGCTTTTTTGGTAGGGAATGCAAAAACTTTTTTAATACCGAGAACTGCCTGCTGGATGTCATTTGGCATGAACATATCAATGACATCTCCGGCGGAAGTGGGGAAAGGTGCACCGGCCGGTGAAATGAGTACAAGTTTTTGAATGAGATCGGGGTTGTCCTTGGCGAATTTCAGAGAGAAAGCGCCGCCAAGAGAATTGCCTATCAGTAGATTTGGGTGTGAAGGATTGAGGTTTTTAATGAGGCAGGTGCTGACAGCATTGTATGCATCCTCGCAGGAAAACGGAGGAATAGGGTCAGCCGAAAGCCCGTGGCCAGGCAGGTCGAAGACGAGAATGTTTCTGGCATGAGGAAGCAGATATCGTATGAGGGGCAGCCATGTCGCAGCGGCAGCAGCGATGCCGTGGATGAGGGTAATGTCGTAGCCATCGCGCTTTAGGCCAGGGAGTTTGACGACATGCATGGTATAGTTGAGAATGCGCTGAAAGCCGGGCGGTAACACATTGAGTACAGGAGATGTTGCAAACTTTAGAGAAAACATAGGATTATATACTCACCAAACCCAATGCATAACCGAAACTATCCTCACCCTCTATGTGAAGCCATGGGCATGTGGAAAACTCATTGACCTAAAATGAGTGCGGCATTTATGGAGAGGCCGACAGGCCTGGAAGCTCGTTTTGTGATAGATATAAAAAAATCGCGGTATCAAACCGCGATTAAGAATTAATTGTCATTTCCGGAATCAGGTGCTTCATCGGGCTGTGAAGAATCCTGACAGTTGATAACAAAGGGTGCATATTCACCGGAATAACTTTTCGAGCGAGCACTTAAGACTCTGCAGTCGTAATCATCGCAGTCGATTTTGCCATTTTTGTTATTATCGATGCCATCTTCACAGAGTTGTTTTTCCTGTGCGAGTATGGCTTTTTTCTGTTCCGTTGGGAGAGAATCAAAGTCAGACGGTCGGGGTGCAGGTTCATCTTCGATGTCCTGACAATAGGCGACGTGAGCGCAATTAGAGTCGGCACAGTCTATGAGGCCATTGAGATCGTTGTCAATCTTATCGGAGCATGTTTCCTCGTTATAATCGATGACCGTGGTGGGGACGCCTTTTTTGAGTTCAGCAAAGTATTCCTGAACTTTAAGTTCATCGACGAGTGTGTGATCGAGTGCAATGCCTTTGCTTTGGCAATCCGATTTAAACTGAGCCAGTTCCTGTGGATCGGCTATTTCGTAGCATGAAGCGTCGTTGCAGTCGGAATAGCCATCGCAGTCGTTATCGATGCCATCCGTACAATTTTGCAAGCTGGATTCGCTGGTAGGTGTACAGCAATAGAGTTTGATATCTCTGTCGGATGATTTGCTGCAGTTGTTGTCTCTGCAGTCGATGTATCCGTTACAATCGTTGTCGATGCCGTCCATGCATGCGGTGAGTGTATTTTCGTCACCCGACGGGGTACAGCAGACAGAAGTTTTTTTGCAGTTGTTATCGTTACAATCCGCATAACCGTTGCAGTCGTTATCGATGCCGTCGGAGCATGCCTCGGGTGTATTTTCTGCTCCGGAAGGTGTGCAGCAGAGGGCAGATTTTTTGCAATTATTGTCGCTGCAATCCGTGTATCCGTTGCAATCATTATCGATGCCATCGTCGCACAGGTCATCCGATTCCTTATCGACTGTTTTGACGCAGCAAGCGGATGTTTTTTTACAATTGTTATCTTTGCAATCTGCATAGCCGTTTCCATCGTTATCTTTGCCGTCACTGCAGGCAAAGACGGTGTTTTCGGCAGGTTCCCAGATTCCCGAATCGGGATCCACTGCACCGGGGCAGACAGTTGCGCCGGGATGACTCGAGGGGCATGCTTCTGCATTGGAAGAATCCTCACACCGGCACCCGGGATCCGCGCAGTCTATAAGGGTGTCGCCGTCATTATCGAGACCATCCGTGCACAGCATGATGGTGTTCTCATCATTAAGTCCATAGATATGATTATCGTCTATTTTTTTCGTTTCGGAAGAAAGACAGCCGACGGTTGTCAAAGTAGACAGAATCACAGAGAGAACAAAACAACGGGCAAATAGCTTATTCACTTGGTTACCTCTCGAAAATGGACATATACGGATGGCATTCCATCTCTACGACTTATGGCATGTCATAAACCATTTACAGGCAAGGTGACAAGTTTAAAATGTTTTTTGTAACTGTTCATCCGGGGTGCTGCCCCGGACCCAGCCAAGGGTCTTTCAGTTCGCAATATCAAATGCGCTTCGTTTCCCGCGCCGACCTCACCCCCTTGTCACTTCGTGACATTCCCCCTCTCCGTGAACGGCGAGGGGGAAATTAAGGTGGCATTTGATTTGCTCACAGTCACCTCAATTCGCACCGTCCACCGGACGGTGCTCTTTTCGGCGCCTTGGAACCTACAATTTTCTATGATTTTATCTAAAGCTTTCACAAACCTTGCAAAATGGGTCCCTCACCCATTCCGAACAAATCCATAACGTTTTCATACGTTTTACGTTTTGGAATGAATATTCAAAGATAAAAATCAAGAGAGGGGCTGATTAGTTGCGTTTTTTGTGTTGCTGTTCAGACCTATATTGTAATCTAAAGGAGTTGGTGCAAGTCCCCCAGGCATCCGGCAGTAGGCAGAAGGCATCAGAAAATATACTTTTGGGAGTGGTATCATTATCAGAAAGCAAGACTTTGTCTTGCTTTCTGAGCCACTTCTGTCTTATACCTCATACCTTGTAACACGGTTCAACCTCGACATTTCAGAAAGGGCATACGATTTGAATAGTAACCACACAGATCCATGATTGAACGATGTGCAGTCAGATTAACGCTGAATTCTTGGCAAAGAAACGCTCGACCATGAAATCTGTGTCTTATTGTTGACTTTGGCATCCCCGGGTTCAAGACGTGTCTGAAGCTGTGTCGTGCGGTCATCGCTGCTCACGGGGATTAAGGCCTGGATGTGATAGATGTGTGCAGCGAGTTCATCGAGTGTTTTTAAGATATCAAAATCCTCAAAATGTGCTCTGGCTTTAAAATCATCATAGACATCCAGAATGGCTTTGGGATCGGACTGCCAGGATTTTTTTCTCAGGATTGAAACAAATTTTTCAATTTCAGCGATATCCGATGAGTAGAAAGCGATCTGGCAGCGATCTGATCTTTCGTTGGCAATCGAGAGAATGCGAAGCGCATTGTTTGGCTGTGTTGCATGAGCCATGAGGATTTCGATAGCAGTTCGCTCGACATGATCAATAGGGAAGGTGAAATACACCCGCAGATTGCAGTCGCCTTCCCTGATAAAAGTCTGAACATCCCTTGGCAGTGCTTCAAAGTCGAGGATAATGGCACCTTTTCGCTGCCAATCTCTCAATAATTCCCGTGACCAACGGGAACGTGTATAGGTCTGGCTCGTCAGACGTGAGGAAGAGAGCCTGGCCGTTGGGAGTACATCTCTTGGGAGAAGAGTTCCGGAGAGATTGGCGAGAAATAAATCAGCACCGGTCAGTGTGGTATTGTCCAGATTTGCGAAGCTAAGATTGGCCGCCTGCAGGTTGACTCCCGTCATGTTGGCGTTTTCAAGATCTGCAGCCTCGAGCTGGCACCATGTCATAATTGCCCAGTTAAGTCGTGTATCAGAGAGGTTGGTCCATGAGCAATTGGCACCGGTGAGATTGGCATTCATAAGTACCGAACCGGTGAAATTGGCACATTCGAGATTGACAGATTCCATCTGAGCGGCCGTTGCATTGATACCGGTCATGATAGCCCCGAGACAGTCCGCATCATTCAGTTTTGTACGGATCATCAGGGCATTTGAAAAGTTGGCTGCACGTGCTGTGACCTTGTGCATATCGGCTCCCACAAGGTCAGAACCGGATAATTTTGACCAACTCAAATCACAGCCCGGGAGAGAGGCCCGTGAGAGATTTGCACGTGTGAAATCAGTTTTAGTCAGGTTTGAGTTCTTAAACTGACAGCACGAACAATTGGCTCCGATAAAAGAAGAACCACTGAAATCACACTGACTGAGTTCCATATCGCTCAAATCCAGACCGTCAAAACGACGTTCATGAAAATCACGCTCACCGGTTGTATATTCATTCAGCAATGTCTCACGCGTCATTGCGGAAGAAATCTTTTGTCCAGCGCATTCCATAGTATTGAAAATCCTTAAGGAGTATGTTTCATATTTCGAATAAGTTAAATCTTGGCAGGGTAGTCTGATAACCCTACATACACCTACATTATTTCGGATGTAATTTCAAGAATGAAGCACATGGAATTTCTCATCGTAAGTTACCAATGGCGTATGGCATATTCACAATGTACTTGAGAGAAAATCAAATTGTGTGTAGTGTGCAACGGATTTTGCGCCATGGAAAGGTTTGGGCGCGTGATGGAGGTCCTGGTTTGAAAAGACATTTCGAGGTGATGGGCGTTGTATCCCTCTTAATGGCAGTTCTGATGCTCGTGGGATGTGCATCTGAACTCGTTGGAGATGCAAGTAATCTGGAAAAATTGGAAGCTCCCACGGGGATCGCGATCCACCCCAATGGTCGGTATGCTTATGTAACGGGTTCCAACTTTGACTTGGATTACCGTGCATCCGACGGTGGTGCACTTTATGTCATCGATTTGGAAACCGATCAGATTCTGCCTTCTTCAAAGCACATGGGTAGTTTCTCGGGCAATGTTGTCCTTTCTTCAGACGGACGCCATGGATATACGGTTACCCGCGAAGATGATGCGCTTGTCTGGTTTGAGATTTCGGAGGATGGCAGTTCCGTATTTTGTCCGAAAGCCAAGGAAGATTCGAATTCACTGTCTAAATGCCGCATTATTTTGAATGACGATCCTACCCACATTGCGATTACACGGAGTTTTCGTGAGTCGAGAGTTATCGATCATCAAGGGGTAGAGCATACCAAGCGCGTCAATTTCGATCTTCTCATGATTGCCCAGCAACGGAATGCGAGAGTCACTGCCATGACGGTGATGGAAGATGAAAATGGGGACTTATCCTTTAGCCATGAAACGGCATCCTATGTGTACAGTGCCAGCGAGGTTTTGTGGCTTGGCGGAGAGCGGTTTGCTGTGACTGGCAGGGCGGCCCGCAATCTTTCCATCATTTCTCCGGCCATTAGTGCAGACGGAAAAGTTCTCGGACTTTATGCCAATCAGACAGTAAACATTCCCTCGGGGGGAAGTGCCTATCAAGGTCGTGGCATGACACTCGATCCCCTGAAGAAGAATCTCTACCTGCTCAATCAATACCCCAAATCGCTATTTCGCATCGATGTGACTGGGCTTGCCAAGGATGATCTTGCCACAGATAAAGCACAGGTCAGTCAGATGATGCTGTTGCCTGCAGATATGCTCAAGATAGCCTGGATTGGCAGTGCAGAAGAAGGTGTGCTCTATTTGACGAGCGTCGCCGATGACCTGCTTTATATCGTCGATCCCAAAACCATGGAAATTATTAAAACCGTCGAATTAAGCGATGGTCCATATGATTTTTCGGTTCAGGGTGATGCATTTTATGTTGTCAACTTTCTCGCTTCGACCATTTCGAAATATGACATTTCGGATCCGCTCAATCCTGTTTTGCTCAAAGAATACTTAAAAACAGCGGATGCTGCTGATTGATGGATAAGGATATTTCATGACGAATCGTTCTTTGACTCTTTGTTTGCTGGGGATGTCCGCGATTGCTTTTACCGCATGCGATGACAGCAATACATCGACATTGGCAGCCCTCAACATGCCCGGAGAAATGCAGCTTGTCGAACGATGTACAATCAATGGCAATCTCGTGGGACTGAATGAAACAGACTGTGCCGCTCAGGGAGGGAGCTTTACCCAATCCGTCTATACAGCCAACATCGGAACGGGAACCCTTTCCTACATACCCTATTATCCCCGAAGAAAAGAATTTGAAGTAATCGACATCACTCGCTCCGTTCCTGGGGTTACTTCCATACCGGTCGGTGATATGCCTCAATCGCTTGCAGCAGACGAATTCGGTGCTATCGTCGTGCTCACAAGTGCCATTCATAACGACACATCCATTATTTCGGTCAATGACAATCGGGAAATTGCATTTCAGGAACTCGACAAACCTCCCCGTAAAGTTATCTATTCCAAACTGGATCATGCATTTTATGTGTTTTTTCTCGATGGCACGCTTCGGCGGCTGCGCATTCAGTTAAACTGCGGTCAGGTCGATAATTCTCTTCCCGCTGCATGTAAACTGAGCAAAGATAATATCACCGTAACCTGGGAAAATGTCATGACGATGGATGGCATTCCCATGGATTACGTCGCGCACCCGACATTGCCCAAAGGTTATGTTTCCTACCAGGATCGGCGTTATATCTCGGTACTTGGCTGGAATGACAATGCAGGTGCCTGTCTGGATGGGACTTCACAATACCCCTGTGAAATCGAACGTCTCGGGGCAGGATTCGCCTGTGCCGACGGTATCGACAATAATAACGATGGCTTGATAGATGCACAGGATCCGACCTGTTTTTATCCCTGGAGTTCTGAAGGCCTGGATGCCACCAAAGAACAAATCGGCTGGTTGGGGATTGGTGAATGCGGGGATGGTATCGATAATAACGGAAATGACTTTATCGATGCCCTCGACCCAGGATGTGTCGCCTCGAATGATGCCTCCGAAGACCCGGGATTCCAGCCCATGACACTCGGAACCTGTGCCGATGGCACCGATAATGACGGGGATGGGGATTCCGATCGCGATGACGTCAAATGCCGATGGCCAAGTATGGATGAAGACAGTTCATCCGAAGAAATGGCACTTTCGAATGGTTTGTGCAGGGATGGCATCGACAATGATGGCGACGGAAAATCCGATCTGGAAGATTTGGCATGCTATGGTAAAAATGGCTTCTCCGAGGTCGATCTGGTTTCCAAGGGACGAGGTGCAATCAGTATCGATCCCAAAGGCCGATGGCTCTATGTACTCGATCCCGTAGATTCCCAGCTTATCGTCATAGATCTGGCAACCGGAAATACAATTGATCGTTCGGGGTGGTTCCCCAGACAGCGTGTCGTAGGTATTCCTACTTCGCGCCTCGCTCTCGATGTCGCATCAGCAATTCGAACAGAAACCGAATACGATAAAAATGGCCACAAAGTCATTTCGGAACGTTCTGTTGCCTTTGTCTCTTCGACAAATGGTTATGTCACCGAATACCTCATCGGACAGACCTATACTCACTATTACAACGATGTTCCCGTCAATTCTGTCGACGAACTCGCCATGCGAGTGACAGACACTTCGGATGATTCGACGTATATCGGCGTCATTCGATGTGTCGGTCGTATTTGTACCGATCAGGATTTGCCAAACATCAAACTGAGAACACGTCCCGCTGTCGGTTATTTCCCCAATTCATCCACACTGAGCACGACCAACCCAGACACCGGAGAGCCACATTACGTCATTTATGATACCATTATGGCATCCGAAACCTGGCGTCTCACCTACGAAGGCACACTCGAACGCGAAACGCGTTCCGATGGCTATTTCAGTCAAACGGGCATTTTCAATACGAATATCGATCTTTGTGCACTGGGTGCGCAAAATGGCGACCATCTCGTGCTCAGACAGCGAAACGTGAACACTTCTTTCCCACAGTGTCGTGCTTTTTATGAGGATGCAGACGGAAAACAGCCGATACTCGAATGGGAGATCGTCGATGTAGGCCCCAATTCGCTGCAACTTAAACCCATTTCGGAAGACGGTTATTCACAAAATTTGCCAGCTCCGGAGTGTTTCAGCAATGGACTTGAGTATGAGATCCGGGCTTCACATCAGTGGATCCTGACGAGCAATGCGACTTTTGTAAACCGTCGCTATACAGCCGGCAACCATTGTATCGATAACCCACTTCATCCCTTTGGACAGACACGTTTTTCTATTTCTGCAGAAAAAACAAGCATGTATGATGCAGAGACGGCGTTTTTCTCCATCCAGATGCCCAATAATGCTTCTACGCTTGCGCGCGACTCTGCTTTTGAATTTACGACACGAACCGGGCTTTCGACGTTGTCTGTCGGCATGGCAAGTGCACCTTCATCCATGATTCGATTTGTCACAGGCGATAACCAGTATTTGCTCATTTCGGACGCAAATGCGCATATTATTGCGATTTACAATATCGATGATGAATCGATTGAAGATACTTTGTAGACGCGTCGGCTATTGGGCTTTGCCCAATACGCCATACGCACATCGCCTATGCTTTCGGCATACGGCGATGTTATTTTTGGTAAGATGCTTCCTTCAATGACCTGCGATTCCAAAATCTTTTATTCGCCAGGGGTTGGTCGTTTTTGGCCATTTCCCAATCGCAGGCATACCAACGAGGGATTCTTAATCGGATATCTCATTCGGCTCAACGAGAAATTCCCAATCGTCATTCCTGATTTGAATGGGCGTATAGAATATCTCGTTGATCCCGGGACTTTTGTTCATGCCGGTACCCCCATCGCGCGTCTGTGCGATGTTGTCAATACATCCGTACCATCCAATGATTCCAGCATGACTCAATGGATTGTATCACCTACAGATGGTTTTTTAACTTGTACAGATGAAACAGGCATTCCACTAAAAAAAAATGGCGATACGCTTCACAAGGGAGACATGATTGCCGTCCTGGAATTTATGAAAATTCGCATGGATATTCTCTATGATGGTCCGAATAACGCCAGCTTTGACCATTACCAAGGTGAACTCTATCGCAGTATAAAAAAAGGCGAATACATTGCTGCGTTCATTCTGAATAAAGAATGAACCGTCATTATCACGGAATTATACGAAGCAACAATGTGGTTTGATGTGTGAATAATTCATATATGTAGTTCAAGATGGTCACTCATTTTTCGAAAATAATTCGAATTTTTCAGTTGAGTGTATTATTTTTGGAGAGTAGAAAGATAAGTGTGACCAAAATTTTTGGTGAAATTATCCAAAATAGCCAATCATTATTGTTTCTTCACAAAAATAAGTGTGATGAGAGGGAGAAATTTTATGGAACGCGTAGTAGCTGTCGTATTGGGTGGTGGCAGGGGCAGTCGTTTATTTCCGTTGACACACGAAAGAGCCAAACCGGCCGTGCCACTTTTTGGCAAATATCGTCTGATTGATATTACATTGTCGAACTGCATTAATTCCGGCATTAACCGGGTTTTTTTGCTCACACAATTTTTAAGTGCCAGTCTTCATCGACATATCATGATGGCTTACAAATTTGATGCTTTTTCGAAAGGTTTTGTCGAGATCCTTGCGGCAGAGCAGACCGAAAAGAAGCAGGACTGGTTTATGGGAACAGCCGATGCCGTTCGTGCGACGCTGCATCACATCATGCACTTTGCCAGTGAAGAAACTCTGATCTTATCGGGCGACCATTTGTATCGTATGGATTATTCCAAGATGGTGAACAGGCATCGTTCGATGGATGCAGGATTGACGCTAGCGGTCTATCTGGTCAACCGTGAAGATGCATCCCGAATGGGGCTCCTGCGCGTCAATGACGAAGGGTACGTCGAAGAATTCGTAGAAAAACCCAAAGACCCCGAAGTCATAGAACGATTTAGGGCACCCGACAGGCTCTGTTATCAGGTCGGATTGAATCCTGAGGATGGCTGGTACCTGGCGAGTATGGGCATTTATGTGTTCAATACCAAGCTGCTTCAGGAATGTCTGCAAAGTGATGAG
>DGWW01000087.1 GCA_002395385.1 Myxococcales bacterium UBA4248
GTTCATTTACCGGCTGAGTAGTAACCTACTTATAAACGTTACTTCACCCCCTATGTCAGCGATTTCTTCGAAAGCTCAAATCCTTCATTAATGTATAATGGATAATGAAATGAAGCACTCAGAGCATTTGGATAAATCTTTTGGTTTTACAAATCATTAGCATTATGAATTAAGCATTATGAATTAAGGACTTTTCTTAACATTGGGGGAATCTGCCGAAATAATAGATGACTGAATTGTTACTACAAATCACTTCCGGTTTTGCAAACTCATTATCAATTATCAATTGACAATGAGTTTGCAGTATCAAAGGAAATTGCTTATTGCCATTGTTCTTGTACTTTCATTATTCAACAGCAACCATGCAACTTCAAGCTCCTTTACAAATCACTTCCGGTTTTGCAAACTCATTATCAATTATCAATTATCAATTATCAATTATCAATTATCAATTATCAAATTGACAATGAGTATGCAGTATCAAAGGAAGCAGCCTATGGCTGCACAACGTCTGGCCTGCTAATACTTAATCACCCCAAAGGTCTTGTCGGGTTCGTTGGCATCGCTGGCCTTCAGGCCATGATTCGAGATGGTATAGATATAGGCATCTTTGTCATACACACCCGCCGTCTTAAAGTAGAAGCGCGATCGTTGTACACTTGTCCACCAGTAAGAATCATCTCCTGGAACGAGGTCGGCATGATCGACGCCACCGACGAATTCAAAATCCGAATCGGGTTTGACGCGATAGACGAACATGCCCGAAAAATGCTTATAAGTATAAGAATTAGTCTTATAATTATCAGTCCATTTGCTAATATTGACAGGCACTGCGAGCAGACCTGAACCTTCGTGGTATTGGAAGGCATGGTGATTATAGAGGGCTTCGGACCAGCCATACGAACCGGATGATGTCTCACCATCAGATTCGTATTCCTCCTCATTGATCTTAGTCTGATATTTCAAAACGGGTTTGGCAGGATTCGAAACATCGTACAGATCGAGTTTCATACCAGTCATTCTTCCATTTTCATCCCCATCCTCGCCAATCGTGAGCAAATGATCTTTGCCGACGGGATGAATGTACGACGAATAGCCATTGATCTTGAGCTCGCCGGCCTGTTTGGGATTGGCGGGATCGGACAGATCGAACACGAAGAGCGGATCGGTATTTCTAAAAGTCACCACATACCCTCTGTCGCCGACCATGCGTGCGGAATAGATGCTTTCATCTTTGCCAAACCCCTTGACGACACCGGTCTGCTTCATAACCCTCGGTGTATTCACATCCAAAACGGAGAGGATATGTCCCTTGGGGGAATTGCCCCAAGCCTCGGGATTCGAAACGACACGAAGATGATCGTTGTATTCGCTGTAGAAGAAGGGATCGTCCGCAACGCCATCGATCTCGGCCGAATTGATATATTGTACATCACCCGCCTGATTGCCGAGATTAAAGTGATGAATATGTGTATAATTTTGGCATTCCTCTTCGCCACAGGACCACCACCAGTTATAACTGAACGAAGAAATATATAAGTTCTTTTGCGAGGCATAGACTGTCCAACCGTCGTCGGCAATGGCTGTGGCTTTATAATTTTCATAATTATTGCCAGTAAATTCCGAGACGAGCAGGAAACCTTCCTTCTGCGAAGCAACCGCTGGAATGTACAAATCGGTGCATGCTACAGCAGGTCTGGCATTTTGGCCATCGTAATAATTCGGCCAATGGTAATCCGATAACATATCCGGATATTTTTCGTCTAACCACGCACGAATGACCGGGGCATATTTTTCGATATTTTCCTGACTATGGCTGAACCATTCGTCTTCTGCATCGCGATAAGCCTGCCATTTTTCTTCTGACCATTCTCCATCTTCATCAAAGAAATCGCTCTCATACTCCCATTTAGGCACGCCAGGAATATCTTCTTCTGACAGTTTATATACATCGCGCCAACGGAACTGGGGCGTAGCCGAAGAAATCAAATGGAGGCGATTGTCGATGAGGCGTGCATCGACAAATTCACCCTCGATCTGATGCGATTTGAGCAGTTTTGGATCTGCGGGGTTCGAGACATCGAATACGCGGACGCTGACGAGCCCGGAGTAATGCCCATACCAATAGCCATCCTCAGAATAATGCCACGTATAACTTTCGCCAATATCGATGAGCTTTTTGTCATCGGTCAGGAAAATACCTCTCGGAGAAAACCAGCGATCTGTATATTTGTCGGATACGAGCTTTTCTCTTTCGATGGTGGCAACTTCTTTCATTTCGGTGACGGGCCATATTTTCGAAATATGGATTTGCTCATCGCGAATGGTGTACATGTAATTGCCATCATTCTTAACCGAATCGAGTTCATCGACACCGGCTTCCTGAACGTTGGTCGTCGTGTACTCGCCTGCACTGCCACCGTCGGCGGCACTATCTGGGGAAGCCGTGTCGTTCGCCACAGACTCCACATCATCCCACCCCTTATAATGATATCCACCTTCGAAACGTTCCTCGGCAATGGCCATTGCCAGACCATCGAGCAGGTGGTCTCGATAATCATCGCAGCTCGTGGCTTTGGTCAAAGCAAGCTGCCTGGAGGTAATATCGATCGGTTTATAACCGACAGTACTGTTATCGTCGTTATCACTGCAGGCATTGACCGAGCAAATTGCGGCAAGAGACAGGGCAAAAATGGCTAACTTTTTCATGGTGCTTCCTCGTTAAAAAAAAGAGATAAAAAAAGGACAAACCGACATCCTTGTCTTTGGACTGACAACTAACAGCCAAAACTTGGTACGTGTCGCAACAAAGAAATTCTCATGCCAAGTGGATAAAATTTACTACAACTCACAACCTGTTGTTCTATAAGATTTTTTTACAACAACATATCTTTTATGGATAATATTTTTCCACAGTCTATGACATTTTTGTCATTTAGGTGACATTAATGTCATGACTGTGTGCGCGATCCCAAAAAGGAAACCCGGGCGTATGGGTTTATCCCATAGCCCGGGTCAAAAGGCCGTATTCGCGCAGCGAAATAGGCCGAAACGCTTTCGCAGCGCAGCCAGAAAGCGGCACATATCGTTTATTCAGGTGAAACATCGCTGGAATCATCGGCACCGACATCGGCACCACCGCCAGCATCTGCACCGGCATCTCCGCCAGCCTGCAGCGAAGTTCTTGCGATCCATGCCTTAGGTTTAGGTTTGCAGCGAAGTTCGGAGGGTTTGGGCGGATCGAGTTCGTAGCGAATATATTTGTAAGGATCGGCAAAGAAATGGACGAGTCCTTCGTCATCGGTGCGCACGGTAAAGTAATCGATAAAGACATCGAATCGGTTTTTGAGGACGAAGCGTTTGGTTTCGAGGCGATCATCCTTGTTTTTTTCGTCGATTTCCTTGGCGAGTTTTGGGTACCACTGACCATCATACTCGAGGAGAAGTTTGGCGAGGTCGAGTGGTTTCCAGACGCGCATGCAACCGTGACTAAAGGCGCGGATGGGATATTTAAAGAAGTGTTTTTGGGGGCTGTCGTGCAGGAAGGTGCTGTGCGGGTTGGGGAAGATGAACTTGACGCGCCCGAGGGCGTTCTTTTCGGACGGTAACTGTCTAAGGATGGTATGACCGCCGCTGGTATAGTATTCGTAGCCGTGTGTCGTCAGCCAAGTGGGATCGGCGTTGATTTTTTCGATATAATCTTCCTGTTCGATGCGAGGGGGCACGTTCCAGTAGGGATTGTATTCGATGTAGAGCATGCGGGCGTGCTGCAATGGGGTAGCGTTGATGAATTTCCATTGTTTTGTCTGGGGATCGCACGCGCGCTTGGCATTGCCTGCGACGACGGGGAAGCGGTAGACGCGTTTGCCATCGCGCCAGACCTCGCCATAGAATTCGGGCACATTGACGAAGATATAATAGGGCGAATCGATGATCTGGGTGTTATGCCAGCGGCGCAGGTTGGCATCGATTTGATCGAGGCGTTTTTGTCGCGGTGTATTGAGGCTTTCCCAGAAAGATTTTTTCATGCCCTCGGTTTCGTCGTAATCGAGTTGGTGCGCTTCGTGATAAAGCTGAACAGCGGCGCGGATTTCGTCGTCGTAGGTCGTGGCGGCAGGTGCACTGAGCGCCTCGGGGCTCACGTCGCCATGGTAATAGCCTTCGGCGGCGAGCCGTTTGCGCAGGGCAGGCAGGTTTTTAAAGGTTTTGCCTTTTTTGAGGGGCATCGAAGAAATGTTTTCCCAGTCGGGAAGTTCGGCGTAATGCCGGCGTGCCTCCATGAGTTTTTTGTAATCGGGATGGGCAGGGTAGAGAGCATCGACGAGTTCCTGAACGCTCGAAGCATGTTCCATTTTGGCGGCTTCGGCAGCGGCAGCTTCGGCTTCGGCCTTGTGGGCATCGGCAGCTTCATCCATGACGGCGGCAGCAAACTCATCCTGCTGGGTTTCGGCTTTTGCTGCGGAATCGACTGGTTTTTCGGCTTTTGCCTCAGAATCCTCCTCTTTCATGCCGGGTGCAGGTGAATCGAGTACAGAGGTCAGGGTGTGCATCCAGACATTGGTACGCGCCTCGGTGATGGCCTTGTATTTGGCATCGGAAGTTTTTTTGCCAATTTGCGCAGTTTCTTCTTCGGTGAGGTGGGTCAGATTATTGAATTTCATGGCCCGCGCAAATTGCATGATCACATCGGCCGTCAAAACATCGGCGAGTGCATTTTGCTGTGCATGCTGCGATTGCTGCTGAATGCGTTCGGTCACGGTCTGATGCAATCTGGGCATGAGATTGTCGTCTTTGACGAGTTCAGCAATGAGCGCACTGACGGCCTTTTGATCGCGAACATCGATGTTGCGTTCGACGATGAGATTGGTGATGGTGGCCTGTTCTTCGGCGGTGAATGTGAATTTATCATTCGCGGCATCGGGTTTATTTTCGCCGAGTGCAGCAATGGCATCGCGCCATGGCTGCAGATCGATGGTTTTGCCCAACCCATGATCTTCGAGGTGATCCAATTCATTCAGGAGTGGATCAAGCGCCGTTGGAAGTGAACCGCCACTGACAAAAATCGGGGCATATTGGTGCGATTCATAGAGCGATTTGAGGCCATCGGGCTGAACAAGTTTTACCGCACTGTCTTTGGCTTTCTTTTTTTTGGCCTTTTGAGCGGCCTGCGATTCGTCGATGATCTTTTGGACTTCTTTGGCGAAATCATCTGATTTCGCAAATTTCATCGCATAGTTTGCAAAATTATCGGCATTATTCTTGACGAATATCGCAATATTGTCCTTATTTTGGGCGCTGTTGTCCTTGACAACCGACTCACTGGCGGGTGGATTTGTGGCGGCAGCTGCGACGACGGCGTCTTTATCCTGTGACGTACTGCTGCAGGCAGAGAGTAACAAAAGCAAAGAAAGAGGTACAATCCATTGTCTCATAGCATACTCGCAAAGCGGACGTTCTGAAGTCCGGTAATATCGGTCTCATCATGATCCCGATCCATTTTGCAGTATGCGTAACAATTTGTATGAAGGCAAACTTTGGGGGAACTGTGAATTAATTCGTAATGCGTAATTCGTAATGCGTAATTAATCAGGCATTCTCATTGTATTTCTAAAGCATAAAGGCATCTAAGCTTTAGAGCAGACACTTGGGTGTCTGCAAACTCAATTACGCATTACGCATTACGCATTTGAACGTCATTCCCCCTTAACTTCAAACATTTGTTTTAGTTCTGTAAATTCAATTGCGCATTGCGCATTCATTCTGACTTCACCTTGAGTTTTGTCATTCAAGATTAAAGACGGGGAGATGAACGCTCATGGGTTTTTCGGATTCTGGGATATAGATTGTAATATTTGGGCTCGAAATCCAATCGTAACAAGCAGTGCCTTCGAGTGTGCATGAATTGTCGTTATAGCAGGTTAAATTATCAGACAAGGTATCGAGCAAACGATTTTTGGATTTCAAAGTGGCGGGATCGAGCAGATAGGGAACCAATTGCGGGAACCCGAATATTTCCGGTTCCTGTATATATTTTAAGGATAGGCTGTCTATGGGAATGGGGGGGTAGGCTATTTTTTGCCAATAATATAATTTCCCGATGACATTATCAGAGCTGGCAATGGATGCGATCAATGCGGCGAGTGGAACTTCAAAGACGGTATCATCCGACGGATTATCCGGATCCTCATTTGGATCGACCGGCTCAGTGGGATCATCCGATGGAACATTTTCGGGTATATCATTGACAATTCTTCCAGCAGTATATCCGTTGAGCAATGTCGAGAAGTCGCGTATGACAGCCGTCAGCAAAGCACATGGTCCCATCTGACAGACCAATCGCGTCGTCGAATAAACATTGAGCAAAGAAGAACGGGAAGCCAGCTCACCGACGATACCGCCAATTTTTGAGCCGCCAATCATATTTCCCATCGTATAGGAATTGCTGAGTGTCGATGTTTCGAGCATACCAGCGATACCGCCTGCACTCTCCTGGCATGTCAGATTCCCCATGAACGCAACATGAGAGATTTGCGAGTCTGTCACCACCCCGGCAATGCCTCCCGCCATTTGATTCGAGACGCGAATTTCAGAATCCTCAAGCCCAAAGACATCTTTCATGGTACCTGCATAGAACAGAGCAACGATACCGGCACCATAAGATTCGGCAGTGACGGTACTGTGATTGAGGGTGATGTTGGTAATATGGGTACCTTCGGCACTGGCAATCAGTGGGGCAACGTAATCTTTGCCAACGAATGACAGTTCCAGATGAAGATTGTCAATTCTGGCAGCTCTTGTAAAACCGAAGATTCCGACATGAGAAGCATTTGCATTGCCGAGGATCAGCGTTACGGTATTTTTGCCATTGGTATGAACGGCATTCATTGTATGTCCATTACCCAGGAAAATCGCATCAAACGGTTGAGATTCGGTACCGATGCCGACCCATTGTTCTGCCTGTTTCTGAGTAAGTCTGTCTCCCAGATTGATGTCATTGACGAGCATAAATGCTTTTTCCTGGGTACTGTTGCGATAAACACCTTTATTCCAGTCATTTCTGAATGTGATGAATGTTTCTGCATCGGAAATCATTTTGGCGCAGATCGAATCGTCGTTGTAGCTCACTTCGAGTGATGAACAGCTTTCACATGCATCCTGCTGAGATTTCCAGGGATTATCCGGACAGAAATCGATACAGTTCGGGGTTCCGTCTTCATCAAAATCGGCCAGATTATCGGCACTGTCTTCGACACCACAGCCACAGACGCCCTCTGCCGATTTATTTCTATCATTCGGGCATTTATCGATGCAGTCCGGCACGGTATCTCCATCTGCATCATCTTCATCCGAAACACCACACCCACAGATACCAGGTCTCGTTTTGAGCGGATCATTCGGACATAGATCGATGATGGGAGACAGACATCGGGGCATTCCGGTCAACTCATCGATATCCAAATCTGAGACATCACATCCACAAACCCCCGGAAGTCGTTTTTCTTCTGATTTTAAGCAATAATCTACGTTATCTTCGAGGCAGTCCGTCGTTCCATTGTTGTCCAAATCGACGTCCGCAATGCCGCAGCCGCAGACCCCCGGGTTCGTCTTGCTTCTGTCTTTAGGGCAGAGGTCAATGTCGGAACACACCGTACTTCCATTATCGTAGACGAGATCCTTGACGCCACACCCGCATTCACCTGGTAGCGTTTTATTATCATCCGCCGGGCACAAATCGATTTTAGGATCGAGACAATTGGGGATACCATCATGATTGTCATCATCATCGGGAATACCGCAGCCACAAATACCAGGCAATTTTTTATCGGGATCATCCGGGCACAGGTCCACATGTTCCTCAATACAATCCAAAATGCCATTTTTATCTTTATCATTATCCTGTGTACCACAGCCGCAGACCCCGGGAGCTGTTTTGAGCGGATCATTCGGACACAGATCGACGTCTTCTATCAGATTGCATGTGTAATCACCGGCAGCAATATCAAAGATATCCGGCACACCACAGCCACAGGCCCCAGGGCGCGTTTTGAGCGGATCGTCCGGACACTGATCGACGGACGCAGGCTGGCTCGAATGGCGTTCGACACATCCTGTGAAAGCACATGCAATTCCCAAACAAATTAGCCAATGACGGTTCATGATTCGCTCCTCGGTATACGGCCCCCTCATTCATATTATAATGGGCAATGTGCAATGTGCAATGCGCAATTCTCCCTTTACCCCTGTATAACCGCCCTCACCATGCACCGTTTCTTGCAAAAACAAACAGCATACGCCTTCACTTCCGTGATATTCGGCTCTTCAAACATCAGACCTTCGATATAATACCGTGTGCGGATTTGTGACTCGGCTTCATCCAGCAGCTTATTCATCATGGCAGGAACTTTAACAAACTGCTGTTCAAGAGGGAGTTTGCTCACAAGAGATGGTGCAAGGCACTTTAATTCAAGAATAATGGCACGATGACCATCCTTGACTACAATATCGGGCATCCCTTCACCGCATTCCCGATTCGATTTCACGATAAACAGCGTACGCAACACACCAGCCATCATGCCATGATAGAAATCTTCCTTTGCATCCCGAACGCTGATGCTGTCACCCAGCAATGTATTGATTTCCTTCATTATTCCTGGAGTATCGCCATTGAAGAGTGCATCTGCCAGAGGACGTGCATTATAGCCGGCAAGATGGATATCCTTCCACCAATGCTCCATCGCCTGATTCATGACAGACCTGATTTCCATATTGGGAATGGTCATGAGCGCTTCCCAGTTGCCAGTGTCCATCTGACGCATTTCTATGGATTTTAAATAGCCTGTATACAATAAAAAGCTCCATATCGCATCGGGGCGCTTTTTTAAATCACGATACGACAAATCCTGAATAATAGGCGCCCAAAGCGGCTCACCATTCATGATATTGGCAAGCGTCTGGCGGTGATCGGGATTATTGTCTATCATCTCATCAATGATCGCATTGCCGCTCGTCCTAACCCAATATGACTGAATCGCCTCCTTCCCTTCATCATTGACCAATCCACGAATTGCATTCAGCAAACTCCATGGATTATAGACTTCACGGCCACTGTAATAATACCCGTCATACCAGTGCTTGAGCGCATCCATCTGGTCAGACAGACCATAATAGGCGAGCATGGTTTCGACTTCCTTTTGTGTAAAGCCCCAGAATTCCTCGGGTATTTTACTCGTGACCGTAATCACGCCGGGGTTGTTCATCCCCGTAAAGATAGATTCTTTAGCCACACGCATGCATCCCGCAATGATGCCGTAGGCGAGGTTATTGTTAGACTTAAACCCGGCTGAGATAAATTTTCCTATCAGACCAGCAGTTTCATCAAATAGTTTGCTGCCTGGATTATGGATATCATAGATCGCTGCCTTTTGAAGCGGAACATCGTATTCATCAAGAAGAATGACAACGTCCCTATTCGTGACATCCTTCAGCCACCGGGTATATTTGCTCAAATAATTCCTTAAATGCTCCTCACTCGCGTTGCCTTCCTGATAGCTCCGTAAAATCTCACATTCGGTCTTACCTAATCTATCAGAATTCCTAAACAACGACCGATGGTCTTTTGTCGACTGACAAACTGCTTCGCGAAGCTGACCAACAATTTCTGCATAACTTCGCCCCGACACATCCTTGAACGAGATCGAGATCACCGGATACTGCCCCATCTCCCTGAGCACATCCTCCCCGGCTTCCATGACCTTAAGCCCTTCGAAATACCGCCGATTGTCAACGGGCTTGCCATCATCATCCAATCGATATTCAAAAAAC
>DGWW01000195.1 GCA_002395385.1 Myxococcales bacterium UBA4248
GATTCCGGGAAGGTGGATGTTTTTTTGATCGATTTCGGTGCGGTTGCAAATCCACAAAAACGATCGGGCGGTTCGACCGTTGCCGGTACATTTGGTTATATGGCTCCCGAACAATTGCTTGGCGATGTAGCCATTCAATCCGACTATTATGCACTCGGTGCAACGGCATTGCACTGTCTTACAGGTGTCGTTCCTTACGAAATTGAATCGGATGGTTTTAATCTCAAATTTAAAGAGGTCATACAGCAAAAAGCACCCAATACCAGTGTTTATATGATTGAACTGCTCGATAATTTACTTGCGCCCGAAATTGAAAAACGTCCTAAAGACGCTGCACACTTATTATATCAAATTCAACAGGTCATAAAGGGGGAATCACCCAATGCCGATCACCCTAAACAGTCACCCAATTTAGTGCATAAACGCGGTGATCATATTATTTCGAGTACGCCGGGCGATGACTGGCCTGTGGTGCCAGGAATGATTCGATGTACCAATACGATTTATAAAGATAAAACAATTCCTGTTTCTGTATTTGAATATACTTTTGTAGCCGGCAATATGACTTATGTAGGCTTTGATGAAATACACATTTCTCCCAAAAATCTTAAATATCCAATAAAATGTGAGGTCAAATATGATCCTTATGATCCGCGCATCAATACGATTGCAAAGTATCCCGAGGGATGGATATAATATCCATATAAAGCGGCGTATTCCCGCAGGGAATAGCCGCTTTCGCAAGGCGTATCGTGTCATCGAGAGGTGTTCCAACACGTCTCGATGACACGATAGCCAGCGTAAAAAAAGATTCAAAAGACAGTTTAGCTGACTTTAATACGATTGGTTGTTATAAAGAATGGTAAAAAAAATACTGATTATTATATTGGTTCTCGTCGTTCTTGCGCTGATCTATCCGAGCTGTGCGGTTTGGCGCGAAGTTGGGCAAAGACCGCGCGGAGAGCGGCTTGAGCGCATTAAACAATCACCGCATTACGACGCTGAGAAAGGGGAATTCGTCAATCTGACGCCGATTGAAGGCGTGATGAACGACTCGGAAGAAGGCGCGGGGCTTTCCGATTTTCTGTTTGGCAAACATCCTGACGTCGTTCCGACACACGCACTGCCTGTCATTAAGACGGATTTGCGCAATCTTGCCCGAGATGTCGATATTGTCGTCTGGCTTGGGCATTCGACGGTGTTCATTCAGCTCGATGGCATACGATATTTGTTTGACCCCATTTTGACCAATGGTTTCCCGGTTTCGGTTATGATGAAGCCGTTTCGTGGGACGGATATCTATATTCCCGACGATATTCCCGAAGTCGATTATCTCATTATTACGCATGATCACTGGGATCACCTCGATTATAAGACCGTTGCTGCACTCAAAGACCGCGTCAGCCACGTGGTTTGCGGCCTCGGTATTGGACAGCATTTTGAGTATTGGGGCTATGATCCTGCAAAGATTCACGAACTCGACTGGTTCGAAGATTGGAAGGTCAACGACACGACGACCATACATTGCTTGCCATCGCAGCATTTTTCGGGGCGCATGGGCGGAAATACTACGCTCTGGGCGTCGTATCTTATTGACGGAAAAAAACGAATTTTTGTGATGGGCGATGGCGGTTATGATAAGCGTTTTAGTCAATTTGCCGCAAAATATTCTAATATAGACCTCGCCATTATGGAGAATGGTCAATATAATGAAGGATGGAAAGCCATTCATCTATTGCCGCATGAATTATCCAATGCAATCGATGAGCTTCATCCTGCGCATGTATTAACTTATCATCATGCCAAATATAAATTATCTGTACATACCTGGTATGAACCGCTCGAAAATATATATCAAAATTCCCAGGGGAAATCGTGGCACCTGCTGACGCCGAAAATTGGGCAAATCATTGATATTCGTGATCCAAAAGCGGATGAACCATGGTGGCGCGATGAGATGTAATTTGGGTGGAATTGTTGTTCTATAAATCAGACGCAGAGTTTTTGAGAGCTCTTTGTGGTGCATCTGTACTGCGCTTTTAAAATGCCAGCGGATAGTGTAAATAGCGGTGTGTGTGTCTGTTTTGCTGCGCGCAGCGTATGGAGGCGAATGCATCATGGCACCGATTCTGCCCAAACACCTCATGTCCGAAGAGGACATCAAGCACAATTTCATCACGCCGGCGCTCCATGCCAAAGGCTGGAAAGACCGCATCACGATGGAGACTGCGGTGAAGTTCACCGACGGCCGCATCAATTTGCGCGGAAATACGGTGAGCCGCGAAGCGCCCAAAAAAGCCGATTATCTGCTGTACCAATGTGCGAATCATCCGATTGCAGTCGTCGAGGCAAAGGACAACAACCATTCGCTGGGCGACGGCATTCAGCAGGCGATGATGTACGCACAAATGCTCGGTTTAAAGTTTGCCTACAGTTCGAACGGCGATGGTTTTATCGAGCACGATTTTTTGACGGGCAGCGAGCGAGAGCTGGCGCTGGATGAGTTTCCAACGCCGGATGAATTGTTTGCACGATATCATGGCGAAGAAAACCCCGATCCAGCCGTCGATCGCATCCGTGAGCAGCCCTACTATTCAGCCCAGGGGTTCAATTCTCCTCGCTATTATCAACGCATCGCGATCAATCGCACGGTCGAGGCCGTCGCAGACTGCCAAAAGCGCCTTCTCCTCGTCATGGCCACGGGAACCGGCAAGACCTATACCGCCTTCCAAATCGTTTGGCGGCTCCTTCGCGCTGGCATCTGCCACAAAGTCCTCTACCTCGCCGATCGCAATAATCTCGTCGACCAGACCATTACTGGCGATTTTAAACCGCTCACCAAAACCATTCACAAAATCAATTTTGCCAAAGACATCAAAGACACCGCCAGAATATCGGCTTATGAAGTCTATTTTTCGCTCTATCAGCAGCTCAGCGAACGGGAATCGGATGACACCGATGATGAGAACAGCGACGATGCAGCTTCGAAACTGGCTGCGCTGTTTGCACCCGATTTCTTTGATCTCATCATTGTGGATGAGTGTCACCGAGGTTCGGCCAAAAAAGACAGCAGTTGGCGTAAGATTCTCGATTATTTCTCGTCAGCAGCCCAACTCGGTATGACGGCGACGCCCAAAGAAACCAAATACATTTCGAACATCGATTACTTTGGGGAACCGATTTATACATACAGTCTGCGCGAAGGCATTGACGACGGATTTTTGGCGCCGTTCAAGGTGATCAATGTCGTTTTAAATGTGAGCGACGGATGGCGTCCCATGCTCGGCCAAACCGACAAAGACGGCGACGAAATCGAAGACAGAATCTATAATAATATGGATTATGATAAAGATATCATTCTCGAAGATCGCGATTATGCTGTCGCCGAAGAAATTACTAAATATCTCAATCATACCGACCGCATGGCCAAAACCATTGTATTCTGCCAGACCGAAGAACACGCCGATCGCATACGCCGCGCCCTGATTGCGTTTAACCGCGACAAGGTTAAGGAAAATTCCGACTATATCGTCCGCATGACCGGTAGCGACAAATACGGAAGAAGTAAGATTAAGCCGTTTATCTCTCTCGGAGAACATTACCCCGTCATTGCAACGACCTCTAAATTGCTCTCGACTGGCAGTGACTGCAAGATGACCAAATTGATCGTGATCGACCAGATGGTCAGCTCGATGACGGAATTCAAGCAGATGATCGGCCGCGGCACGCGTCTGCGCCCAGACGAAGGCAAGACGCATTTCTACATCATGGATTTTCGCGGCGTTTCGCGGCTCTTTGCCGACCCCGACTGGGACGGTCCCATCGAACAGGTCGAGGACTACGATCCCGACAGGCCTGCGCCCCAAAAGAAAGAGAAAACAGGCGACGGCAAAGACGATCCCGAAGCGACACCGCACAAAATCCATGTCGTCGACCGCGACGGTTGCCGCGTCGAAGTCATTCACAAAACCGTGTCGGTCTATAACGCCGATGGCAAGCTCCTGCGCCAGGAAAACATCATCGACTATACAAAGACCAATCTTCTGGGCGAATTCGCATCGCTCGAAAGTTTCATCGAATACTGGACTGCCGACGAAAAAAAAGAAAAACTCCGCGAAATGCTGCGCGAACGTGGTATCGACCTCGAAGCGCTCAAGCGCGACCAGAATATGGCCGACGTCGATGATTTCGATTTCGTCTGCCATCTGGCATTCGACAAAAAACCACTCACGCGCAAACAACGCGCAGCACTCGTCAAAAAGTCTGATTTTCTCGACCAATACCAGGGCGAAGCCAAAGCTGTGCTCGAAATCCTGCTCGACAAATACAAAGACTTCGGCATTGCACAAATCTCGAACATGAGCGTCCTCAAAATCGATCCACTCAATCAATATGGTACGTCAGCACGAATCGTCGGCTTCTTTGGCGGCAAAGCGGGATATATTGAAGCCGTCAGGGGATTGGAACAGGCGATTTATGCAATTAGGAATTAGAAATTAGGAATTGGAGAATAATATGAATACTTCAGCCCCCATTACCAAAGAAGTTATCAAGGCGGTTATACAGTCTTTGGCCCCTAAATACGGAGTCAGGCGAGTATATTTATTTGGTTCCTATGCAAGAAACGACCAGACTGAGGATAGCGATATCGATTTGCGTGTGGATAAGGGTAACGCAAGAGGGCTTCAGCTGGCATTTCTGCTTACTGACCTAGAGGATGCATTCAATAAAAAAATCGATCTTGTAACAACTGGTGCTTTAAGCGAATCATTTCTTAACATGATTTCAAAGGATGAGGTGATGATCTATGAATCTTGAACCAAGAGACAAACAGATTCTTGAACATATCATCGAATATTGCGATCAGATTCTGGCAACGATTCAGCGTTTTGGCGATAATTATGATTTATATCAATCCGATTTTGTATATCGAAATGCGACGGCGCTCTGTATCTTACAAATTGGCGAACTGGTTGGCAATCTGACGGATGAATTCAAATCAGCACATCCAGATATTCCTTGGCGTCAAATAAAGGCTGTCAGAAATATTATTGCACATCATTATGGCTCAATAGACGCTGAAGTTACCTGGGATATTATGAAAGATGATATACCAGACCTCAAATCATATTGTCAGAAACAACTTAACGATAATTGAGGTAAATGCTCATGACCAACCTCACCACCTTCATCAAACGCCTCCGCGACATCATGCGCAACGACGCGGGCATCAACGGCGACGCACAGCGCATCGAACAAATCGCATGGATGCTCTTCCTCAAGGTCTACGACAGCAAGGAACAGGACTGGGATGTCGACGAAGACGACTACGAATCGATCATCCCCGAAAAATGCCGCTGGCAGAACTGGGCCTCCAATAAAGACGCCAAAACCGTCATGACTGGCGACAAACTCCTCGATTTCGTCAACAATACATTATTCCCGACACTCAAAAACCTCGCCATTACCCCCGATATGCCGATCAAAAAATCGATCGTCCGCACGACATTCGAAGACGCCAACCAATATATGAAAGACGGCGTCTTATTGCGGCAGGTGATCAACGTCATTGACGAACTCGATTTGAGTGATTATCACGAAAGCCACGCATTCGGCGAAATCTACGAAACGATTTTAAAAGAATTACAAAGTGCAGGTTCGGCTGGCGAATTCTACACCCCGCGCGCCGTCACCGAATTCATGGCCCTGATGATCAGGCCCAAAATCGGCGAAAAAATGGCCGACTTCGCCTGCGGCACCGGCGGTTTCCTCACGAGCTGGCTCAAAGTACTAAACAATCAAATTAAAACGGGAAAAGACCAGCAAAAATACAATCAGTCCATCTACGGCATCGAAAAAAAACAATTCCCCTACATGCTTTGCGTCACCAATCTATTGCTCCACGGCATCGATGTCCCGCAGATATATCACGATAACTCACTCACCCGCGACGTGCTCGATTACACGGACAAAGACCGATTCGACGTGATTCTGATGAACCCACCTTACGGTGGCAGTGAAAAGACCGAAATCAAAGAACACTTTCCCAACGACCTCGCCAGCAGCGAAACCGCCGATCTCTTCATGTCGGTCATCATGTACCGTCTCAAGAAAAACGGCCGCGCAGCCGTGATTCTACCCGACGGCTTCCTGTTCGGCACCGACAACGCCAAAATTAATATCAAAAAGAAACTATTATCCGAATTCAACCTCCATACAATTATCCGAATGCCCGGCAGCGTATTCTCGCCCTATACCTCGATTACAACGAATATATTGTTTTTCGACCGCACACAGCCGACCAAAGAAACCTGGTTCTATCGACTCGATATGCCCGACGGCTACAAGCATTTCAGCAAAACCAAGCCGATGAAACTCGAACACTTCGCCCCCGCAATGGCCTGGTGGGACGATCGCACCGAAATCACCGAAGACGGCTTCCCCAAAGCCCGCAAATTCACCGCCGACGAACTCGCCCGCGACCTCGGCTACAATTTCGATCAATGCGGCTTCCCCCACGAGGAGGAAGAAATCCTCGCGCCCATGGATTTAATCCAGCGCTACCAGGAACAACGCGCCTCATTGAACGCCGAAATCGACCGCGTACTGGCGGAAATTGAACGCGCGATTGATTCGCATTAATTTTTTGTCGCGCGGCTATGCGCTTACGCGCATACGCCCGCGCATTCGGCCTATCGGCGTTGCCGATACGGCCGAATTATCCCGTTTCCGGGCGCGTGCGCTTCGCACACACATCATCCCGATACGCCGGGCGCGTGTGCTTCGCGCACACACCCGGCTATGAATACGGCGGCTTC
>DGWW01000357.1 GCA_002395385.1 Myxococcales bacterium UBA4248
AATGAGCTCTCTAATTTATTCCTAAAGATTGAAGTTTATTTAGCTTCAGAGATATTTTGGGGGCTTGCATCCCAATTACGAATTACGAATTACGAATTACGAATTATGAACGTCATTTACCCATAGCTTCAGAGTCGCCCTTGAGTTTTGCATTCCAATTGCACATTGCACATTCAGAACGCCATCCACCATTAGCTTTAGACTTCACCTTTAGTTTTGCACATTTTTTTGCAGTCCCATGATCAATTTCGACAATACGAGTACAGGGGGGACTGGTTTTGATTTGAGCGCTCTGTCTGTCTCGTAGACGTCGGCATGGAACTGGTACAATTCCCCCAATGAGTAATTTCTGGCGGCTTCGAGGTATTCGCGCATGGCATAAGGGTTGATGCCTGCTTTTTGTGCGATATCACTTTCGGAGAGATGTTGTGCCTGTCCGAGCTTGACCTGAAGCATCATTCGGGCATGTCTGGCGAGCATGCCGTTAATGACGACAGGTTCCTGTTTTTGGTCGATGAGAATGCGCAGGGCCGAGAGGGCCGCAGGAATGTCGCGTTTTGTCAGGGATTTGGTGAGCTCGAAGATGCTTCGTTCTCTGGTATCGATGACATGCTCTTCGACGATTTCGGGGGTTATGGTTTGCCCTTCTGGAATGGCGAGTGTGAGTTTTTCGATGGCACGTTCGATGAGGGCACGGTTTGGTCCGATGCTATTGGCAAGTGCTTCGGCAGCAGACGGACCTAACTTGAGATTTTTGGCGGTCGTGCGAATGTAATCGACGACATTTCGGTCTGAAAGTGGGGCGCAATTGGCGCAGTAGGCATTTTTTTTGATTTCGGACCAGGATTTTTTACGGCTGTCGATTTTGCCGGCTAACAGAACGAGGTGGGCTTTGGCCGGCGATTTTGAGTATTCGACGATCTTTTGTAAATCGGTTTCGGGGAGTTTTTCGATATCCCTGTAAATGACGACTTTTGCACCGCCGAACATCGAGAAAGTCCGCACCGATTCGAGTGCTTTTTGGGCCTCGGTTTCGTCGGCGCGGTAGACTTCCCAACTGAGTGGATCGCACTTTTTGCCTTTAAAACGCTTTGCTTCGATGGCATCGACGAGTTTGTCCATCATATAGCCATCTTCACCATAAAAAAGGTAGACGCGTTCGAGTGGATCTGGACCTGTTAAATGCCTGAGTGCCTGTACGGATTCGTCGACGCTTTGTTTAGCCATGGGGGATTAAATGTGCAATGTGCAATGTGCAGGGATTTAATGTGCAATGTGCAATTATAAATGCGATCTCGCAGGGAATTGCGCTGTTCGTTGGATTGGCAATGCGTTGGGGGATTATTGTTTTTACGAACGGATTTGTTCGCAGCTAAAGCTGCGAACGTGGGTTATTCCGCAGGCGCTGCTTCTTCGTCATCCTCATGGGGATCGTGTGATGCGAGGAATTGTTCGAGAAGCGGTAGATTTTTGGCCTCGCGGATGCGATTCTCGATGGCAGCAGCAATGGCGGGGTTGGCAGCGAGGTAATCTTTGCATGCTTCGCGCCCGTTGCCCAGTCTTTCACCTTCGAAGGAATACCATGCGCCGGATTTGTCGACGACATTGAGTGCAGCGCCTAAATCGAGCAGATCGCCGGCTTTGTTGATGCCTTCGCCATAAATGATGTCGACTTCGACTTCGCGGAATGGGGGAGCCATCTTATTCTTGACGACTTTGATGCGCGTGCGCTGGCCAACGACATCCTGCCCATTTTTAATGAGGCTGACCTTGCGGACATCGAGACGCACGGAGGAGTAGAATTTTAGAGCATTTCCGCCGGAGGTCGTTTCGGGGTTACCGAACATAATGCCGACTTTGGTGCGCAGCTGATTGATGAAGACGAGCGCGGTTTTGCTCTTTGCAGAGGTCGCTGTCAATTTTCTCAGTGCCTGGCTCATGAGTCTTGCCTGAAGACCGACGTGGGCATCACCCATATCCCCTTCGAGTTCTGCGCGCGGCACGAGGGCTGCGACCGAGTCAATGACGATGATATCGACCGAGTTGGAACGGACGAGCATGTCGGCAATCTCGAGCGCTTGTTCACCATAATCGGGTTGACAGATCAGTAAATTGTCTATATCAACACCCATTTTGCGTGCATACTGAACATCCAGTGCATGTTCTGCATCGATGAATGCCGCAACACCACCGGCACGCTGGCTTTCGGCTACCGCATGCAATGCAACAGTCGTTTTACCGCTTGCCTCTGGGCCATAAATCTCAATGACACGACCGCGAGGGAATCCGCCTATTCCCAAGGCGAGGTCGAGTCCAATCGAACCGCTGGGAATCGTTGGAATCGCAATTTGTTCAGTACTGCCAAGGCGCATGATCGAACCTTTGCCGAACTGCTTTTCGATGGCACTGATGGCTTGCTCGATAGCTTTGTCCTTTTCGCTCATGACTTCTTTGACTTCTTTGGGTTTTGACTCTTTTGCCATGGTTCTCAATCCTTATGGGTGAATGTGTCTGTTCATGTGTTTCCAGATTATCACTGGTGAATACATAACTACTGAACAATAATTCCTGTGTCAATCATTTTTTTTTTCATGATTTTATTTGGATAGTGTTTTATCAATATCCAAGCAGCCGCTGCACTTATATATGGGTCTTTTTTTACAAAAAAGGCCAAAAAAAATGAAATGGATGCATTTTTTTTGCAACGATTCAGCATCTATGCTTGTTTTTTTCGAAAGCTCAAATCATTCATGAATGCATCATGCATATTGTGTACTCAAAAAGCAGGCACACGCGTATTGCGCGAAGCGCAGTAGCGTGTGCCCAAAAAGGCGCATTCGCCGCAGGCGAAAAGCCTGAAAAGCCATGCGTATCGGCGTCAGCCGAAAGCATGGCGAAAAAAAATCAGTCACCAGTGGTAGGGGGTACTTCGGCAGGCGACGCAGTCTCGGTGGGCTTGGGCTGGTTGACACTTTTGGCTGGCTTCTTTCGCTTGGTATAGGTATCTGAATTGTCATGAAGCTGAGTAAAATTGGTAAAATCCGTATTCATATAGGCCAGAATGTCGAAGACCTGGAATTTTGTCAGACGCATACGAAAACCAGGCATATCCTGGATTCCGTATCGGATGATGTAGTAATCGCTTTCTGCATCGGATTGTGTGACGCGGTGTTCGATGATATCCGGCGCTTTCTGAGTGGAATGGCATGGGGCACAATAACGCTCAAACAAAAGCTGTCCCACGTATGCATTTGGGTTGGGTTCACGTTCTTGAAAAGAACTGACGGGTACGCCGAGTGCGCCGAGTTCTGCGCTCTGTGACATGCCCTGAATTGCCCAGGCAATGTGATGTCCGTTCGTAGCCTTGTTTGAGCGATTGGATTGGGAACAGCCGCATACGCAGATGAGTGATGCGCAGAGTGTTATTTTGCAAAGAAAAGTGAGTTTTTTTTGCATGGATTACTGAATGTTGGCGGCTTGTTCGCGAATCGATTCGAGATTGGTGCGAATATCGATGGTGTGTTTCGTCAAAATGGTATCGCGGCTTTTGGATGCCATGGTCGTCGCTTCCCGGTTGAGTTCCTGAAGGTAGAAATCGATCTTTTTCCCGATGCATGTCAGTGGGTCAGCCGGTGATAGGACGAGGATTCGGAGCGCGGAAAGGTGTGTTGCAATGCGTGTCAATTCTTCGGTGACATCAATTTTGTCAGCGAGCAAGGCGACTTCAGTGGCGAGTCTTGTGGCATCCAATTCGAGTTTTGGGTCTTCGGACAGTGCTTTAATTCGATCGTTCAGGGCCTGTCGATATTCAGAAACCCGTTGTGGTGCGCGTTCGAGGGCGGCTTGTCTGCTCGTGTCGATGATATCCAGTGCGTTGAGCATGTAGGTTTCGAGTGATTTTCCCTCGCTTCTGCGAGCTTTGGTCAGGATTTCGAGTGCATGGCGTGCGACTTCGAGAATGCTTTCATAGAACTTGTCGCTCATGGTAGGGGATTGCTCAAATTCCCATACATCGCGCTGTGTGAGGCAAAACTCGAGACATTTGTTGCGGGACCATGCATCGCCGAAGATGGATTTCAGTGCGGAGACGCGAGCCTCAAGGAGTGTGGAGTTTAAGCCAGCACGGGCTTTCTTTTCATCGCCGATGGTGACAGTCAAATCGACGCGACCTCTCGCGACAAATTGGCGGATCAGCTTTTGAAACAGTAGTTCCATATTTCCGGGCATGCTCGGCATGGTCACATGGATATCCAGTCCACGGTGATTGAGTGTTTTTACCTGAACTTCAACGTCTGTGCCGTCGATTTGGGCTTTGGCAGATCCAAAGCCGGTCATGCTGTATGCCATATCTTCCTCTCCTAAAGATCATTGCTTTGTTTTGAATTGCAGCAGCTCTATGTTCGTGCTGTTTGGGGGCTCATTGTCTGATTGTGCCAAATGGCTTCCACTCTCATGAGAGAATAAGCTGCTAGATAACAAAAACCTCTCCGTATGGGGAGAGGTTCTGAAAGGGATTAGGCTTTGAGGGCGATATTGAGTTTCTTGCGCAATGTGAGATATTCTTCGCTCAGGGCCCATAGCATGAGTGAACCATTGCGGTCGCGTACCGAACGTGTGCTCAGAGGTTTGGATTCTTCGGCGAGCAATCTTTCAATGACGGATGGATCATCGCAGAAGAGCAAGCCGACGCGGTTGCCAAAATCATCGACAGAAGCCATGAACATGCGGGTGTTGAGTTTTGAAGATCGTTTGTTGAATATCTCGTCCACGAGTGCACTCAAGGAGCTTCTTTGTTCACCAGACAAGCCTTTGGCCAGGGTCTTGGAAATGCTTTCCTGATTCTTGTCGAGATTGATCTTGAGATCGGGGATCATGGTCTTGAAGATGGCAAACAGAATGAGTTCGATGCTCTTCATGCCGAGTTGGAGCAGATAGTATTCGGGGCGCATGAGAAGGAGTGCTTTGGCTGTTATGAATGCCAGTTCCTTGTTGGTTCTTCCTTTGAGGCAGTTGGAATGTACGAGGAATGAACGATTGCTGAAATAGGCATTGGTGACACCTTTGAATTTGTCACAGCGGTACAGCAGCGGGCATTCACCAAATCCGAGTGCGGTGATTTCATTGCGAATGGTATTGTTAAACGGCGTATTCTCATTGACATCGATGCGTGCTTCTTTTTCATGGATGCCGTAGGTCGCGAAATCATTCGAGAATTTGTCGCCGATGATGGGGGCACAGATCTTGAAGATATTGACCAATGTGCGATCCAGGCTTTCGGGGAAGATGAGCTCCCAGATATCATTCGTAAATTTATCTGTAATTTTGGGCACTTCGTTGCTTGCAAATTTCTCGACGATAGCTTTTCCTTCATCGTCGTTGGTTTGCAGGACATTGAGCACGCGATAGATGCAGAGGGCCTCGTCAAATTTCCCGAGTTTACGGTAACATTTGGCCATATCGTTTACTGAATGGGTTTTATCGGGAGCAAGGCGTAAAATCTGACGATTTTCGTAAATGGCCTTTTCGAGTGTGCTGTCATCCGTCTCATAAAGTTTGGCCAGAATGATGTGGAAATTGACGTTGTCAGGATAGAGGTTGCTGACTTCCTGATAGGCTTCGGCAGCCCCGGAAATGTTGCTGAATTGTTTAACACGGAGTTCACCGAGGTTTTTGTAGAGTGCAGCAAGCAGTTTGGTGTTTTGCGGTTCCAAATCTTTATGGCGTGCTATCATAGAGAGATAGCTCTTTTCGATGCCGACGTAATCATCCTGTGACTGCTGCATCGCTATCATGCCCTGGAAGACATCAAGCTGATTGGGCTGAATGTCGAGTACCTGGTTGAAGACCTCAATGGTACGTCTGTAGTTGTTAATCTTTTCTTTGAAGATCCAGGCCATTTTGAGAAGATTTTTGCATTTTTCTTCTTCGTCTTTCGTTCCCTGAATGAGTGCATTGAGTGCATTGAGACATCGATCCCAATCCTCTTTATGTTCGGAAATGACGAGGATCCTTTTGTGTGCATCACTGCACAAAGGATATTCCGACAGTGCCTCTTCGTAGAGGCTCAGCGCTTTGTCTTCGTCGTTCTTGCGATTGTGGTAGTCGTCACCAATGCTGACCAGGAAGGCTGCACGGCTTTCTGCGCTTGTCATCGATGCAAGCAGTCTCTCGCGCGCTTTTGCCATGGCTTTATCATCACCACTGGCTTCAGAGACTTTCATCAGGGAATCGATCAGATCCTTTTCACCTGGGCAGGCATCGAGGGCTTTTTCGTAGTTTTCCCGGGCTTTGACGAGATCATCTGAGGCTGCATGCGCATCACCGATCTTTTGGAAAATGCGCATGACCATGTTGGGTTTGAGCGAAGGACGATGGAAAATGAGAAGTTCCATCAGGAGGTTTGAATCGACCTCTTGGGGAGCTTTTGTAAGTTCTTCTTCGACAAGTGCATTCAGCGTTTCAAAATCACGGGGATCATAGCTGTGTGCCTGTAAATAGGCAGTTCGTGCTTCATCCTTTTTCTTTTGTTCCCGATGGACTCTGCCAATGGTACGATAAATGAACAGATTGTCTGAGGCGCTTCTTGTTTTGTCTTCTTCCTTCAAAAGAGGATATAGCAGGTCCTGAAGCCTGTTCAAATCCCCTGATTCCAGGGCGATATTTGAAAGACGTTTAATCTCTGAAAATGAAATCTGTTCGTTCGTCATTTTGTATGCTCCATGCTCATAGTTTACAGACTTTGAATGGCAAGCCTGCTATGCCCAAAAAAACAATCGTCCCTATGTTCTACGCATTGAAGACGGTTTCGTAAAGTCAAAAGTTAGATTTTTAAATCTATCTTCAATCCCCAATCATACTCAATGCCGCTGAAATACCGTCGAGAGCGCAGCTCGTTATGCCACCAGCATAGCCAGCACCTTCCCCGATGGGGTACAATCCCTCGATGCCTACGGTTTGATAATTCTCCGATCGCAGGATGCGCACCGGTGAACTCGTGCGGGATTCTATGCCGATAAAATTGGCATTTTCCGTTACAAAACCTCTCATTTGCCGGTCAAATACGGGGAGCGCTGCTTCGAGGGCCTGGCAGATTCTGGCAGGTAAAATAGCATGCATGTCGGCAGGGTAAGTTCCCGGGGAGTAGGTCGTTTTGGGGGCTGCACCAGGTACTTTCTTTTTTAAAAAATCCATCATGCCCTGGGCGGGGGCAAATGCGGAACGACTTTGCATCGCAGCTTTCTGTTCGATCTTTCGAATCCAGTGCAGACCTCCCAATGGGCCGGGCTCGTACATCGAGTCATCGACCTGCACGACGAGTGCTGAATTGGCGTATTTCCCATTGCGTTTGCTTCCGCTCATGCCGTTGACGACCCGAGTGCTCTGAGTCGTCTGCGAAGCAATCACGCGCCCGCCCGGGCACATGCAGAACGAAAAAACACTCGGCAAATGCTCATCGTTAAAGCGCACGGCATACTCAGCCGGCGGCAGAAGCGGATGATCGGCATAGCTGCCGTATTGAATGGAATTAATCAAGGCCTGAGGATGCTCGACACGCACTCCGATGGCAAAGGGTTTGGGAGCCATCGCAACTCTTTGGGCATGCAGGCGTTCGTAAAGATCGTCCGCACTGTGGCCTATCCCCAAAAACACCGCATCAAATCTGAGCTTTTCGCCATTAATGAGGATACCGTGGCAGCGCCCGTTGTCTATCCAAACATCATCGACATGGCTTTCGAAATGGTACTGCACACCTTTGGATTCGAGCCATTTTCGAATTTCGATCAAAATTGGCATCAAACGGTCGGTACCGATGTGGGGATGGGCTTCATACCGAACGGATCTGTCTGCCCCAAATTGAACGAAACGATCGAGGATGAGCGGAATATATCTGGATTTTGTGCGCGTCATCAGCTTGCCGTCCGAGTAGGTCCCAGCGCCCCCCTCACCAAAGCAAATATTGCTCTCGGGGTTGAGTACGCCGCGGTGCATCAGTGCTGCAATATCATGGGAACGCTCGTAGACCGATTTGCCGCGCTCGAAAATATCGACCTTAAAACCGGCTTCGGCAAATACCATCGCAGCAAACAACCCCGAAGGACCTGCACCGACAATGCAGACATGGGGAGGACATTCGCGTTTGGAGAATTTCGGCAGTGTGACCGGAATCTCGGGGGCTACGCATCCCGCTTGTTCCAGTTTCTTCATTAAGGAAGGATCATTGGGTACCTCGATGGTGAGCGTCGCCTGAAATTTCGGACTCTTATGGCGGACATCGAGGCTCTTTTTGGCAAACTCCCATTCGAGAATGGCATCTTTGGGAATGCCGAGATGTTTGGCCGCCGAAAAACCAAAATCCTTGGCATCATGGAGCGAATATTGAAATTGTGGGGTTCTGAATCGCATTTTTAATGTTTAAACTTGAAGATATTTAAGGCATATAGCGCCGGGGGAGAAGGATGAAACGGGGTCCGGGGCAGAGCCCCGGCAAAAAAGACAACGTAATGTTTTGGTTCGGAATGGGGTAGGAGCCCCATTTCGCAACGGTTAGACAAGACGTTAGCATTTATCAGTAAAAAAATTATGGGTTCCAAGGGACTTAGTCCCTTGGCGGGTTCCGGGGCAGAGCCCCGGCATATAAGACAACGTAATGTTTTTGGTTCGGAATGGGGTAGGGGCCCCATTTCGCACCGGTTAGACAAGACGTTAGCATTTATCAGTAAAAAAATTATGGGTTCCAAGGGACTTAGTCCCTTGGCGGGGTCCGGGGCAGAGCCCCGGAAAAGAAACTCAAAATTTTACTGCGCATTGCGAATGAAAAGCGCATCGCATATTGAGTAGAATACATGCAAAATCAAGTCAATACCATCAATCCGGAATTGCTGCTCACGCGGTTTGTCGATGAAGCCGTGCAGCCCGCACAGTATGAGAATCTCGACTGGCCCGAGGTTTTGTCGGCCATTGCTTCGCGCTGCCACAGTGAACAGTCGCGCGATCTCGTTATGCATTTTCCGCAGCTCAAGGAAAAATACGTGGCTGAGCGGAGATTCGGCGAAATAGCACAGCTCATCGAACTCTATGATGCATGCGATCCCGTCGTTTCGATTCAAATCAGCGATCTCGGGGATATTCTCCTGCGCGCCGAACGCGGTGCCATCCTCTCGGGCGAAGAACTGCTCAAAGTGGCTTCGACCCTTGGGACTTTTCATGCCGTCTACCGCTATTTTCATGTGCGCCGCGAGGATGCACCGCTGATATGGGATTATGCACAGGATATCGAACAGCACATCGATATTGAACGTCGCCTCAAGGCTTCGTTCGATGCCGAAGGCAAACTCGTCGATGATGCATCCCCCGATTTGGCTAAACTCCGTGAGCGCACACGAAGACTCGCCGAAAGCCTGAGAACGCGCATCGAAGCCAAACTCTCAAGCCCGGATATTCAGGAAGTCATCCAGGATCATTACTATACACAGCGCGAAGGCCGCTACGTCCTCCCCATCAAGTCCTCGAGCCGCAGCCGCGTCGAAGGTATCGTACATGCGACGAGCGCTTCCGGACAGACGGTATTTGTCGAACCCGCAGAACTCGTCGAGCTCAACAATGCACTCAGAATGTCGGATTTCGGCATGGAAGCCGAAGAACAGCGCATTCTGCAAATGCTTTCGTCTATGGTCGGTGCCCATCGCGAAGCTTTCCTCGCCAATGCAAGGCGTTGTCTCTATCTCGACTGTGCCGATGCCGTCGCGCGATTCAGCCTCGATTGTCAGTGCCATATTCCCGATCTCAGCGATGGCAGCATCGAACTCTATCAGGCCAGGCATCCCCTTTTGGCGCTCCGACACTTTGAGCATCCCGAGTTTGTCGTCGTGCCCAACGATATCCTGCTCCACGAACCGGCGCATGCCTTCGTCATCAGCGGTGCCAATGCCGGCGGAAAAACGGTCAATCTCAAAACCGTAGGCCTGTTCGCACTCATGGTCGGCGCAGGCATTCCCATTTCGGCTGGCGCTTCCTCGTGTTTTCCTATCTTTAATGATGTCTTTGCCGATATCGGCGATGATCAGTCCATCGCCCAGAATATCTCCACTTTTTCTGCACACGTACAATCACTCGCCAAAGCTTTGCCCAGTGCGGGAGCAGAGTCACTTTATCTGCTCGACGAACCCTTTAGCGGTACCGACCCAGAACACGCATCCCCGCTTGTGATCTCACTCATCGAGTATTTGTACCGCGCGGGTGCGCGCTGCTTCGTCACGACTCACTTCGAAAATGTCAAGGCCTATGCGCTCGATACACAATGGATTGCCTCGGGCAGCGTGAGCTTCGATCTCGAGTTGATGCGCCCCACCTACCATTTGCAGATGGGGCATCCCGGCACGAGTGCTGCTTTCGAAATTGCACATCAGCACGGACTTCCCGAAGCCATTCTCGAATCTGCGCGAAAACAGTACGATTCCAAGGTAACCAGCAGCCTCGAGCATGCCATTGCCGAACTCGAACAGCAGCGCGTGCGCCTCGAAGACGCGCGCCAAAGAGTCGCTCTCACACAGGAAGAACTCGACAAAGCCCGCGCGGAAGTGGAGGAACTGCGTGAAAAAATGCGTGCACAGGTCGCAGGTACACTCGGCAAGGATATCCAGACGGCACAGGAAAATATCCGAAAAATCAAGTCGCGCATCAGCAAGCTCCGCAAAAAGACGTTTACCGCCGAATTCCGCCACCAGACTGAAGTTCAGGAAGCGCTCGACCGCGAAATGACTGAACTTGAGGCCGAAACCCGCAAACAAAACACCGCTGTTGCCGAAATGACAGCACCGCCGTTTGAACCGATGCCCGAACGCGAAATTGTCATCGGAAAGAAAGTTCAAATCCGCCAGTATCATCGAAATGCGCAGGTTCTGGCGCGGTCCGGAAATCACCTGACGCTGCAGCTCGGCATTCTGCAGGTGCATGCACAGATTCAGGATATCGGACGGCCTATCGTCGAAGAGGAACCCGAACCGACTGCGCGCCAAAAACGTATTAAAAACGCCAAAATTATTGAGATTAAGCACGAAAACAGCGTACTCGTGGACGAAACCACACAGCTGCCCATCATGGCCCAGGTCACGGACAATACGCTCGATTTGCGCGGTCTGACCAGCGAAGATGCGCTCGAACGCACCGAGTTTTTCCTGCAGAGCATGCAGGTGCGCGAACAGGCCATGTGTTACATCATTCATGGACATGGCACGGGCGTGCTAAAAACCTGTATTCGTCAGTATTTAAGCCGTTCTCCGCTCGTCGAGACGACGCGCCCAGGGCAGTACTACGAAGGCGGTGACGGCGTGACTCTGGCATGGATTAAGGGGTAGCGCGGCCTTTTGCCTCGCCGGCAATACGGCCCGCGCTGCGGCGCTATGCGCATCGCATACGCGCCGCACATCTTTGGATAATGCAGCATGAAAGCAATTGCAAAACTCTCCGGTATTGCCAAATCTTACGGCAGCGGTGACTCAAAACTCCAGGTATTAAGCGGATTTTCGATGGAAATCGCCCAGGGCGATTTCGTCGCCATTCAGGGACGAAGCGGCTGCGGTAAGACGACTCTGCTCAATATCCTCGGTTTGCTCGACAGCGATTACCTGGGAAAATACGAACTTTTTTCAAAAAATAAGAATGCACTCATCGATGTCAAATCCCTTTGCGATGCCGAACTGAGCCATTTGCGAAGCGAAATGCTCGGATTTGTTTTTCAGCACTTCAATTTGCTCGATCACCTGACATGCCTCGAAAATGTGTGCCTGCCCGCAGCGTTTTCGAATCAGTCATTCGACAGGGAAACACTCGAAAAACGCGCATTGGAATTGATGAAGCAGTTTGGGGTTGATGATAAACGCAGTGCCATGCCGAATCAGCTTTCGGGGGGACAAAAACAGCGCATTGCAGTTGCACGTGCGCTGTTGCTCAATCCAATGCTCATCCTCTGTGATGAACCGACCGGCGCGCTCGATGTCGATACTAGCCATGATATGATGGCACGGTTCAGACAGATCTCACAGGAACAGAACATTGCATTCGTGATCGTGACACATGATCCGGCTGTGGCACAGGCGTGTGATCGTGTGATTCGGGTTTGATATCTTATCACGCAAGGATATGCACTATGGGACGTATTCAAATAGAAGATATGCGCAATTTGACTGTAAATTGTAGAATATAAGTTTAAAGGCTTAATATGATTCATTTTCTCGTAAAAAAAATTGGTAAATTTTGTTTTATTTGAACAAAATTCAAAATTGATACAATTCTGTTTGACAGTTTATGGTTATTTTGTTTAGTGATTAAAATGCGTTTTTGCGCAAATATGAGTAATTGCATTTTGCTTATGCGATGAATTCTGTAAAAAGCTATGGAATGCAAATACTTGAGATGATTTGAATGGTGTTTTAAGCATTGGCAAGCATCGTAGGAGGAAGCACGATGAACGACAAAAAAACGACTATTTTATTAGTCGAAGATGATGAAAAACTTGCAGAAGCCACAAAAGAATATCTCGAAAGGAATCAGTTTGATGTTTCCATTGAGTATCGCGGCGATGTTGCTGTGGATCGCATTTTGAGTGAAAAACCAGATTTCGTCATTCTGGACTATATGCTGCCCTATAAGGACGGCAAAACGATTTGCAAGGAAGTGCGTCCCTATTTTAACAATCCCATCATCATCGTGACTGCCCATGAGGATGAAGTTGACGAAATTGTGACGCTCGAAATTGGTGTCGATGATTACCTTGTCAAACCAATAAAACCCCGCAATCTCCTTGCCAGAATTACCAATATGCTCAATCGTTATGAGCGCATTGCTGCAGAAGCTTCGCAGGATTCATCCGCTTCCAAACTGGATAGTCAGGGATCGCTTCAGATTGATGTTCAAAAACGCATTGCCATTGTGGATGGGCGAATTGTCAATCTTACGAGCTGTGAATTTGATCTTTTGAGCTATTTCTTTGCCAATCAGGGGGTCATTCTCACCCGTGAAGAAATTTATCGTCAGATGCGCGGAATTGAATGGGATGGCGCGGATCGCTCCATCGATTTGAGAGTTTCGAGACTGAGAAGTAAAATTTCGGATGACGGAAAATCCCCACGGTTTATCAAGAGCGTCAGAGGTACGGGATACATGCTCGTGAGCCAGGAATAAGCGGCTGCGTATTCGGCAAAGCCGAATAGCTGACGCGCGCAGACGTATCGGCCAATGGCCGATAGTCTGCGCCACCATAACAATACTATGAATAAAACTGCCTCTTTTCTTTCTAATTCTATTGCCAAATCTACGGCAGGTATTTTTATAAAGGCAACCATTGCATTATTGGTTGCTTTTATTTTATCCATAATTTCTGCGATAAACTTCATGAAGCCCGTCATGCGCGATGAAGGCGTACTCGCTTATATGGATGCCGAGTTTGTTCAGGATATGGTCAATGCTTCTTTGAGGGGCAGGTCTTTTGAAGAAATTCGCCGGTTTATATCCGAAAGCAGCGATGAACTGATTAATCAGGCGCAGATCGTGAATGAACGCGAAATCATCGCGCATGACGCGCCTCATAAATACGGCATTTTTCTGCTCGATTTTGAAAAAAGAAGAGTCCTGAAGAAAAAGGCATTTTGGACCAAACGTTGGCAAAAACGATATTCTGACCAAATGGGAACTTTGGACTATCTCAGTCAGTGGATGATTTGGGGACAATCAGAATCATTTGAACGCACGTATGAACCGGGAGGATTTCATAAAGGTTCGCACTTTAAAGGCTCAGATAGAAGGGAATTCAGAAGAAAACCTCCCAGACCACAGGAAATGAAGATTGAAACGATGCAGCAGCTCGTGGAGTATACATTTCATTTGATGCAGGAAAAAAAGCCTGTGGGTTCCGGTTCGATGCGAAATGCTTCTTACATCGTCGTTCCCATTGATGATACGCCTTATGTGATCTTTTCGCGCATCCAGAATGGATATGCATCGGTCATTCCTATTTCCTCCATCGTACTGACGGTTTTTTCCTTTATTCTCATACTGATGGGATCTACGTTGATTTTGGTTTATCCGATGATTAAGCGGATTCGTAAGATTCAGGCAACCTGTCAGCAGGTTTCAGAGGGGGATTATTCGGTCAGATGCGGCGATCATAAGCGCGATTCTTTTGGGCTTCTGGCGCAGCATATCGATAATATGACCGCTTCGATAGAGCAGCATCTGGGGCAGCAAAAAGCGTTATTACAGGCCGTTGCCCATGAAATCAGGACGCCTTTGGCGAGAATCAGATTTTCGATAGAAATGCTCGACATCTCAGAGGATGATGAATATGGTATGGCTAAACTCAATTCGATTGACGAAGATCTGACGGAGATTGAAAATCTCATAAAGGAATTGAGTTACTTTAATTATGTCGATGCAGGAAGAGGCAGACAGAATTTTGAATCCTCTGCGGTCAAGGATCTCATTGATGCTGTGATACATCAGCGTGCTCTCGACCTGAAACCGTTTGATGTTTCGGTTAATGGCATCACAGAGGATATGCTGCTCGAAGCCGATCCGAATGCTTTCAGACGCGTCATAGGCAATCTTTTGAGCAATGCTGCACGATATGCCAAAGAAAAAATACAAGTGAACGTGGCGTACTCTGAAGATAAACAATACATCGAAGTCGCTGTCGATGATGACGGTCCTGGCATCCCTGTCGATAAAAGGGAAGATGTCTTTACGCCGTTTATGTGTCTCGAAAAAAGCAGAAGCAAGGCCATGGGCGGTTTTGGACTTGGTCTGGCTATTGCACACCGCATCATGAAAATTCATTCGGGAACTATCGAAGTTAAGGATTCACCTTTGGGTGGATGCCGCATGTTTACGAGGTGGCCGCTGGAACCTCGATAAATTGGAAATTTGCCAATCCGGTGTAAAACTCCACATGCGCAGTTGTGCGCTTGATAGGAGGTTTCATGGACGAAACAATGTTATCCTTCATGGATGAATCGGAATTGGCAGATGCGTTGCACGCGCGCGTGGTTCATCCTTTGAACCGGAAGTATGATGCAGCTTGTACCGACAGCCGCAAAGTGACCACCAATGATTTGTTTGTGGCTTTGTCAGGAGAACGGTTTGACGCGCACGATTTTATTCCCGATGTCGTAAAAAAGGGATGCAAGGGGGCTGTTGTTTCACGTGAGCTGGATGTTCCCGAAGACTTTACGCTCTTTGTCGTCGAGGATGTGCTCAAATCCTTTGGATGGCTTGCCAAAGCCATACTCGAAAAGCGCCGTCAGATGGGAAATTTTACGACTTATGCTGTGACGGGGTCGAACGGCAAGACGACGAGCAAGGAATTGCTGTCTTTATTATTGGAAGCACAGGGACATCGTGTTTTGAAAACACAGGGCAACTTCAATAATTTTGTAGGTTTGCCCATGACTGTGCTGAATTTGTCACCCCAACATGATGTCGCTGTTCTCGAAATGGGTGCCAATGCACCGGGGGAAATTGCTTACCTTTCTGGTTTGGGACAGCCTGATATTGCCATCATTACCTGCGTCGGTGCTGCACATCTCGAGGGATTTGGCTCTCTCGATGGTGTGGCGCGTGCCAAGGGAGAAATGATCGATGCTCCGAGGCTTCACAAAATTGTTCTCCCGACAGAAACAAGACGATTCTATGAAAATCGCATTCCATCTGGTGTGCAGGCCATCTGGGTTGGCAATGAGAGTTCACCGGAGACAATCGGCATTCGTAATCTGACTGTTCATTTGGATAATATTCAATTCGATTATGTCGATGGGGAACAGACGTTCCATTTGAGTCTGCCTTTGCTTGGGGCTCATAATGCGGGCAATCTTGCAAGGGCAATTGCTGCACTCGATGACAACTCTTTGACTGAAGTACAGATCAATGAGGCCATTGCCAAAGTGCGTTTGCCTTCTGGCAGAATGGAACGATGGCAATCTCCCGAAGGAACATCATTTTTGCACGATGCCTACAATGCCAATCCCATGAGCATGGCAGAAGCCATTAAAATGATGGTTAAATTCGAAGTGCCTGTCTGTCTCGTTTTGGGGGATATGCGTGAACTGGGGCCAACCAGTGCAGATCTTCATCGTGAACTTGGCAGATCCGCTGTACGGATTCATCCCGTCAAAATTCTCTGTGTCGGTGAATATGCACACGATATGAAAGCGGGGATTCTCGAAGAAAAATATCAGGAATCCGATGTTTTTTGCACTTCTTCGGAAAATCTTGAAGACGGTTTGGGTTGGCTTTCGGGTGCACTCACGCCGGATACGGTTTGTTTGATTAAAGGAAGCAGAGGCGTCAGGCTTGAGCGCGTTCTCGAGTTTTTTCATGCCTCAAGGAAATAAAAACATAGCCAGGGAGCGAGCATGTTAATGTTATTGTATGAACTGCGCGATTATTTTGCGCCGTTCAATGTATTCAGGTACGTCAGTTTTCGAGTGGTCATGGCCATGATCACGGCACTCCTGATGAGTTTTATGTATCCAAAATTCATCGGAAAATTGCTCGAAAAGCAAGTAGGACAAGTCGTTCGTGACGATGGTCCTCAATCGCACCTCAAAAAAAGAGGTACACCGACCATGGGCGGCAGCCTCATTTTGCTCAGTCTCGTGGTTTCTACATTACTCTGGGCCGATCTCACCAACCACTACGTTTGGCTGTTCCTTTCGATAACGACTTTCTTTGGTGGGGTAGGGTTCATCGACGATTATCTCAAAATTAAAGAAAAAGGCAGCAGAGGCCTGCCAGGGCGCTGGAAACTCATTTTGCAGTTCATCATCACGGCTATTGCCATGATTGTCCTGTTTATGGATGAATCTATACATTATAATAGTGAGCTGTATTTCCCGTTTGTGGCTGCCGATAAATTTACACTAATGCTTCCTATGGTGGCGTATGCATTATTCGCAATGGTCGTGATTGTCGGTACATCGAATGCTGTCAATCTGACAGACGGTCTCGATGGATTGGCGATTGCCCCTGTGGCGGTGGCTGCCGCAACCTATCTCATTCTGTGTTATGTTTCCGGTACGGTTTTGCAGTTCCCGGTCGATGTCGATGGCAAGCAAATCTATGCAACGTTCGATTTGGCGAGTTATTTAAAAATACCACATATTAATGGGATATCAGAGCTGTGTATCGGATGCGGGGCGATCGTCGGCAGCGGCATTGGCTTTTTGTGGTTCAATTCCTATCCGGCACAGGTCTTTATGGGCGATTTGGGATCGCTTTCACTCGGCGGGGCATTGGGGACGCTCGCAGTCCTGTCGAAAAATGAACTCCTCAGTATCATTATATGTGGGCTTTTCCTGCTCGAAGCCATCTCGGTCATTACACAGACCACGAGCTATAAGCTTACCGGAAAGCGCGTCTTTAAAATGGCACCCATTCATCATCACTTTGAACTCAAGGGATGGGCAGAACCCAAAGTTATCGTGCGATTCTGGATTATATCTATTCTTCTTGCCCTCGTGGCATTGGCAAGCCTAAAGCTGAGATAGCGGTTTTGAATACCCATAACAGATATTTTTTTGAATGCTTTTCTTTTGAAAGGGGGAGTGGGGGAAACCTTTTCTTTTGGCACAAAAGAAAAGGTTTCCCCCACAAAAAATAACAAAGAGAAACTCATGGATTCGACATTTCAATCGCATACAGAACGTCCTTGGGACGGATGGTTGCTCGTCATCGTCTGCTTTTTGATCGGACTCGGTGTCGTTATGATTTACAGCGCCTCGGGGATCACGGCGACATGGAATTTCAGTGATGCCATGTTCTTCCTCAAAAGGCAGATCGTCTATGTTCTCATCGGATTTGGCCTGCTCATATTTGGGCTAAAATTCGATTATCGTTGGTATAAACGTCTGGTCTATCCCATCTTTATCACGACACTCATTCTGCTTGCACTCGTGCTCGTTATCGGTACAGATGTCAATGGATCGCGGCGTTGGATCCGTCTGGCTTCGTTTAATATTCAGCCTGCTGAAATTGCCAAAATAACCATGGTTTTTGTCCTGGCTTATTCGATGGCCAAAAAACAGGATAAAATCAAAACATTTATGATTGGTGTCGTGCCCCACCTGCTTTTTGTTGGATTGGTCATTGGATTGCTCATGTTGCAGCCAGACTTCGGATCGAGCGTCTTAATTACAACTCTCATGGGTGCTATGATCTTTTTTGCAGGAACGCGCCTTATCTATATCATTATAGGATTGGCATTGTGCGTCGTTGGCGGCGGATTTGCAATTGCAATGGCTGATTACCGAATGGCGCGATTCATGGCATTTCTCGATCCATGGGCAAATCAGGACACGAGTGCCTATCAGCTCGTCGAAAGTCTCATCAGTATTGGTTCTGGCGGCCTTCCCGGGCGTGGACTGGGCGAGGGATTGGGAAAACTCGGATTCGTCCCCGAATTGCACACGGACTTCATCGGTACTGCTGTCGCAGAAGAATTGGGGTTCGCGGGGGTCGCCATGATTCTCGTACTGTATCTCGCTTTTGCATCACGGGGATTCCTGATTGCCATGCGCGCACGGGATTACTTCGGGCGATATGTTGCTTTTGGAATCACGTTCATTATTACGTTGCAGGGCGCTGTAAACTTGTGCGTTATCTCCGGTCTTCTGCCAACCAAAGGTTTGACGCTGCCATTCATCTCATTCGGTGGTTCTTCTCTTCTCATGTGTATGTTTGCAACTGGCGTCTTGCTCAATATATCCAAATGCTCTGACGATACCTATGCTGTAAAAAAAGCACAGGCCAGCGCAGAAAAAGAACGAGAGGCATGGGATAAAAAACGCGAAAGGATCCTGCGTGAACATCAGGAAGATCGTATTTAATTGCAATTAGCAATGAGCAATTGGCAATTGAATGGCAATTCTCCAATAGAATCGACACGCCTGGAAGGCGTTTCATTCGTAGAATATAGCCGGGTGTGCCGCAGGCGCGCCCGGATCGGAATGAATGCACAATGGGCGATGAGCAATTAGCAATGAGCAATTGGCAATTGAATGGCAATTCTCCAATAGAATCGACACGCCTGGAAGGCGTTTCATTCGTAGAATATAGCCGGGGGTGCCGCAGGCGCGCCCGGATCGGAATAAATGCTGCATTCCGCATTACGAATACATACCTGCCAGTCTCTTGGCAAAGCGCTTTTCGATTTCTCTTCGTTTTAGTTTAAGCGCCGGTGTCATAAGCCCATTCTCAATGGTAAAATCATCCAGGACAATGGCGAATTTCTGCGGGCGCTCATAACCTCTGAAAGATTCATAAATGGGTTTGAGCGCTTCGGAGATGGTTGCTTTGAGTTCGACGTTGTTTTCAAGATCAGAATTGGGAATGCTTTCGAGATGATGTTTGGCTTTAAAATCGCTTAAAAAATCATCCGCGGGACGAATGAGCGCAACATTGTATGGCTTTCCTGCGCCAAAAATGACGGCATGCGAGATAATCAGCAGGTTATTGATCTTCTCTTCGAGAGCTGTGGGAACGACGTATTTGCCATTCTCAAGTTTGTACTGTTCTTTGACGCGTCCTGTGATCCACAAATACCCATCGTCATCCAGATAACCCATATCTCCTGTATGGAGTCTGCCCCGATCATCGATTGCTTCTGCTGTTGCTTCGGGGGCATGATGGTATCCGTGCATAACGCAATCGCTTGTGATGACGATTTCCCCACGTCGTTCGTCGTTCTCATCCTGGGTGTCTTCGGATTGTTCGATTTCAACTTTAACACCAGGCAACGGTTTGCCAACGGAACCAAGCCTGTGATTCTCAAAAGTATTGACCGAAACGATGGGGGAGTGCTCCGTCATCCCATAGCCTTCGCACACGATAATGCCACAACTTTCAAAAAAAGTTGCTATCTCGGGAGAAAGTGATGCACCGCCGCTGATGATAAAACGAAGTGAACTGCCAAAAACTTTGCGGACTTTAGATCCGATGATCTTATTTAAAAGGAAAAATTGAACGCGCTCTCCCAGATTTGTCCTTTGATGAAGACGCTTTTCTCCGATGAGTTCCATCGAGTGAATGAAGAACTTTTGTATGGGCTTGTCTTCGACCGAAAGATGAACTTTGTCATATATGCTGTTGAAAATTTTGGGTACTGCCGTCATGACGGTCGGATTGATTTCCTTGAGGTTTTCTGTAATCGTGCGGTGGGATTCTGCAATGCCAATGGCAAATCCAACCCCCAACATGATGTGCAGTTCCACCAGTTTGCCAAAGGCATGTGCCCAGGGTAAAAAGGACAAGGTGCGATCCATGCAGCTCACGTCAAACTGAATGAGCGTTGCTTTGGTGTCGGCAACAAAATTCTTGTGTGTCAGTTCGACACCTCGGGGCCTGCCTGTCGTACCACTGGTGTAGATAATATCCGCAAGGTCATCTTCCGAAACACTGGTGTCTGCGGCAATCGGTTCCGGTTCTGCTTCAATAAGATGATCCAAACGATTGGGATTATTCTCATCTTCGGTACGAATCGTAAAGATATGCTCTATTCCCTCAGCATGAAGATCTTCAATCTTTTCTCGAATGGATTCCGAACCCACGATGACAATCCTGGGTTTTGCATCTGAAATAATATATTCCCAATCCTGTACTTTCTGGACTTCATACATCGGCACGACAATCGCACCGAGCCCGTATGCCGCATAGATGGAAAGGGCAAATTCTACAGAATTGTTTGCGATAATGGCGATGCGATCACCTTTTGTTATGCCGTGCTTTTTTAAAAGTGCACGAAATTTGCCCAGGCGTCGTCCAAATTCAGAATAGGTTATCCACTCGTATCGGCCTTTCTGCTTGGTACCAAATGCAGGCCGATTGCCATAGCGGCGAATGGTATTGTCTATGAGTTCTGAGAGCGTGTTAAAGGTTAAAATGTCCAGACTTACATGATTCATGGTAAACAATGTCGCTGTGATTAGAATTGTTAAGGGCTCTGTTTAACGAGTGTGGCGATGTTTGTTATATCGAGTCATTCTGAATCAAAGTTTAAAACAATGAAATGATAATGTTTGATGACAAATCATATACAGAATGAGACTCTGTCCACGCTGGTTACAGAGGGTCAATAAGAAAGCGGTCATTTGTATGATACAAATGACCGCTTATCTATAACGCAATGAATAACTTTTTATTCTCTTCGGATGACAAAAAGTTGAAAAAGACAAATTCTATTACAGAATTAAAAATTCACGACGCGCCCCATAAACAGGGCAGTCCCCGTCTTTTTATCCATTAAGGCAAATGTGAATGGATGATCAACTGTGATCTCGAGAGGTTTGTCCATTGGTGGACGTGCCATCGATTTGGTGCGCATGACGATTGCCGTGGCTGCTGCCGCCTCGGCACCATTTTCATCGATATCTATATAAGCTTTGTGAAAAACATCCGAGATGAGGAGGTCGTTTAAACTCGTCATGCCAGAAAAATCGGCTTTGTCACTAAATGGCAGGACCATCCCCATACTCTGAAGCAGCGATCGAAGTGATGTACCAAATTCGACGCGGAATTTAGGCACCTTGTATCTGACCATGTATTGTTCCATCTCATCATTCATTTTGCGAAGTGAAGCTGCCGTCAAAGAATTTTCAACTTTCATCAGCGCTTCGTTGACATCCTGGCCCTCTGCAAGATCCGGCAAAATGATGGCGAGATAGTAGCTGCTGTTCGAAAATGGCATCGCAATTGCCTTGTATCCTTCGCCAAAAAACACATTGTGTTTCTTGGTGTGGAACATCATGTCGACCTGGACAGGGCCGTTTGCTGTCTTAAAATCTTCCTTTTTGGTGACGCCCGGCTCAAACTTATCGATCCATGGCGCTTTAAAATAAATGGCATTGGTTAAAACCAGTCGTGTCGTCGCCGTAATGGAACCTGCAGGTAATATATTCTGAATTTTGTCCATCGTGGATTTGGCTACCGAATCATTGATGGTTTTGCGCGATTCTTCAGGCGCTTTCACAAAATCGACCTGGTTGATTTCTGCATGGTAAGCACTCTGCATGCGGGCGGTGTAACTGTCGAGCAGCGTGTAGGTCTTTTCCAGCCACAGTTTGTTGTCTATTTGAATGGTTGCTGGATCAGCCAGGCTGCCAAGAAGCGATTTTTCAATGTTTGAACCCATTTCACCGAGATTGCCCGCTTCTGGCATGCTCAATGACGTCTGCATTTGCTTTGCTGTTTCGCCGCATGCCCCTTCGAGTACCATGCCAAATGCCCGTTCGACTGAATAAGCCGAAACTACGGTATTGCTCAGTTTGCTGCTCGTCGCTCTCAAAAGATTCAGGCTAAATCCGTTGCTCGCATCTGACCAGGCTTTCTCGTCTATGATGGCATCCGGACGCTTGCATTCTTCTGCATTTGCCTTTTTTGCATCCTGCACCGCTGGAGCTTCAGCTTGCGGTGCCTGTACTTCCTGAGCATTGGCTGACGGCGATTCGACGACTTCGGGCGTCTGAGCTTTCGAACAGCCACTTAATCCAATCATTGCAACCGATGTAATCAAAAGTGCTTTTTTCATTTTTTATCTCCATCATAAGCCGTTATGGCAATCTGCATATTATCCCGTATCCAAGTTTTTTTAAAGCGCTTTGGTTCGCGCTTTCAGGGCTACTGCATTTAAAAACGGGTATTTAATTTGCTTGTAGGTTTGAATAATGTTTA
>DGWW01000011.1 GCA_002395385.1 Myxococcales bacterium UBA4248
CGAAGCGGATTTGATATTGCGAACTGAAAGCCCTTTGGCGGGATCCGGGGCAGAGCCCCGGCTGAATAGTAACATCAAAGGAAAAACAATGAAAATAATCACCATTGGGATGAGCCTCATCATGTTTGCAACGGCAGGTATTGCAAATGCTCAGGATATTCCCGTTCCGGCCGAAGAAACGCAGGTGCCAGGCGAAGGTTCTCCGGTACCAGCCGAAGAAACACAGGTGCCAGGCGGGGAAACACTGCCTGTCGAACAGGCTGTGCCCGTACAAAGCGCAAACGATGGGCAGCAGGAAAAACAGCCATCCGATGGGAATCAGAATGCAGCACAACTGATTGCTTTTTTTGATGGTCTCGAAAAGGCTGCCCAGGGGGATAATTGTGAAGCGATTTCGAATGCCATTCGGGCGTATTGCCAATCCCACCAGGAATGGATCGATTCTCTCGATTATGCATCCGGCAATGTCGATGCCGCAACGATTCAGACAATTCACGAAAAAGCCATGTCATTCGGAAAAACATTGTCAGCCTGCTACGATGAAAAATCAATACCGGCCCTCCTCAGACGATATGCCGGACTGGGAAATGAATTATGAGCGAAGAAAATCAAAACGAAACGCAATCCGTCGAAGAAACCTCAAGCACCCCCTCCTCCGAAGACAACCCAAATCCTGAGGACGAGATTTACGAAGACGACAGCGACTCAGAGGATGATTATTCCGAACTGCCGGATGAAGATTTTGAAGACAACGCATCCTCTACCCCCTCTGCCGGCGTTCAGGGCGGCATGAATGTTACAGATGCACAACTCGCCCATTACAATACCCAGGTGGACGAAGAAGCCGTCAAAGCAATTCGCGCGGAATGGCGCAAAAAAAAGTGGTTTGGTGCCAGAAAATTGTCACCAATCAGTGCATTCCTCATGGTGGGCGTTTGCGCTTTTATCCCTTGGTATATCTGGGGACAGCGCCAGGATTTGGCTTACTTTTTCTCGAGCTCTGAGCCGATTGATCTGGGAATTGCTCAGGATTACCATCTTGTATCGGAGGGCGAGCAGGCCAAAGCCGAACATTTCGAAGACAACCGATATGTCAGGATCGAAGGCATTCCCATTCGACACGTGGGCATCCAGGTTTCAGAGATTCCACTCTTCCCCAAGAAGAAAAAATTAGTCTACCAATTGATGGGCAGTACGGTCTATATCCAGGAGGATATGGAAAATTCCCGGTTTGCGTCATTTATGGCACAGACATCGCCCACACTGAATCAGAATATGGGCGTCGAACAGATCGAAATCAAAGGCCGCCTGCGGCGCTTCGATTCAGTCGATGATAAGAGGTATTCCGCTGTCCGCGGACATTATACCGACAAATACGGAACTATCTTTTGTCAGGGCATGTCAGACGCGGAACGAAAACGCAAGGCGGCTTTGCTTGGGCGCGGCGGCGTAGCCGTGCAAATCATGCCGGATGATTCGGTCATTCAGGCCGAAACATCCACCCATGTGACACTCACAGATGTCCAGCCACTGTCCGGTCGATCTGCCATGGCCATCGGTGCCGACAATACGATTTTGCATACCATTGATGCCGGCTTGACCTGGCGCAAAGCGGATTTGCCGATTTCCACACAGGTCACTTCGATTGCTTACGATCCCGCTTCAAAACAAATCATCTTTGGCGGCATCAATGGCTGGGTCGGCGGTGAAGCCTACAAACCTGCCGAAAATGCACTTGCCATTTCCCAGGATGTTCTCGATGTCGCTTTTACGAGACCGGAACAAGGCGATGTAAATGCACCCCGCGTTATCTCTGTCGGGCGTGAGGGACTGCTTCAGGTGGCATACATCAACCGCGAGGGATGGCTCCCTGCCAAACTGGATGCAGATACGACATTTCATGATATCATACATGTCGGCGATCTCTGGTTTGCTGCCGGCGACGGACTCATGCACAAGCATGACGCAGATGCCGCATGGACGCATGACGTTCCTCCTGTAAAAGGACAATGGTTCGGATTGACGCAGATTCCGGGAGCGGTGATCGCGGTCGGAAGCAATGGATCCATTGCGAAATACGCACTCGATGGCGAACAGAATCAGTGGGTGACCTGGCAATCCGATGATGTACCTGGCATTGATTACGAAGTCGATTTGCATGCATCTGCGATATCAGATGACGGCAAAATATGGGTTGGCGTCGGATCCGGTGGCAGCATTGTCGTTGCCAGAGCAGATGAAAATGGCATTTGGGGACAGGTACAGCGCATTTCGGGACCTTATGCTTCCTACGGAGTCGTGCGCGACATTCTGGCAGGCAATTCCGTCGAACAAGCTTTATACGAAGCCGTCAAGCGCCACACGACGGAGGACTTGTTCGATGTCACATACCACAATGGTCAATTCTATGCCGTGGGGAGTGAAAGCACCCTCCTGACAAGCCAGGACGGCCTCTCGTGGCAAGCCAGACCCTTGCATGTTCCACATAAGATCCTCCGAACCATCGCCTTTACCAACGAAAAATCCGGCATCATCGCCGGCGAAAAAGGAACCATGCTCGTCACCGAAGATAACGGTGAAACATGGAGAACCAAAAAAGCGCCAACCGAACGCTCCATATACGATATCGACATCTCTCCCGAATTCCCCAACGGATTTGTTTTTGCAGGCGCCTATGGACTATGGGGCTTCTGTGAAGGCGTCGATGGCCGTTGTTATCTCCGTTCGCGAAATGATGATTTCCATTATCGTGCCATCGCATTCAACACCGGAGATCAAAAAGCCGGCTATTTGCACGTCGTTGCGGCCGGTGACAGTTCCCACATCGACCAGATCGATGACGGTCCCAATGATTCCGGTATAAAGACTTCAATTGTGCCCGCCAATCGCTCGATCGTCTACGATATGGCATTCGCAAGCATGGAGCTGCCTCTTATGCCCGAAGCAGCCCGAGGACAATTGGGCCTCATCTCTGTTGGCGATGGCTCTGTCTACCGCTCGCTCGACGGTGGCTACACATTCCATCGCGAAGAAACTGGATTGACATTGCCTGTCAAGAAACTCGTCATTTCACAAAATGGCGATATCGCATGGGGATTCGACAAAACAGGCAATGCTGTCGAAGACATACATGGACTTGGCAAATGGAAACGCATGGCACAACCCTTTATCGATGGCGCCCTGACACAAACCGTGGGCTATCTCATCGATCAAAAATGCGTCTATCGCAAAATGCCACAAACCGAACCCGAAAAAATTACATGCCTGACGGACGATGCCCAAAGACTCACTGGCATTACCACTCAGGATGGTAAGATTTATTTGGGCATACGCGCTCAGGACCAAATGACATGGGCCGAGTTAGCCTCAGATCAAATCGCCACCAAAGGGCAGATCGTCGCCACCAATCCCGAAATCCCTGCAAGTGCATCGTTGATCGTCTGCAATCAGAACCCCATGCTATGGGATGCCGATAATCACAAGCTCTATACCGATCAAGGCGTTCAGGAAAATGTTGCAGATGTCCGCTGCCAATCACAAAAGCCTGTCATTCTGACATCAAAGGCACAAGACAAGGGTACCTGGCTGCTCGGCACCTCCGATTGGCAGATGAACGTCGGTTTTGATACGACTTATGCCAGAATGAACGGCAATGCTTCTGGAAAAATCTGGATCGCCGTCGAAAATCCAGGTTCCCAGGAACCACTCATTCTCATGAGCACCGATGGTAAAAAATGGTCATGGCGACGCGATCGCATCACCGATTTCCATGCTGTAGCCAGTTCGGGGCAATATGCCGTGGCCGTCGGCGACAACAGCACAATTCTGGTTTCGGAAGATTACGGCGCATCCTGGCACCAGTCTTCGGCAAAATCACAGCAAACCCTGCGCGACGTCTGTCTGTCTTCGGATGGCTCATTTGCATTGGCTGTCGGCGATGCCGGAACGATTTATCGTGCTCAGAATGGCATCACCCACTGGTCAAAACTCAAATATAAACTCGACTTTGATATTACCTCCTGTACCATCGCAGAACAAAAAGACAGATTCGATATCTATTTTGTCGGCAAAGGTGGCGCCATATATAAAACATCACAGAACATGGATAAACTTGAACTCATTGCAAGCCCTGTGATGGAAGACATCTATAGTATTGCCACACTCGATACAGGTGAAGTCATCGCTGTCGGAGGCGTTTATCAATCTCCCGACACAATATGTGAAGAAGGTTATATCATCGAAGCAGACGAAACACCCCACGGACGTTGGCTAAAACTCGTCTGGGTCATCCTACTCGCCCTATTCTGGGTATATACAATCAGAATGTTTATATTATGTCTGACTTATAAAGAACAAGCAGATCCGGAACCTTCCGAACAATAAATAACCATCTGAACAATCTTTAATGAATGAACGCGGCTGTCGGCTTTGCCGATACGCCGCGTTTTTCGTCGCTATCGGTCTGCGACCGATACGCGCCTTTGCCGCCCGCTATGTACCAAAGGTACATACGCGGGCGCGCTTTTGTGAGCCCAACAACATAGCCAAACCAGCGAAATTGGAATTTTGCCATGAAATCATCTAGAAGAAGCACAAAAATCGGATTGAAGTATTCATTCCGTTTTCCAAACAAAAACAAGGAGTTATCATGACGAAACATATTATTTTAGGCATTGTGATTGGTATTTCGGTCGTTCTGGCTGCCGTTATTCTGACGAATGGCTATGGCAAAATTGCCAATGGTTTTGGCACAATCGCGCAGGGATTTGGCACAATTGCCAAGCCGGATCGCATCGTCTCGGTGCGGGGACTTGCCGAACGCGAAGTCGATGCCGATTTGGCCGTATGGCCACTTTCTTTTAGCCTGGGAGGAGACAGCCTTCAGGATTTGCAAACCGATATCATCAATAAAATTGCCATAGCGACCGATTATCTCAAAAAATATGGTCTCGCCGAAACAGATTATACGGTTCAGGCTCCCTCTTTGACCGACACGACACTCGTAACCTACTCGAATGATAAAGCACCGTACCGCTATATTGCCAAACAAGTCATTCTCGTGCGTTCTAAAAATGTCATTGCTGTGAAAAATGCGCAGGAACATTCACTCGATCTGATGGGGCAGAATATTGCCGTCGAACGCGATTACGACAGCAAAGTATTATATGATTATACATCGCTCAATGATATTAAACCCGAGATGATCGGCGAAGCCACCAAGAATGCACGCGCAGCAGCTGAGCAATTTGCCAGCGATTCGGGGTCTTCGGTCGGCAAGATTAAAACTGCGACACAAGGTTGGTTTTCTATCGAAGATGCTGCTCCCGGCCTCGAAGAACGCAAAAAAGTCCGCGTTGTCACGACCGTCGAATATATATTGACGGACTAAGGCTCGTTATAATCAGCACAAGGTTTTTGCTGTGCAGAGATTTTCTTTGCATTCCCTATCGAATGTGGGGCGTTGCGGGGCGAATTGAGCCCCGCAGTGGGGGTAGCGGCGTATCGCGCTTGCGCGATAGACGCGAAGGGGGCTACCGCCCCCTTCACCACTCCATTACTGAATCATCGTAACCGTGCCCTTTTGGCCGGAAACATTGACCACATCTCCGGTTTTGAGATGTTCGAGCAAGCCGGGCACAGAGACGACCGCAGGGATGCCATATTCGCGTGCGACGACAAAAGCATGCGACAGCGGGCCGCCACGTTCAGTCAAAATGGCCGAAGCCACGAGGAAAAGCGGGGTCCAGCCAATGTCTGTCGAAGGTGCCGCAAGGATTTCGCCATATTCCAACGCGGCAGCCTCTTCGAGCGTTCGGGCTACGCGCACTTTGGCCTGCACACACCCCGGTGAGGCAGGAATGCCATATAAAACCTTGCCAACCGAGACTTCATTCGTTTCACAGCTTTGATTGGGATGCGTCAAAAATGTATCAGGCAGACTCCTGGCAGACAAATAAGCCACATGTCGTGCGCGCCTAAAAGCAACTTTGAGCCTGGCTTTCTCGAAGGATTTAGGATGATTGAGACCGTCGAGAAATTCCTCATAAGTCAAAAAGAAGATGTCATCTCGCTGGCCAAGAATACCGCAATCCGTGAATTGATACGATACATCGACAAAATACTGCCGGAAGATGCCGAGGACGTCGACGACGTATGCTCGCCATTTTTCGCGCAGACGTGCATTCTTTTGCGTCCATGCCAACAACATTTTAAAGATGGGGCGCAGCGTTTTCGAAAGCATCGACTTGAATTCGGTCGTCCGTTCTTCGCGGTGGGATGACACCGATTCGACGATGGTTCGTGAATTGCTGGGTATCTCCTGCTGCAGGTGTTTTTGAATAACCTGATACAAAAACCTAGGATCTTCGCGCCAACGCGGGTTGGCCAGTTCCGCCTCCTGGGTCGTGCGCGCACCGTACAGGGACAGGAAATGCTCGAATGCCTGCTGAAATTCCGGATATCCATCGAGTTGTTCGATGCGCAGCAGAAAATCATCCAAATCGTCGAAAGTTGGTTCTTCGAGGAATGCCTTGCGAAGTTCTGGATATTTTCGGATTTTTACGGCCATGTCGAGCAATTTGAGCCCCGGCGCCGCACTCTGGATGTCGAGCAGCCCACTGAACAGGTAATGCTCGATTTCGCGCGCCTCATCCTCGCCAAAATGCTGGATAAATCCGGAACACAGCACATACGAGGCGAGCATGATGCCGCCGGCACTCAGCATATCGTAGGCACACTCGAAGAAAAGATGATTCAAACGTTCGAAGGCTTCCTGAATTTCATCCTTCGAAGCATGTTTGAGCTCTATCGCCAACAAATCATCGCGTTCCTTCTCGAATTTGCGGGCACGATCATCGAGGTGTGCAATGCGCTTTTGCAGTTTGGCAAGTTCCATCATCGAACGCGGTAGATTCTTGATAAAGTGGGATTTCCCAATGGGATCGACCGCACAGGCATATTCACGAATATCCTGGATGCCCGCAATTTTCCCCAATATGGCCGGATTGATAAACGGAATCTGGCTCATCACGCTGAGCATCTGCGAGATATTTAAATAGATATGCCCATGAAATGTCGTAATAAAGTCGTAATTGTCGGGTACCGAAAGCCCAAAAGAAGCAAAGACTGTATCAAATCCCTGCCGCGCAATCGTCTTGCCCACGCTCCACGTCATGGGCGTCGAAACGCCCGATAATGCCTCACCCACATTGACATTCGAATAGAGCGTCTTGGAGGCATGCTCGTCGTGCGCCACAATATCGCGGGTTTGCAGAATAAACAGCGAATCCGAAGTAAAGGCGAATTCAATATCCTGAGGATGCCCGAATTTCTGTTCGATTTGACAGGAAATATGCGCCAATTCTGAAAGCTGCTGCCCCGAAATGCAGTCATAGTCAATATGTGCATCGGGATTATTCTTATCGATACACAGCGATACACCGGCTTTGCCATCGACGACATTGGCCCCCTGCCCATTCGAGACATTGACGAGCAGTTTATCTTTGCCTTCCATGGGATGCTGGGTAAAGACGACGCCGGCATTATCCGAATCAATAAATGCCTGTACAATGACAGCCATAGCCGGAACCGGACCACTCAGCGATGCCTGCGTCGGATACAGCAACCGCTCGCGCGCATAAAAACTCTGCCAGACAGTTTTGACCGCCGCGAGACATTCATCCAATGTGCGCACACCAATGACACTCTGCTGAAGTCCGGCAAACGAATGGGTCTGCGAATCCTCATCGGTCGAACTCGACCGCACAGCCCAGCGTTCCGCCCCCACGCGCTGCATGGCGGCTTTCAAGGCCTCTACAAACGGCACATCAAACTGAATGGATTCGATGATTTCATGGATGTCCGTTTCGCATGTCTTTTCGAGCGCAGATTGTATTTGTTCCTCAAAAACATCTGTCGAAATGACGAAACCATCCGGGACCTGAAACCCCGACCGCATGAGCAGCGCCAAATTCTTGGCTTTGCCGCCAAAACGGGCACGAACATCGTCGGCGTCCCCAAACTGCTGTGAAATCTGACTTATTGTATCGAATAACATTGAAGAATTCTCCACCCCCCCGAACTGCATGTCATGCGAATGATGGCGGTATGCGGAACCGTAAGCAGCGCCTCGTGTGCCCAAAAGTCAACATATTCCACGCCAATCTCATCAAACGTCAGCATGCGCTTGAGATGCCTGAGCGCTTCGCCCGACCATTCCGGATGAACCAATGCATATTCGTCGAGCGCATCCATAAACGGCCGCGATCGAATGACATCGAGCACCCCAAGTTTCGCCTCCTCCGGCGTTCCCATGACCTTCGGAACAGCCGCCAGTTTCCAGTGGCCATCCTCGGCCATTTGCCACGCAACATGCCCACAGACATCGTTTTCGAACGTCGCATGCATCGTCAGCCCCGACACATCGCCCTGCAACGCCTCGGCATATTCGACAAATGCGTCGTAATTCTGTTCAAAATAATCCGCAAAATCGTTTTCTAAAAACTGAATCTTCCAACCATCACTCATCAGTGCATAGACTTCGTCCGCACGGTGCTGTTTTACAGCCTCCGCAAATTGCCGAACCGTCACCTGCACATCTTGCTCGATGGCCTGACGCGGCGCAGGCGCACTCGCACAAGCGGAGATGAGCATGCTTAATAGAAGTGGTATGTAAAATCGGTGTGAAAACATGTTCCTAATTCGCAATGCGCAATGATTAAGACATTCATAAGGTTCTTCCTAAAGAATGTAGCTTAGAGCTATCTGACTATATAATTCAATATTCAAAGTCCTTTAGAATGATCAGTCGTTTTTGCAGATTCAATTATCCATTATGCATTTATCATTATGCATTATTCATTATTTCCCTCGCTATTGCCTGCGGCAATACGCGCCGGGTGCGCCGCTATTGCATACGCGGCGCAATCATTTGTCGCGCCCTTCGGCGCGGTTCAAAGCCTCGATAAACTCATCTTCTGTCCAAAGCTGAATATTTGCCCCTTTTGCGTTCAAATCCTGAGCCTTTTTCCATTTGCTGCTCGAGGTCGATGTCGCCACGAGCACAGACAGATTCTTCGAAACCCCACTTGCCGCATTGCCCCCGAGCGCTTCGACACGCGCCTGTGCTTCTTCGCGCTTCATGCTGGCCAACGTACCGGTAAAGAGGAAACTCATATTTTCGAATGGACCACCGACAACAGGTGTCGTTTCTACCTCCTGAATCGTCACAAACTGTCGAAGATCCCGAATTAGTTCACTGCGCTGTTTAAGTCCTTTCATGATATTCCAGGCAGTCGTGCGCCTGCGTGCCTCGATGCTCTGGCTGATATCATCGAGACTGGCTCGTTTCAGCAATTCGTAAGTCGGAAAATCTTCTGCCAGAGATTGTATATTCTTTTTATTTGCTTCGCTGGTCGCCAATCGTTCGAGATATTGCTCAAAGGATTCATCCGCTTTGATATTGCCCTTTTGAACAGATGCCAGATATTTTTTATCTGCCAGTGTCAGCTTTTGAATATTTTTTTCCTGAATCATATATTGTTCAAGCTGTACTGGGTCTGCGTTTTGTATTGCTTCTTTGGATGTATATTGATTCAGAATAATTTGTATCGTTTTTAAATTATCCGGTTTTAAAAACAAATGGGTTAAAAATTGTTCTGCAGTTTCATTTGTTTGAATAGACTCGCTATTCTGTATTTGTTTATAGATGAGTTTGCACGTACTTGTAATATCCTTGATCGAACCGCTTGTTATCGCAGCAAGTTCTTCTATTTTTGCTGCGAGCAGGGCATCAAGTGTTTTAAATGTTTTTTCGAGCAACTTGCTCATCTCACGTCCAAGTGACGGAATTGAAAGCGATTCGAGGAATACAGCCAGTGATACATTCTTTGAACTTTGAATGGATTGATATAATTTTTGAGGCAGGATGCCTTTGATTTCACCTTTCGAATTTTCGGCAGGATCATTCGAAATTGCCATAGCAATATCGCTCGGATTCAATCGATAGAGATCTGCCGGTGTACTAATCAGTTTAGAATCATATAAACTTTCTATAATTTTTTCACCAAAGCCCATGCAATTGATGACTTTGACATAATTCTCGATGAGTGCCTGTCCGGTCGACGGGCAATTCTGCGGATCAGAACATGCTAAATAGTAAATATCATCTTTGGTCGAATATTTGGTTTCGGTCGGTGCACCGCAAGAAGGGCATTTTTGCGGGATTTCGACGGGAACCCCATCTTCTGGCTCGCTCATGACCATTTCAGCACACGGGATGACGCCCCCCCGGCGCGAGACCAGCAGTCGTGAGCCCAATTTTAAATGCGTGGTTTTATCGCGCGACTCGGGATCCTCGGGATCGAAAATGGGGAAATGCTCGACATGTCCAGCATGAACGAGCGTCGCACGCTGGATTTCAGCATCCGACAAAACGAGCATGTCAAAATTCGCGACCGGCGTAATGACGCCCGTTTTCGAGACTTGCCAATCGACGCTTCGAAGCGTCGTTTCGCCCTGTTCTCCCTGAAATTTAAATGCAATCGAATGTTTGGGGTGATGTGCTGTAACCCCCTGTCGGCGCTGTTCTTCGACACTGTTGGCTTTAAAGACGATGCCATCGGCATCGAAATCCCAACTCGGGCGCTCGGCGAGCATGCGATGAAAATAGGCATGGATTTGCGTGCGATTTTGTTCTTTCGAGTAGGGAACAGGCCGTGGAATCAGCTCATGTTCGACCGCTATAAACCCAAGTTCCTTGAGCCTTGCCAGTTTTTCGATTTCGGTATCATAAGACTCGCCAAACAACTCGTAGGCAAAATAGCTCAACCCATAGTGTGCAGTTTCGGCCGGATCTTTTTGTTTTAAGCCACCAACAGCGAGATTTCGCGGGCTCATGGCAGCATCTTCGAATTGCTTAAAGGAAGAGAGCGGCATGTAGACTTCGCCGCGCACCTCAATATTGGAAGCGTTGATTTTATGGGGAATTGCCTTGATATATCGGACATTGGGAGTGATATCGTCGCCTTCTTCACCATTGCCCCGCGTCGATGCCAATACGAGATTACCTTCACTGTCATACAGCAGACTGCAGGAGAGCCCATCCAGTTTGGGACTGCCCACGAGATCGCAATGAATATCTTTTGCCCATTCGGCAACAGTTTCGGCATCATAAGCCTTGCTCAGCGAGAGCATGCTGATTTCATGGCGAACTTTGCGGCGACCGTCTTTGCCAATGCGGCCGGTCTGTCTGTCCTGCAGAGTCGGCTCCGGATCGGAACTGCTCTCGAAAAAGCGGTTTAAAATAGGATGTTCGGGATTGAGTTCTTCCAGACGACGTCTCAGCCGGTCATAAAGGGCATCCGAAATCACGGGATGACCACTTTCATAGAGGGCATCGTGATGTTGAATGACGCCGGCAAGCTCGTCCGCATCCATGCTTAGAAAAGAAGATTCCAGATGTTTTTCTTCAGACTGTTTTTCTTCAGCTTGAGGTTCCGATGCTTTGGGCGAGGAAAAAAGCGATAGCTGCATGTTCTTTTTTTGTGCCATATTAAAATCCGAAGCTCACCATGAGTGGCATGACGGTCTGCGAGGTTTTATCCGGTTTTTTGACGTTTTTCCAGTAATGCGAAGCCTCCATGACGACGAGGGTCGTCACGATGGGGGTCACCAGTACGAGAATGGCACAGAAAACGGGGTAATCATCCGAAAGGAAATACGCCGTCAGATCGGCGACCAGCGCCCCGGCATAAGCTCCAACAAAGGGCTGCCAGTAACCCGCTTTGGTATCGGTGAGCCATCCGCCTAAAATTGCCCCCGATGCAATCCCCGCAGGATAAAGAATTGCAGATGATATCAAGGCTGGACGTAAATCTGTGGGTTTGGCAAAGATCCCCGTCAGCAAAGCTGCACCACCGACTGCAGTCCCAAATAATGTGCCCATGCCGAATTCAGAAAACATGCGCAGAGCCGGGTGTGCAGTGTTACCCTTCTTTTGATTCTGAGCGACATCGGGCGATTCCTGGGCATGTACATACGTGGCTGGATAAAATCCGGCAAAGCATAATCCCAGCACAATCACGATAAAAGAGAGTATTTTGGCTGTCATTGCTATTACTCGTGGTGTTCCTCACCATGATGATCATGATCGTGTTCCTCACCGCCATGCTCGAGCTGATGGTTAATTTTTCGGATTTCTTCGACGGTTGGCGCAGGTGACGATGAGAACTGCATGTGAATATTGAGGGTTGCGCCCTCTGGCAGCGGCCAGTGCTGACAGGCTTTTGTCACACAGGATTCGAAATCCTCTGCAGTTATGCTGGTTTTCTGAATGGTGCATTTGCTCGTCCGATTTTCGGCACTTTCGAGTGCGATGGTGATATCCCCTTCTGCATTCTTGTCAAATGCCAGCACGCGCATGTAGCATGCCCGAATGCCATTTTTAACGAATTCATAAGAAAGTTCTGCGTCGTTGAGTGAGACCTTGTCGTTATGATCGAGGATCTCGAGTTTGACAGAAACGCGAGGCGGTAAGAGTTGGCCTTCTTCGGCCAGTTTCTTGGCTTGTGCGCGGTCGCGCTCATGGCGTGCTTTTTCGGCAGCAATTACTTCGGGTGATTGGCCCGGCTGACTGTCAGGCTTGACAGTTTGGGACGAGTTATCCGTCGGGGGATCGGTCGGTTTGACCTGGCAGCCATAGGCCCATACGCACAACAATACGAAAGCAATAATTATTTTTTTCATGGTATCACAAAAGAAGTTTGATTGAGAATAGGAGAATACTGCATGTCATCGATGCAGCAATTTAAATTTACTGAGTAATGCAATTTGCCGCAATACGCAATACAGGGAATGATCCGAGCTGAGATTTCCGCTCAATTTAACAAAGAACTCGCCATTTTTGTCCCCATTTGCTAAATTTATAGCGGCGAAACATGTGTCGGTATCCAATATGATTTCCTAAATGTAAGAAGACTACCATGCAGCGCATTCAAAAACTCCGAGATAACATTCATTCTGTCCTGCATGGTCAGGATCATGCCGTCGAAATGGCGATTATCTGCTTTCTCGCTTCGGGACATCTTCTGATAGAGGACGTTCCGGGGGTAGGCAAGACGACGCTGGCTTCAGCATTTTCACAAAGTCTTGGCCTGGAACATCGGCGTCTTCAGTTTACTTCGGATATATTGCCGTCCGATATACTCGGAGTAAATATATATGATCCTAAAATGACACAATTTGTATTTCATGAGGGGCCAATATTTACCAATATTTTGCTGGCCGATGAAATTAACCGTGCAGAACCGCGCGCTCAGTCTGCTTTGCTCGAAGCCATGTTTGAGCAACAAGTCAGTATGGATGGCGTCACGCGTGCACTTCCCAATCCCTTTATGGTGATTGCGACCCAGAATCCCGTCGATTTTGCCGGCACCTTCCCTTTGCCGGACAGCCAGCTGGACCGTTTTCTATTCAGAATTTCGATGGGTTATCCCGATGAAGATGCAGAACGTGCAATCCTTCGTTCGGACATTCGTCGTGCAGAACTCAAGCCTGTACTGACAAAAGAGGATATTCAGGATCTGATTCAAAAAGTAAAAGGTATTCATGTTTCCGAAGAAATTATCGATGTGGTGATAAAAATCATCCATGCGACACGTAATCATGCATTGATTATACAGGGCGCGTCTACGCGTGCCATGCTCGATTTGCTGGATGCAGCCAAAGCACGCGCATTTATCCGCGAACGTGATTTTGTTCTTCCCGATGATATTCAGGCTTTGGCACCCTATGTACTTGCTCATAGAGTTCGCCTTGTAGCTCGAGCCAACACCGATGCGGATGCATTAATTCGCAGCTTTTTATAGACCCCCCCCGGAGGTTTCATGAAACGACATCGTCCGCGAGTTTTGGGGATTTGGTGAAGCAGACCCATCCTAGAGGTTATTCCATACAGCACTTGGAGGAGACATGATGAAACGCGTGAATTATAGTTGGTGTATTCTTTTGAGCGCACTGCTTGCCTGCGGCATGAGTGCATGCGAGAGCGATTCTGTACAAGAATCGGACAATCCCCCCGAAGTTGCTCCATGTCCGGCGGAACAGCATCTCGTGGATGGCGAATGCCAGCCAAATGAGCCGGGTGATCCCACACAGGACGATCCCACGCAGGACGATCCCACGCAGGACGATCCCACGCAGGTCGATCCTACTGAAGGCGATGTTATTGGCGACGAACCTGGTCCAGGGGAGTCAGAAGATCCTGGCGTTCCAGAAGATCCGGAGACACCACCGGGCACGATAGAAGATCCTGAAGATCCTGAAGATCCGATAGATCCTGTTACGGAAGACCCCGTTGTCACCGATCCAGCCGAAATGCTCGTGACACCGCTCGAAGGAATTGTGACCATTCAAAATACGCTCGATGCCAGCTTTAAAGTTTCTCTGAACCGCGCACCATCCAAAGACGTCGTCATTCCAGTAAAGAGTTCGAATGTCGTGGCAGGAAAGCTTTCTGCCGAAAGTCTGACGTTCACCTCCGATAACTGGAATAACCCGCAGATGATCACTGTGGCCGGATCGAAAGAGAGTTTGCCCGATAAAGAAACGGACTATACCATTACAGTAGGCCCATCCCAAAGCGAAGACACCGACTTTAACGAACTCGAAGCCATCGACATACAGGCAAAACATTACACCGTCGAAGCAAGCACACAGCCAGCACCAGTCGTTCCCAAGTCCCTTAAACTCGACAAAGAGACTGCCGATCTTCTCTTGCTTGGCAAAGGTGTGACCATTACCGCCGCTCTCGACAAGGAGGCGACTGATCAGACGGTATACTGGGAAATCGTAAACAAGACGGACAAAGTTGAATATCAGCATCTCGTCAGTGTTCAATACGACATGGAGAAACACAGTATTACCCTCAAGAGCAATGTCGTCCTCGACAGTGCGGACTGCAAGGCGATGAAGCTCGATCTCGCCCGTACCCTTGAAGTGACAGCCAAACACAGCAGCGGGTTAACCGCGACTGCGACTGTCGAGCTTAAGCCCTACATTGCACTGGAAAATACGCTGACTACACTGAAAAAATTCCGCGATTTCAATACACCTGGCTATAAAAACACTAAACCTGCAGAGGGCACATACGAAAAAGGCGAGTTAGGTTGCCATTATTATGACGACCACACGGTGCAGGTTTTGAATAAAGATATGAATACCTATTATGTCGATCCTTATATGTACAAAGTCGACGGATCGAATTACGGTACGCGAGCGAGTGTGCTGGGGGCTGCTCGATTTTTGGTGGTGCAATTCCCGAAAGATGTACCTTACGACAGCGCTGGCAACTCGAAGGTCAAACCTATGCTTGTGACGATCGGCAGATATACAATGTCAACTTATGATGCAGCGAAAGATACGGCTGATTATAAGAAGAGAGTCCGCATATTTGGATTAAACCTGACAGATAAAGCCTACAACAGTTTTTCGACCTTTACAGACGACCATGTCATTATGGGAGGTGAAGGGCAGGACAAGGTTACGCCCTGGGGATGTGAGGTAAAAAATACAAAGGGCGAGGATACCGGACGCAATGGGTTGAGATGTTCCGGTTTTGTGAGCTGGGCCCTTCGCAATGGCCGTTTTTATATGAACGACTGGGGGACAGTCCTGCTCGCCCAAACCAATGCAAATTTTGCTGATTATTATCAGTGCAAAGACAGCAAAGGCAAATATCAACGCATGTTCAGATGCAAAGAGCGCGTGAATAACAATAAGAGTACAGGTGCTTCGAACCCGAATGGAAGATATGAGAGTGCCTTTAGTAAATTTAATGCATTAAAGGAATCGGATTTTGTCGATATCAGTACATTGACAAACAAATCCGATTTTAAAGCAGGCGATCTTTTGTGGTCGAGTACTTACAAAGGCTGCAAATACAGCAGTTCCCTCAAGCATTGCGATATTAATACATGCAGCAGCGGTGGCGGTCACGTCGCCATGATTCTGGGTATCTCGCGCAATGCAGACAAGACCATTAAATATGTCTATGTTGCCGAAGCCATTGGCGTCAATGGCAATTATCTGAATGCCTATACGATCGATGCCCTCAAGAAGAGATGGGCAAACTCAGGTACACAAAAGGAATCGTGTACATCCTATAAAGACACGCGCCTCATCAAAATGGACAATGTCTATAATTATGCACACAACAAAAATCCCGATAAGGTCAAAGAGGATTTGAACACCTACAAATATACAGAGCTATGGTTCTAGAATAGATTTGTATGTAAATTGCTGAGTCCCCGGTTGTGCTACGCGCCAATCGGGGCTTCTTTTAAGCATCTGTCATCAATGTCAGATCACGCCCATAATAGTCGATGCGATCGACACGCTTAGGAACCTGGATGAGACGCAGGCGAAGTACCATGCCTTCATCACATACATTTGAATGTTCCATCGTAAAATGAACAACACTGTTCTCGCATAGTTCAATATGATGTCTGGCATTCGTGCAGCCTTCCCAATAGATAATTGCAAAGAGATTGTAATGTTCAAAATCAAACGAATCTAGTTTTGATGTATCGGTTCTGAGTTTCAATTGAGTATGTTGTAAATATTCTGTGAGTTCATTCTTGTTTGTAATCCATTTATAAGCGAATTGATTAGAACTATCGAAATGATCAAAGAATTCTGCATTATCATTGGAAAACAGCAGTTCGATCCGTTCGTTCGTGTATTCGAGGTCAAAGTACTTTGCATCCTGACAATCGGACTGGCAACCGACGACAAATATAAGTAAAATGAAGAAAATGTATTTATAAATCATTCATTGTCTCCTGATAGTACAAGAAAAAAGGCGTTTAGCAAGCAGCATCTGAGTAATATAATCTTACTTCAATTTTTGTTTCTTACTTTTTTACACATAGAATATGAACAATACATTTCTGTATTATTCTTATCTGTATTTTGATCATATCAACATTTTGTTCTGATATCAATTGGTAACAAATTTTCAAAAGAACAAACAATTTATTTCAGGCCAGCATTACACCTCACAATTCAGCGCCGCGTATTGCAACGCAAAAGCGGCGCAGCGACGCCGTATGCGCCATCAGCGCATAGGCGTCGCCGCCCTTTAAAACACCCCCAAAACTTTTGCTATACCGCGCGATATGGCATACATTATAAGATCGGCTCCGAAGTGGGGGCAGGTTCTGTTGCGTGGGAATCAAAATGTCGCTGGATATCGAAATCAAAAAAGCACTGTTTGCGCCAGCCAATGAAGGCGAGGAGACGGCCGAAATATACCGCAGGGAAGCGCGCGTCATTTATCAGGATGACAAGGAGGGAGCGGCGTCACTGCTCATCGACGCGGCTTATGCGAATGATCGTGATGACAACCCGCCTGAAGTCATTGTGCGCGATTTAAAGCTCGCGGTTGCACTGTGCCCCAATACGAACTGGGTCTATGCTGCAGCGCATCGTTTATTGCTCAAGCTTGGGTATTGGCGCGATGTTTTAGAACTTTTGGAAAAAGAGCTGGCGCTTTCGAGTTCTCCGGACGAAGGCATTGCGATTTGCCTTGCCCAGGCTGACATTTACTGGATTATGGGAGAGAATCCGATTGCGGCGATGATGTGCACGCAAAAGGCTTTGCAGTTCGATGCCACGAATGTGGGGGCGCTTTACGAAGGTCTTTGGATCGGGGATGTCACCGCTCAGGAGTCGTTTGCGCAGTCGATGGCCAAGATCCTGGGTGCACCGCCCGAGCGAGCGGTTCTTTATGCATTGGCAGGCAGCATACGATCGGCTCGCAAAGACGATGCCGGTGCGCTCGAATGTTATACGCAGGCAGCCCAGACGGATCGTTCTAATCCCTATGTCCTTTTAAAATATGCCATTCTTTGTGAGCGATTTGGCAAACTCACGGATGCCGCTCAGGCTTACGCCCAGATTGCCCAAATTGTCCAGGATCCGGAATTGAGCGGTGAACTCTATCGGCGAGCCGGCGTCATTCAGGAGTACTGCGGATCTCCCGAAAGGAGCGGTTATTATCTGGGTGAAGCGCAAAAACGCATCGACAATAAATACAACGTGATATGGCTCGCCTGTGCAGCCAACCGCAGGACAGGCAATGCCCAGCGCGTGATAGAGCTCGAAAGGCAGCTCATAGAGATTGCCCCCGATGATGAAACGCGCGCCTCTCACTGGCTTTCGATTGCCGATATTGCGTTTGATCAGTTGGGTGCACTCGACCGCGCCATCGAAGCGCTCGAAGCAGCCAGCAGGCTCGGTGCATCTGCCATTGCGGATCCGAGGCTTGCAGCAATATACGAAGCCAAAGAAGACTGGGAGAATCATGCCGAAGTCATTCACCGAATGGCGCAGACTGCCTCGTGGGATGCCCCTTGCCTGACGTGGCTTCTCGGGGATGCGTATGCACGAAGCGGCCATTCGGACGAAGCTATCGAATGCTATACAGCCATCAAGAATACGCTTGGCAAACTCCCGCTCGAACTGGCCTATCATACCTCCCAGAATTACGAGACGCATGCGAGAATGCTCGAAAACTGGATCAAAACCACGAGCGATCCCGGTACTCAGGATGCGCTGCTCAGCCAGATTGTAACTATTTTATATGAGCGTCTGCATGCCCCCGAGATAGCAGTCCAGTACCTGCGGGAGCTCAAGCCATCCCGCGTATCGAGCGATATTCTGTGGAAGCGCCTGCACCTTGCCTACGAGCTCAGACATTACCCCGATGTCGTGGCGTGCCTGGTACAGTTTGCCAAAGAAACGACCGATAAAGACGAATCCCTGATGTGGATGATGGAAGCGGCCCGCATTGAGGATCGGGAAATCCACAATCTTGAAGATACCGTCGAACTGCTCAAAACCGTCCATGAGAAAGAAGCGTCCTACGTGCCGGCCATCGTCATGCTTCATGCCATTGGTTTGCGCGAAAAACGCTACGATCTGATTATGCTCGCGAATACCTGGCGCGATACTTTTCAGCTTTCGACGGCCAAGCGCGCAGAATCAGCCCGCGAAAATGCATGGGCAAGCCTCAAGATGGGCGACCTTCAGGGCGCATCCGCCTGGTTCGAAAAGGCGCGCAAACTCGAACCGCTTCCACCTTACTACCTGCGTCTGTACATCGACCTGCTCAAATCGACCTCACGCTGGGCCGATACAGTTCAGATCATTTCCGAAACCTTGACGCAATCCCAAACGCGCAGCACAGCCAATCTCGAAGACCTGAACACCGACGAAAATGACGTCATCGACGAAGACGAAGATCTGGACGAACCCAATGTCTTCAGTGTCGAACAGGGTGCGCTCCGCGAAATGATGTACGACATTCAGACATTCTGCCTGAACCACCCGACGGGATTGAGTTATGCGCGCCAGCTGACATACGAAAAACAGCCGACATTTTCGAGTGCATTCAATTACCTGTTCGAAAAGATTGCCGTCGATCCCGTCGAAAATCTCCGCGCAGTGATTGGGGATATCCGCGCGCGTGTTTCGACAATTTCTCCCGAAGTCAAAGCTTTGCTCGACTGGGCCGAATCGGAGATTATCCGATCCCAATGCCCCAATGGTGCCGATCCCAAGACGGCAGGCTCGATCCTGATTCTACTTAAGCGCAGTCTCGACGAGCGCTACGGCAGCTGTCTGCGACTGGATGTCCTGCGCACCATACGGGAAATTCCACGCGAGAATGTCACCGAATGGCTAGAACAATATGCAGAACTCACGCCTGACAACTGGATGCGCATGGCACTGAGTCTCGAAGCTGCAGAACGCGCCGTCTGGATCGAAAACGATACCGACACAGCCCGAAGGGTGCTCTCCCAATCGCTCGTACGTGCCGATTCGGATCGCCGTACCCTCTGGATGCTCGAGCTCTTTTCGGCCATTACCGAAGACTGGAAAGCACTCGGCTATTTCCGGGAAAAACTGGCTCAAATCGAGATTGTCCCACAGGCCAAGCTCCAAACACTCAAAACAGCACTCGCGCCATACGTCGATGATAACCTCACCGATCATGCCGTGCGCGTTGCTCAGGAATGTCTCAAACTCAATGGTCATGATCTGCCATCCCTCGTGACACTCGCCCATATTGCCGAAGACAGCGGCGATACACTCAGCCTCGCCTCGATAGCAGACAGGCTCTCGGAATCCTCGGCATTCTCGGATAACCGCACAGAATATGGGCTTTGGGCTGCACAGCTTTGGTCCAAGTCGCTCAACAAACCCGAACAGGCGCTCGCCAGCCTCGGACGTCTGCTGTCGCTCGAGCCTACCTGCCTGCCTGCGATTACCATGAGCGAACCGCTGCACGAACAGCTCGGGCGATTTGAACAGCTCGGTCGCATCTATTCGCGAGCCATATCCTTGCTCCCGGAGGGACACGATCAAATTGAACTTCTCCGCAAACAAGCCAATTTGCTCTCCGCACAGCTCAATGATGCCCCGGCGGCATGCCTTTCTTTCTCGAAAATTACCAAGCAATCCCCCGACGACATCGATGCCCTCTCCTCACTCTCGGAACTGCTCATCCAACAGGAACGATGGAACGAAGCCGTCGAAGTCATCGAAAAACTCGCTCAGGTCGTCGATACGCCCGAGCAGCGCCGCGAAAACAACCTCCATCTCGCCGAAATTCTCGTCCATCAGATCGACCAGCCCGAGCGTGCCAAACGCATTCTGCGCAAGCATTTGGGCGAGTTTGAGCACGACATGGTGGCATTACAGCTGCTGTATGATATTGCATGCACCGAGCGCGACTGGAACTACGCCAAAACCATTCTCGACGAAATCTGCCAGGCCGAAGGCACCATCGAGGCACGCCATGCCCGCATGGCATTTACGCGCATTGCCCGCGAAGCCGGTTGGTCACACGACATCCGCACCCTCTATGAGCGACAGGCCATTGCAGCTGTACTCGGCCATCGCGATGATTTTGATGCACTCGTCGAAGATTATAAATCACACAATGAGCTTCCACGCCTCATCGAAGTTGCCAAACGCGAACTCTCCCAGCAGGGCAATCCCGAACAAATATCCCTCTACCGCGGATGCATTGCCGCTCTGCTCGTCGAAAATAAACAACACCGTGAAGCCCTGGCATTCCTGTCCGAAGTCATTCACGATACACAGAACACCGACTGGGCTTACCTCGCAAGAGCTCAGGCCTTGACGAGTGCCGGCCAGCTCGACAGCGCCGTCGGCGAATTCAGACGCACCCTGACGAGAAACATCCGACTCGAAGACGCTTACGCTCCCTTTGTCGAAGTTCTCAAACAAACGGGGGACGGCATTACGTATGCCGGTGTCACAGCTGTACGCGATCTCCATCGCGGCAAAAAACAGCCCAAAGCCTGGGAACGCTGCATCAAAGGCACACCTCGCGGTTTTTTCGATGTCGAGCACATGGCACTCGCTCGCAATCTCGTCGACGCACAGCGCTATCTGCGCACCATGACACCATACGCCTTCGAGCTTTTCAGCAACAATATGCAGCTCAAACCGCTCGATTCGACACACTGGGCCTATGGTCGCTGCCACCGCCTGTTTGGCCAAAACCTCGAAATCAAACAGCTCTATTCCGCGCGCGGCCTCAAGAAAGAACTCTGTAAAGTCCGCATGCAGCTTGAGCCAGCCCTCATCTTTGATGAAACCATACTCGACGAAAACAGTCCGATTCCATTCGATTTTTGGGCAGCCTACGCCATGCACCAGGCCGTTACCGGCGGATGCATTATCGACGCACTCAACGACACCAGTGTCGAAGCCTTATTTATGGCGCTCGTCCAGGCCAAACCCGATCTCGATCTCGCCCAAACCATGAAGAAAAACTTGTTCAAGCTCCTGCCACGGCCAGAACGCAAACTCTTCAAAGACGGCGTTCCATTCCTGGCCCCCAACTGGAGCGATTTTAGACGTGCACTGCAAACACGCGCTGCATGCGTCGCAGCGGTGATTTCGGCCTGTCCTGCCTACGCACTCTATGCACACCCGCATGACGAAGCGCTCGAAGTTTTCCTGATTTCCGAAGGTTTTGTCCGCTTTGTCCGCACCTACTGGACTTCCGGAATCGGCATGGCCGTTTGATTTTTAATGAGGTGGGGCGTGCCTATCTGCGATACGGCACGCTTGCTCGCTTTGAGGCGTGTCACGACACGCCTCTACAGCTCGCTTGATTTTTTCCTTGGGAATGACTCGCCCTACGACCTACTGTTTCAACACGGTATCCAGATCTGCATAAAAGACTGCCCGGGGATTTTCAATACCTTCGGTGGCAATCCACAACTGTTTGCCTTTGATGGCAATCCCTTCTGGTCTGTAACACCACTTGCCATCATTTGCCGTTAAGATGGGGCCCAGCTTCGAGGTATTGGTTCGTCTGAGACCACCTCGGGCAGTACCTTTACCGTCTTTCGTATCTTTTGTCGTCGTAAGCAGGAATTGCAGAGATCCACTGGCTTTTGTTGAAATAGCCCCCTGAAGTGCGCTTTCTCCAGCATACCAGGCTGCATCCGCATGAACAACACTGTCATCATCTGCCCCCAGCGATGTACCATCCGAGTAAATGGCCTTTTCTGTCTTGAATTTGCCGTCATCCCCCAACGGCCATCGAACCATGCGGCCATTGTAAGTTTCTACGAGTGAATCATTAATGGTTTCTCTTACAAATTCACCACTGAGAATATGTTGCCCATCTCCTTCATCGTATGAAATAAACGAGAATTTTGACCTGCAACTGCTATCTATTTTGAGGTAAGAATCACTTTGATAGTATCCCCCAACCTGAGGCAGAATATATCCAAAATTATATGCACAGAATTTATCTCCGACTTTTCCGATAGCATGTTTACAATCATCACCTGTGGATACTTTTAATATATTGCGCAAATCAAAAACCCGGATTCCCATGGAGCCATGGGCTTCATACAAATATGGCCAGACCACTGCCAATCCACCGGCATGATTCTTGACTTCCGTAAAATACCCTTTTTCGGGCGTCGTAGGATTAACCAGCAAAACATGGCGATATTTGGGTGGTTTTGAAAGATCATTGATATCCATAATATGAATCTTAGTACGTTCATCATCTGTATAATGCCAACCTACAATGGCGAACTTAAAGCCATCCACTTCACCAACAGATATTCCTTGCGGTGTATATTTTTTATCATCTACATCACTTTCATCCCAAAACCATCCTTTTTTATAACCAACCCAGGTTTTATAATCGGTCATGACATATTGTACATATTTCCCCGTATTTTTATCGGTATAAGTACTATTTTTTCCCACATAGGATTTGGCAAAATCTTCGATTTTGCGCATCTGGCGATTGTAGTTCAGTTTATCAATAGAAACTCTGCTCAACTGCGATTTAAGCGTATTATTATATCCTTCAAGCAGTGACCAATAGCGACTTCTCAGCATAAAACCGCTATGATCGATTGCTTTCATTTTTACACTTTCTTTGACACTCGTACCTGTACGGATATCACAAGTGCAGGCACTCTTTATCGTGCTGGCCGGACATGCATTGGACTTTCCATCGCATGTCAAAGCAGTATCACATTTCCCAATAGATTCTTTACAAACAAAGCTAGCCGCCTGTTTTTTATCTTCGGGGCAGGCAACAGACAGGCCATCACATTTTTCTGCGATATCACAAACACCACCGGCTTTCCGACATACCGTCGAAGCATCCATCAACACATCAGCCGGGCATTCCAGTGATTGACCATCACAAGTTTCCTGTATATCGCACTCACCAGCAGAAGCACGACATACGAATCCGGCATCTACAGGAACGAGTGTACATGTCTGCAACTGACATATTGCCCTGGCACAGCCGGGAATGTCACCTTCATACGCACATGTCTGCCCATCATTTGCCGGGTCATCACATGGGAGCAATTCTTCGGGCGGCTCCGTATCGCAGTTTTCCCAGGTTCCGGTCAAAGTGTTGCAGGTGCAGGATTCAGCCGGCTTGGAGGATTCATCGCAAGTCTTCGGATCTACGGATGCGCAGTTTTCCCAGGTGCCGGTCGAAGTGTTGCAAGTGCAAGAGTCATCCGGCTTGGAGGATTCATCGCAAGTCTTCGGATCTACGGATGCGCAGTTTTCCCAAACGCCGGTCGAA
>DGWW01000172.1 GCA_002395385.1 Myxococcales bacterium UBA4248
TTGCAATGTGGGCATAGTATCTGCATGGAGAATTTTCCTTAAAAGTTGCAGGCCTCATCGAAAAATTGTGCATCTGTCTTGATGTCATGTGACAGTGGATAGACCCGATAAATAATGAACTTCTGCGTGCCCCTTTGTACCAGGAAAACGACTTTGAAAGTATGGCCATTTTTCATGTGCAAATAAGCATCTTCTCCCGAATAGAATGAAAAATAGGGTGTGTCTTTTATTTGTTTCAATATGCCCTGTGTGTAATGTTCCTGATCCACACCATATAATACAGGACTTTTATGCACGGGTTCCATATCAACTCCCAATGGATAGGGGACTTCTTCAGTAACTCCGGAAGCGCCTCTTAAATTGTAAATCGGTGCTACCGGTCGATCCGGGGTATGTACCGTATAAGGGGCATTTCCAAACTTAGCACTTTGTTCCATGTAGTGATCGCGCTTTGGATAAGGGTCGCCATAATTCCCGATGAGGGTCGCATTGTGCATGAAAGCCATTTCGATATGGCCTTTTTTGTGAGAGCGAATGTAGAGCTGCATTCTATCGTACAGAGTTGATATCGGGAAACCATGACACCCCTGATGGCCCTTCATAAAACTATGGTCATCATATTTGGAATTCAGTATTTGCGCATAGCGTGGATTGTTGGCCATGCGTTCTTCGTTTTCTTTGGAGAGCCATCCGCTTCCAATTCTGGTTGCCCATGAGACATCTGTTTTGGGAGGTACGGCACAATCCGTGTGATCGAGATGCGCCTGATAGAGTTCTTCCGACAACTTTAAAATCGTCGCATCATCAGCATCCTCGGGTATCTCGACGGTATCATAAGGAGGCAGGCAACCTTCGAAAGTCATGTAGTATGGCTGGCCTCCATAAATCTTCTTAAGCTCGTCTTCTTCATTGATATATTGTATAAATGCAACAATTCCCCAAATGCACAATAATAGGATAATAACTAGAATCACCCGTTTGATGCGTTTTTTTACAAAAAAAGAATGAGGCAGCCAGGTCGTGTACTGCTCACGATTCAAAGCGGCATGGCAAAACGGGCATACTTCGTCCGTCGATTCCATCCATTCCTGGCATTTGGGACATTGAACTTGCATCGAAAATGCTCCTTAAATCTTGCAGGCTTTATCAAAAAACTGTGCATCTGTGGGAATATCGTGCGATAGCGGGTAGACCCGGTAGAGCAGAAAAGACTGTTCATTTCTTTTTACTTGAAAAACGACTTTTAGGAAGTGACCTTTTTTCATATTTGTGAACAGTACTTCTCCAGAATAGAAGGAATAATAAGATGTGTGTTTGATTTGGTTTAATGTAGATTCTGTATAATGATCCTGATCCACACCATATAGAACTGGACTATGGTTTACCGGTTCAACTTGGTATCCACCCGGATTGGGGATTTCAACCATTAAACCTATCAGCCATTCTTCGTATAGAAAAGAATCGACCGGATGATCAGGCTTATGCAGGGTAACACTGGCTTTTGCTAAATCAAAGTCATCGGGCATTTTCTCCAATCGTGTTTTATACCCGTCATAATCTGCATCAGTAAGTGGCGTTGTATTGGATGCAAAAGCCAATTCAATGCTTCCCTCTTTTGGGGAGCGTATGTACAATCTCATTGAATCGTATTCGGTAGAAACTGGGAATCCGTGGCATCCTTCATCTTCGCCAAAAAAGTCAGTTCCATCAGTTCCTGATAAGACCAGATGATAGAGTGGGCTTTTGGCCATAACACGGGCATTTTTCTTAGATAGCCAGCCGCTTCCGATTCGGCTGCCCCATCGTATTTTATTGTAGCCTTCGGGAGACAGGCAATCTGTTCTGTCCTGATGATTTTGATATAATTCCTGTGCCATTTGTAAGATGGTTTCTCGATCAGCTCCCTGTGGTACTTCGAGTACATCATAGGGCGGCAGGCAGCCTTCCGTGTTTTGCCATGATGGGGCTGCAATTTTAAGGTAATAATTATCGTCGCGTTGGGATGCAAAATATACAATTAGCCTAATGATTCCTGCGGACAATAACAGGATCAAGATGACGAGAACAATCTTTCGAATGGTTTGTCTTATAGTAAACGATTTGGGCAAATCCACTGCGGTCTGTGCCGATATCAAATCGGCGGAGCAAAGCGGACAACAACCGTCTGACGGTTCGATCCATTGTTTGCATTTGGGACATTGAATTTGCATTGCGTTTTAACCTTCATGTGTTCAGTACAATGACTTATAGGTCGCGAAATCCTATATTAAAGCATACGAACAGAGCAAGACCTGGAAATATAAAAGCGCTTCGAAAGTGCGCATCTGACGTGATGTTCGCGATAATCATAGCGATAAGGACGATCAGAAAAAAGAAAAAAGCAAGTCTGAATTTTCCTTTTATTCGACTGACAAATATATCGTTTGCATCCGGGCACAAACGGGCTGCCAAAATCTGGGGATTATCCTCATCCTGATCTCGAATGTTAGGATCCTGATTGAGTCTGGCACCACAAAAGGTACATTCAGTTTTTTCACAGTCCATCCATTGTTTGCATTTGGGGCATTGTATCTGCATTGTTTGTTACCTTATGGCATTTCAGCTTTTCTTAATGGCGATGGGAAACTGTATGTTGCATTTGAGCTGTTCAGAGTTGGGGCCATCCTAAAAAGGATAATCCATTTCTACGGCTTTTTGCATAGTGCCTTTGCGATCCGGATCAATATAGGTGCAGGCTTGTTGGAAAGTTGAAGCGTAGGTTTTAGGGAAAACTGTCAAGGGATAAGCTCTATACATAATAAATGACTGATTGTTTGGTCCTTTGATATGCATCACGATGCGAAGCAAAGTGCCTTTTGTCATTTTATAAAATGTTTCATTACCTGCGTCGAACTTATAGTATGGATGATCTTTAATTTTGTGTAATTTTGTATTATTTGGAGCTTCATTATCGATACCGAACAGAAGGGTGCTGCCATTGATGGGAGTAGCCTGATAAGCGTAGAGGGTCTCGAAAAAGTCAGTACCTCCGCTGGAAATAACGAATTCGATATTTGATTTTATGGCAGTTTTTTGTCTGATATAGAGGCGCAAATCGTCACCTTTGAGCGAGATAGGGTGTCCGATACACCCATGATAGTTACCTTTAAAAAACGAATCATCAAAGTCATGAAGTAATTTAATGTTTGGATCATTTTTTGAGAGCCATCCGCTGCCATTCACGATGTTGGCGTATTCAGTATATATCATTTTTCCGTTATGTCTGATGCCATCAGGCCTGACACATTCTTCTTTTTGTATATGTTTTTTGTACATTTGAGTTTGCATGTTTAAGATCGTTTGGGGATCCGCATCATTTGGCACAAGTGCAATGTCGAAGGGGGGAAGGCAGTTTTGGAACAGGCCATATAGGTCATTGATGGGCTTGAGGTCAGATGGGGGCGTCACTGTTGGACGATGAGCAGGGACATGCAGGGCAAGCGCTACGCTTATTGTTACTATAATGATTAAGATAACAATCACATATATGATGGCTATGTTGACAGTTTTTTGAGATTTGCTTTTTTGTTCTTTCTGTTCGGATTTATTATGAGATGATTCAGCGGTACCTTGATTGGATTCCAGGTCGTCGTACATGTCACCGCCGCAAACCGGGCACTTACTGTTTTGGGCATCTGACCAGTTATTGCAATGTGGGCATAGTATCTGCATAATGGTTTGAACTCCCGGTAAAGATTATAATATTGAAATCACTAGCATTATATAATATGACTGAACGGGTCGCGCTTCGGTCGTATCATGAAGAGGCCAATGTTCATTATGATGCATCCCAGTATGCACAACCACTTCATGGCCCACCAGAACCCCAGTGCAACGCAGAATGCTGCAACGAAGAAGCAAAAAAGGCGAAGTGCCGTTTGGATGCGAGCTTTTTTGCGTTCAATCAGAAATTCTTTGACGGCATCTTCCGGACTCTGTTTTGGTTGTACAGCCAAAGCGGTACCTGGTTCATCTATGGATGTTTCGGGAATTGACAATTCGTTGTATTTGTTATCGACCTCTTTAAAACCCGGCGTATGATTGAGTGCATTTTGACGTTCTCCATCTGGTGAAATTGCCAAATTCTGGTTATCATTGTAGAGAATAAAGCCGCATGCCGGGCATGTCATATCTGCATCCTCAATCCATTGTTTACATTTGGGACATTGTATTTGCATTGTGTTTGGCCTCCCTGTGAAAATTACGAAAGTATTAATATGATCAGGGTTGAGATTAATATAATGATGGAAAGTGCTATAGAAAAAACAAAAACACGAAGATTAGTGCTTTGATCTGAATTCACTGAATTATTCAGATAGGATGACTGATAAGTCACCGGATTGAACTTGCGATTGTCTGATTCATCTTCATATTCGGTAAAATAAATTCTATTCTGGCAATGAGGGCAAAGCTTACTCTCGCTGTCTGTCCATTCTTTACATTTGGGGCATTGTATCTGCATGGTTGTCTTGTAGTTCCAATTCTTCCTGTAATTGTTTTTCTTCCAATGCTCTATTTTCTTCTATTTTTCTTTTCAGGTCTTCTATTTTCTGTTTCTGTTTCTGTTTCTGTTCCTGCTTCTCCCTTTGCTCAAGTTTTTCATGGAATTCTTTCATTTTTTTATCTGTATATTCATTTGTAGCTTTTACAAATAATATAATTGGAATGACAACGAAAATAAGAATGAATAGAAGAATAAAGATTACATTTCTTTTCTTATCTCTCTGAGAGTAATCGTGTAGTTTGATTCTCGAATATGGCGGTGGGTCTATGATTGGATGCGGAGTTACTTGATTTTGCGGTGGGCGAACTCGATCGCTGTGAATTTCGTATGCATTGTTAGTGACAGGCGGATCATAAAAGCGATGGCTGCAGTTCTGACATGTTCCGGTTTCACTGTCTGTCCATTCTTTGCATTTGGGGCATTGTATCTGCATAATGGCTGGTCTAAAGTATCAAGTTAATAATGGCTGAAAGGATGAAACCAATGATTAAAATCACGAAAAAGAGCAGGATTGTTATTTTGGCTGTTTCATCTATGCTTTTCTGCTGGACATCCGGATCATCTGTGAATGCATCCATTTGAGAGGTGTTGTTATCCAAGTGGTTGCCGTATGCCTGGCATACGTTCGCTTCACTGTCTGTCCAGTTGTTGCATTTGGGGCATTGTATCTGCATGGATCCTTTCCTTTGAATTCAAACGAAGTTCTTCTGTGGTTGTGTTACAGTATTGGACAAACAATCTCAAGATAGCTTTTTGTGTGTTTATTCGCGTATCGAATTGTTTCTGTCAAGAGGTGTCAGGCAATGATTTCAAAATTAATGTCTTCTTTTTACACTCCAAACCGTTATTATAATCCATATTATTGCACATATCGGTATACCGACTATCATTTGCTCAGGTAATGGATCACAGAGATACTTAAATGAACTCATGCAGTCATGACGGTAAAAAGATGCAGCCATAAAAATGGCAGCAAATACGACGGGTAAAGTATACCAGATGATTCTTAAGAATTTTGTCTTGTTTAATTTTGCAATTTTTCTGGCATCATCGCTCATGTTGTAACATGCCATATTGCATTCAAAATCCGGGTCGACCCGATATTTATCCATTTCTTTATATTCGTTCATTTTTTGCTTTAAGACTTCGTCTTCGAGCACATTATTAGGGCTGTCGCCATTGGTATTCAGTATATATTGACAATGTGGACATAAGTCGATATCACTTTCAATCCATTCGTGGCAATTGGGGCATTGTATCTGCATAATCGTAATTATTCTCCTTTATGCGACAGCGGTGTTCGATTTATGTATGATGTTTTTGTAGGTATCTATGTGCAGAAAGTGAGTGTTTTTGGCTCAATGCACTGTGTCTTTGCGGGATGACAATTCAGAAACATACTAAAGAATGAATAATAATATTATCACTAAGCCCATGAGGACCAAAAGGATTAAAACCATGATTATAATTAGAAAAATTTTGATTTCCGAAGGTTCTTTCCTGGATGACTTTTGGGTATCATTTGTATTCTCTTCTTTAGGTTCTGTTTCTTTTTTATTGCGTTTATTATTAGCTTGTTGTCCATCATCAAATAATGGTGCACCGCAGGCAGGGCATTTTTCGTCATCGAAATTGCAGAATTCCCCGCATTTTTCACATAATACCTGATTTGCTTTTGGTTTTTGCATTGTACTGGCCGACATGGAGAAAGCCCCAGAATCGTTTTCGTTATCCGGAGCTTGTATTTAGAGTAATACGTTTATACGAGAGTCATACAGAGAAATATAACATAGTAACAGTGAGGAACCCGATGAAAATGACAACAAGTGTAACGATAAGAAGTCGGAATCCCCCTTCTTCGTAGCTATCTGATATTTGTTCTAATTTTGAGTTGTAAGGTTTGCCGTTTTCATCCAGCTCGTTCTCTGTTTCATTACCAAACAATGAGGCACCGCAGAATGGGCATCTGTTCTTGGCATAGTCAGTCCATTTGCCGCACTGTCCGCATATTACCTGGCTGGCATCCATTTTTTGTTTTGACTCGGCTTGCATAGTTCAGTTTTCCCAAAAAAACATCGGGCGTATCGTATCGCAGATAGCCCGATGCCAGGGCGCGCCGTATCGCAGATAGGCGCGCGAACAGAAAAATTATAACAAATTCGAAGCGATTTCGGCGAGTTTGGAGCGTTCGCCCTTGGTGAGAGTGACGGTGGCGGCGATGTCGATGCCCTTGAATTTGTTGATGACGTAGGTGAGGCCGTTGCTGTCGGCGTCGACGTAGGGGTTATCGATTTGGTACGGGTCGCCGGTGAGGACGACTTTGGTGCCCTGGCCGACGCGGGTGATGATGGTTTTGACTTCGTGTGGCGTCAGGTTTTGTGCTTCGTCGACGATGATGTACTGGTTGGGGATGGAACGGCCGCGAATGTAGGTGAGGGCTTCGATTTGGAGGAGGCCCATGTCGATGAGTTCCTTGTAGCTGCGGCGTCCGCGGCGTTTGTCTTCTTCGTTGAGCCCCATGAGGAATTCGACGTTATCGAAGATGGGCTGCATCCATGGGTTGAGTTTGTCCTCGATGCCGCCGGGGAGGTAGCCGACGTCTTTGCCGAGCGGGAAGATGGGGCGCGCGACGAGGAGTTTGCTGTATGCCTGTTCTTCGGTGGCTTTTTGGAGGCCTGCGGCGAGTGCGATGAGTGTTTTGCCGGTACCGGCTTTGCCGAGAAGTGTGACGAGTTTGATGTTGTCGTCGAGGAGGCAGTCGAGCGCGAAATGCTGTTCTTTGTTACGGGCTTTGATGCCCCAGACGTTGCCGAAGCCCGGGCGCGTCGTCGAGAGGGCGACGATTTTATTTTGCTGCGGCATCAGGCGTGCCATGACGGTGTGATTTTCTTCGGCTTTGTCGACGAGTCGGACGTATTCGTTGGCGTAGAGGAGTTTTTCGGATTCATTGAGTCCTTCGGTGAGTTCGTCATTTTCGTAGGCATTTGGGGCCATTGGGGATTCGTTGAACGGGACGACGACTTCGCGGGACTGGTAGAGTTCGTTGATGATGTCGGCATCGACGTGGAGTTCGGCGGCGCCTGGGTAGAGTTCGTCGATAGAGAAGCCGCGTTCTTCGTAGTTTTCGCTGTCGAGGCCCATGCCGTCGGCCCGGATGCGCAGGTTGGTGTCTTTTGTAATGAAGATGCAGGGTACATCGGGCTGTTCGGCTTTAACGCGCAGGGCGACGCTCATGATGAGGGTGTCGGGTGAATTTTTGCTCGTGGCGATGTTATCCTGCGGCATGTATTTGCGTTCGGTGGGGATGACACGGATGAGGCCGCCGGAGGGCATGCGCACGCCCTGAGCGAGGTTGCCTTTTTCGCGGTATTCGTCGAGCGTGCGGCTGAACTGGCGTGCGGAGCGGCCGAGTTCGTTGAGCTGCTTTTTGAAATTGTCGACCTCCTCGACGACGTAGATGGGAATGATGACGTTGTTGTCGCCGAATTTGGTAATCGCCAACGGATCGTGCAGAATGACGTTTGTATCGAGGACGAAATTCTTAATTTTGCCAGCGCTCATAAATTTTTCCTTTACCCGAAGGGAGTGTGACTATTTGCCGGGGCTTTGCCCCGGACTCTGAACCTTCTTTTTGTTTCGCCTGCGCGGCGGGCGGCAGAAAGCAGGCTAAAAATTCTAGCCGACCAGAATTATCTTTTTAGGATAAATGGCGGTGAGTTACAAATTTATTCAATAAAATAATGACGGCATACATGTGCTATAAAGTGTGATATGTGCTATTTGTTTGTGCCGGGCTATGGCGTCCTGACGTCCGCCATACGCCCTGGCTGCCACGCCTATTTGCAATACGGCGTGGCTTTGTCTATCGGTCGGAGTGTGTGCTTTTCTGGCTCGTTGTGACGCGAATGCGAATAAAACATATAAAATGCGCATCGGCCGGTAAGATCGTGTAAAATGCACAATTTGAGTCGGCATGATGATGTCGGGTTTAGAATAGTTTACTTGCGATGAAAATGAGATGATTCAGGTTTCGGGACTGACAAAATATTTTGGGCCACAAAAGATTTTTGGCGATATCACATGGCAGATAGATCGTTTTCAGCGGTCGGCGCTCGTGGGGCACAATGGCGCAGGCAAATCGACGATTTTAAAGATCATTGCAGGTAAATTGGAGCCCGATGGCGGATCGGTTATCATTCCGAAAACGATGACTGTTGGGTATTTGCCGCAGGAAATTACATCACTGGATACCCAACCCGCGCTGGATCTGGTTTTGTCGGGTCGGCAGAATTTGCTCGATTTAGAAGCTGAAATTGAGCGTTTGCAGACGCAGGTGCAGGCACATCCGAATGATGCCTTGATTGCGGCGCTCGGTGAAAAACAGCATGCTTTCGAAACTGCCGGCGGATATCGTCTTCGTGCGGAGGCACAATCCATCATGGCCTCGCTGGGGTTTTCGAATGATGACTTTGGCAAACTGACGACAGAATTTTCGGGTGGCTGGCAGATGCGCATTCTGCTTGCTCGATTATTGCTGGCCAAACCCGATTTGCTCCTGCTCGATGAGCCGACCAACCATTTGGATATCGAGTCACTGGCGTGGCTCGAGAGCTTTTTGGGGAGTTATCCTGGTGTATTGCTCATTGTGAGCCACGATCGTGCGTTTTTGAATCACGTTATCGACGGCGTAGCAGCACTCGATGACAATGGTCTTTTGATGTTCCCTGGGAATTACGACCATTATCTCGAAATGCGCGAAGCGCTCGAGGAACAGCTCGAAAAAAATGCCGAGATGCAACGGCAGGCCATTGCAGAAAAGCAGGCATTTATCGAGCGTTTTCGGTATAAAGCGACAAAGGCCAAGCAGGTTCAGAGCAGGATTAAGCAGCTCGAAAAAATGGAAAGTGTCCAATTGCTGCAGAATCGCAAGAAGATACACTTTCATTTTCCGACGCCCGAACGCGTTCCCCAGATTTTGCTTGAGCTTCGGCATGTCTCGAAGGCTTATGGCGATAACGTCGTCTATAAAGATCTCGATTTTAGGATCTATCGTGGTGATAAAATGGCGTTGGTGGCGCCCAATGGTGCGGGCAAATCGACTTTGATCAAGATATTAGCGGATGTTATTCCCTTCGAAGGGGAGCGTCTTTTATCGGATCGCGTCAAATTCGTGTATTTTGCGCAGCATCAGATCGATGCGCTCGATTTTAAAAAGACATTGCTCGAAGAGGCGGGCGACGGTTTGCCCAATACCATCACGATGACGATGCTTCGATCGGCTTTGGGGGCATTTTTGTTTACGAATGAAGACATCGACAAACCGGTCTCTGTGCTCTCGGGCGGGGAGAAAAACAAGCTGGCACTCGCCAAATTGCTGCTCAGGGCTCCGAATTTGCTGCTTCTGGATGAGCCGACAAACCATCTCGATTTGGACAGCCGTGAAGCACTTGAGCAGGCGTTGATCGATTATCCGGGAACGATCGTCGTCATTTCGCACGATCGATGGTTTATCGACAAAGTGTGCAATAAGATTGCGACGATTGATCATGGTGTTATCGATATCTTTGATGGCACATACTCGGAGCATGAGGCTTTTGTGGCAGCACAGAATGCACAAACAGAAAGCACTGCTGTTGACATTGAGACGCAGAATGGCAAAAAGAAAAAGCGCATCGAAGCTGCACAACAGCGAGAGGCTGTAAAAAAAGCGACTAAACATCTCGCAGATCGCGTTAAAAAATTGGAAGCTCAGTCGGCAGACCTTGAGAAAAAAATTGCCGAAATGGACGATGAACTCTCCTTGCCCGAAACCTATAAAAATAGCGCCAGAATTAAAGAATTAACTATGGCTAAATCGACTGCCCAAAAGGAATTGGACGACGTCATGGAGAACTGGATGATGGCACAGGAGGAATTGGACGAGGCGATGAAAGCGTTTGAATAGTTAGCAGTTAGCAGTTAGCAGTTAGCAGTTAGCAGTTAGCAGTTAGCAGTTCGAGGATTCTCGATTTTATTCCTAAAGAATGAAGTTTTTTAGCTTTAGAGTGATTTGAGGGAGGGCAAACTCAATAGCACATTGCTCATTGCTCATTCAAAACAATTCCGCATTTCGCATTCTGAATGTCATTCCCTTTAGTTATGCATTCAATATGACAAACCCAATGAAATACAGTTTTCTGCTTATCATTTTATTGCTTACGATTGTGACGGGCTGTCGTTCGGAGGCGGATCGTCTGACGGAGTTTTGTATTCATTTTGATCAGGAGGTGCAGGCTTCGCAGGATTGTCACGAGATGGCCAGTCGATTGGGAGAGCTTTTATCGCCGCCGCAGCCGCACTTTCGCGATATGGATTTGTGTGAAGATACCAAGGCTTGTCTTCCCTGTAAAAAAGCAGTTCGGGATATGCTTAGACAATGCGGGTATGATCCGGAACTCAGACCAGTCCTCGATCGTATGACCTTTTCGAAGACACTGCGAAAACAGATGGTATCCGAGGAAGAGTAAATGCGCCTTTTTACTTATTTTTCAGCTTTATGGATAGCTCTGCTTTTGGGGCATACAGCCTGTGCGCAGGACAAGCCTTCGGGGGCCTTGGACTATGGTGTGAATTTTCACCATAGCATGGGGGGGCGCAATGTTCTTGGTCTTCATGTGCGTGCGATGGCAGTGGATCGCGTGCCTGGAACTGTGGTCGGACGATTTGGCGAGGCTTATGGTTCGGTAGGCATAGGATTGGAAGGTGAGCTCGTCGAGTATGCATTGGGGGCCAAATTGGGGGTCGGTTTGGGCACGGATTATCTCGTCGTGTTTTTGGCGACAGGTTTGATGACGGATGCCTATCATAGTGTGTCGAAAAAATCGAAGGATGATCATGTCGGCCCGGGGCTTGGATTGCCTTTAACGCTTGGCATTTGGGTCGATCCCATGCCGGGGTTATATGTCTATATGATGGCAGAACCGAGCTGGTCGTTTTGGGGAGGTGATCGCAAAACGACGCCTTTTGTGCCATTTAACTGGGCATGGGAACTCAGGCTGAGGGGGGGGATAGGTTTTGATCTGTCAGCAATTCACATTCGCGTGGATTATACCTTTCATCAGGTCGATCCGCATAGCTGGCATGTGATTTCGATAGGATTCGGGACATCGAGCAAAGCGATGGCTAAGCTTGGGATGGAGCCCATAAAGTAAAACCCGCCGACTGGCGGGTTTTATAATGATTGGGGACGAAAATTATTTGAGGGAGTAGACGGTCAAACCAGAACGTCCGCCGGAGCTTGCGAGTGTGTTGTTTTCGTAGAAGTCACACGTTGAGGATTTGCCGTTACCCTGGGAGATAGCAGTATGACCATAGATGGCACCCAATTTTGTCGATGTCTTCTGCCATGAGAAGATCAAACCGGGAATTTTGAGCGCTTCGGCTAATGAGATACTGACTTTTTTGTATTTCCCGCTGTTCAGCAGGCCCGTGCCGATGGTATTACCGTTACCGCCTGGATAGAAGCCGTGTGTTCGGCTGACAGCGGTCGAAACGCCTTTTGCGCACCATCCTGTGGAGTGCATTTCATTAGCGACTTGCACCGATTTTTTTGCAAGAGCAGAATCTGCCTTTGCCCCACCGGTACCGGTAGAACCGCCCGAGGATCCGCCAGAAGAGGGGGCTTTTGCAGACGTGTATTGTTTGCTCACCCAACCGTGCCCAGAGCCGTATTTAATTTTAGCCCATCCGCTTTTCTCGCCAACGACCGTTAATTTAGTACCGTAGGTAACCTGTCCGATCTTGGCATTTCCTGTACCGGGACCGTTGCGGACATTTAAAACAGAGGTATTGACATACAGGGTAGAAGTGCTGGATGTCGTCGTACCGCCCGAGGACGAGCCCCCCGAACTGCTGCCTCCGGAAGATGCTTTTTTGGTGTATTGTTTGGAAATCCAACCGGTTTGTCCATTGTAGGAAATCTTTAACCAGCCATTTTTTTCTTCCGAAAAGGAAACGACTTTTCCTTTGGTAAGGGTACCGATGATGGCATTGCCTGTACCAGCACCCTTGCGGACGTTGAGGACATCGCACGTCACCTGGACGGAGCCGGAACTCTTCGAAGCAGATGAAGCACCACCGGAGCTTGTGCTGGAACCGCCCGAGCTTGCTGCCTGCGTGATGGTCGTATACTGTTTACTGATGTAGGCTGTCTGATTGTTATATTTGATTTGCAGCCATCCGTTTTGTTCACCATAGTAGGTGACGGTCGTTCCATTGGTCAGGCATCCCAATTTGGCGTAATTGGTACCAGCCCCCTTGCGAACATTCAGACCTACACTCGCTTTGACTTTCGCTTTTCCCTCTGCCATGGCTTTTTCTCCTTACATGAATTGTTTTAATAGCACCTCACTAATTATAACAATTTTCGCAACCAAAATCCATCTTAATGAAAAAAAGTTGTCAAAATAACCAAAATATTATTATTAAACGATTTGTTGCAAAATGGATTGGTGAAAACAGGGGATTTTATTGGCTCTGTTTAACGAGCGTCGAGTTTTTGTTCGTTGAAAAATCCAATTCTGGCTTAAGGCTTGGAGCTTAGCGAAGGGGAGCTCCGCTCAAAGTTCTAAGTTCAAAGATCCAAGAAATAAAAAGCTGAAATCAGAAGGCAAATGCATCCCCACAGTGGTTTAACAGGACACAAAAAATAGCCCGCCAAAAGGCGGGCTATTTTCGTATCGGAAGTTTATTATTTTAGAGAATAAACTGAGAGTCCATAGCGACCGCCGGAGCCTCCGAGTGTATTGTACTCATAGAAGTCACAAGAAGAAGATTTACCGTTGCCTTGTGTAATGGCAGTGTGGCCGTAAATTGAACCTAATTTGGTGGATGTCTTTTGCCAAGAGAGAATCAATCCAGGAATGGTGAGTGCTGATGCGAGGGTGAGACTGACTTTTTTGTACCTGCCGCTGCTGAGGAGACTGGAGCCAATGGTATTGCCATTTCCGTACGGATAAAAACCATGGGTACGACTTACAGCAACCGATACGCCTTTGGCACACCATCCTGATGTGTTCATTTCTTTGGCGACTTGTGCAGAATTTTTGGCAAGCGCTTTGTCTGCTCTTGCGCCACCCGCTGAAGTACCGCCACCACCGCCAGAAGATGGTGCTTTTGCTGATGTGTATTGTTTGCTTACCCAACCGTGCCCAGAGCCGTATTTAATTTTGGCCCAACCGCTTTTCTCGCCAACGACCGTTAATTTAGTACCGTAGGTAACCTGTCCGATTTTAGCATTTCCTGTACCGGGACCATTGCGAACATTTAAAACAGAGGTATTGACATACAGGGTAGAAGTGCTGGACGTCGTACTGCCTGAAGAGGAACCGCCCGAACTGCTGCCTCCGGAAGATGCTTTTTTGGTGTATTGTTTGCAGATCCATCCAGCCTGGCCATTGTAGGAAATTTTTAACCAACCACCCTTTTCTTCAGAATAAGAAACAACTTTTCCTTTTGTAAGAGTGCCGATAATGGCATGACCGGTACTGTTTCCCTTGCGGACATTGAGTACATCGCAAGTCACCTGAACGGAACCCGAAGATTTGGAACTGCCCCCTCCAGACGTCGCAGCCTGGGTTATCGTGGTATACTGTTTACTGATATAGGCTGTCTGATTGTTGTATTTGATTTGCAGCCAGCCGTTTTTTTCTCCGAAGTAGGTGACGGTCGTTCCATTTGTGAGCGCGCCTAATTTTGCATAATTCGTTCCTGCGCCTTTGCGAACATTAAGGCCGGCACTCGCTTTGACTTTTGCTTTTCCCTCTGCCATGGCGTTTTCTCCTTATTCATTGTGTCTGCGAAATGGCTACCTATTCCAAGCCTGTTTCTGGATATGAATGAAAGTGAAAACGCAATCAAGTAAATAAAATTCTTATTTTGGGGAAAATTTGTTAGCTTTGAATTTGGTGTAACTATTTTGTTTGTCTTTTATTTTTATATATTTTGTTATTGATGAATTTTATTTCCCAAGAACCAAAATAATGGGGTCTGCAGGATTTTGCTTTGCCAAATCGACGGCCTTTGTTTTTGAGCCTTTGCGGATTTCCAGTTTGGCATTGTCGACGTTTCCGAAGAAATGGACATCGCATGGTGTTTTGCCACACACACGTCGTTCGTTCAGATACACAGCCGCATCTGTCGGCGAACCAACGACTCGGTAGTGGGTTATTTTTTTAAGGGATTGTGCATGTCCGACTGCGCCGCTGATAGCTGCCGTATAGGCCATGGTTTTGGCGGTATTTCGGATAGTAGAAAATCGAACGACACCCGAGGTGTCCGTTTCCGGTTCTGCGTTTTGCGTTTTGGGCAGAGGAACATTTTGTGATTTTGGCTTCACAAAACCATAGGGTTCAAGCAATCCTGTATTCCACGCATAATAAGCACCACCACAGATAATCAGCAGCAGGAGGGCTAAAACAATGAAGACCAGATGTGCGCGATTTTTCCCTTTGGTTGTCGTCTCATGATGAATCGTTTTCTTTGGGGGGATTGGGGCAGGGGATTCTGTTGAAACTGCTTCGGCAGAGGGTGGAGCGATGGGGGTGAGTTTAGCAGCACTCTTAAGACCATTGCTCAGTTTGGGAACGACTGGTCCCAGGGTCGGCACCTTGGGACGGAGGGTAGGAACGTTCTCATCCAGTGTCGTAACAGGCGCTGCGGGCGAAGAACCGGGTACTCTTTCGCCCATGCTTTCGAGCGAATTTTGCAGAGAGGATAGATCTAGATCGGCAGCTAAATCCGCCTGAGACGCCGGCGAAGCTGTTTTTGGGGTTTCCGCTTGAGATTCTATGCCTTTTATTTGAGGAACGGGGGGAGATGGAACCTGATAGGAGGGCTCCATTTGAGGGGAATCTGTACGTTTCGTAATTTCCGGGATTAAAGGACGGCCAAACTCCGAATCGATGACGCGGTTGTCTGCGGGTTTTAGTATCGTCTGACTCAGTTTTTCGCGTCGGCTTTTTAGGCTGATGCGTTCATCGTTGAAAGAGAGTCCTGACAGACCCGGAGGATTATTGGGGCTGGCCACATTGGCTTTAGGATTGGATTTGAATACGGTGACTTCATTATTGACAGAGCTGGATGGACCTTTTAGGTCACTTTCATCGAGCTCGATCATCTTCATTTGGGTTGGAAGTCGATGCAGGCCACTTTGGAGCGTCAAATTGGTTGGTTTGAAGCTCTTAAGGTCATCCAAATCTTCAAAGACTGAGTTGACCGAGTTGAGCCGTGCTTTATTGATGGGTCTGGAACGTTCGGAGATTTGGATTGCCTGGATGGCATTGTTGACATCATTATAAAACTCCCGTGTATCCTGATATCGTTTGGAGACATCTTTTTCGACGGCACGGGAAATGATTGGGCCCAGCTCAGAGATGGCCAGTTCATGTGGGAGAATGGCTGGCTGGAAAAGCTGCATTTTGAGGATTTCACGTGGATCCTCATGATCGAACACAAATTGACCGGAAAAAAGCTCAATTAAAATCAGCCCAAGTGCATAGTTGTCTGTCCATGGGCCAAGCTGTTCATGTCGGATTTGCTCTGGTGCCATGTATTGTGGCGTGCCAATGAGCAGTTTTTGCCGTTCATTGTCAGATGTGGTCTTTTCGAGCAGAGCCGCGACACCAAAATCGATGAGTTTGACGACATTGGTTCGTGCGCCAACGCTCGTCAGCATGATATTTTCCGGCTTGAGGTCACAATGGATTATTTCGTGATTATGCGTTTCTACAAGGGCGTCCAGTACCTGAAGGGCGATGTCACAGATACGAGGCAGATCAAATCGGCCTTCCTGGGAAAGGATTTCCCCTAATTCGCGCCCATTGACAAACTCCATGACCAGACAGGGAATCCCGCCTTTCAGAATGTCATAGTCATAGAGTCGTACAATATTGGGATGATCCAGATTTTTAATGGCATCCAGTTCGTCACCAAAGCGTTTGAGCACACCATTGGCAGCATTGATGAATTTGATTGCAACAATACGGCCCAGCTTGATATCACGGGCGCGATAAACACAGCCAAATGCCCCCTCACCAACGAGGGAAATGCACTCGTACTTGTTTAGTATTACATCTCCAACATTTGGTTGAAATGATGCCATTTATTATAACCCCTTACGTCGCTTGACATCTTCAAGTACCTGCTGATACTTGACATCCCATGCCATCGATCCTTCGCTTAAATTTTTGATGCGTTTGCGCACCTCTGCATCCAGCTCATCGTCCAGTGAGGTGTGTTTTATAAGGATAGGTCGGGTAATTCTGCGTATGTCATTGTTGTCCGCCCAGACTTCTTCGACATGCGTTGTATGATAAAGCATTTCAATCATCTGATCGGTAATCCAGTCGATTGCATCGTCGCCAAGTGCAAAATTATACTTTCTCGCAACCTCGCGCTTGATGCGTCCAAGTTGCGTAAAATCGAGACCACGTCTTGAAATGAGCTCTTGTGCTTCCTCGTGAATGCGGCGCTCCGTATCGACATACGAACGAAGTACGGATTCGAGATCAAGCCGGAATTCGGATATCTCCTCGCTCGTGACCTCGACTGCTTTTTCATCCATGAGATGCCTGGCGATTTCGTCCGCCATCATAGTAATTCTGCTCGTGTAGATTTTCATAATGTCTCCTCTTCTCCCCCATAAACCATATTAAAGTATAAAGTTGCTACACGCTACAGGCAATCTTTTTATATCGTAACTGTTCAGCCCTGAAGTACTCTCCTGGTTCCCCAAATACTTGAAATCTCTATAATTCATAATGCTGAATGCATAATGCTGAATGAATTTGCAAAACCAAAGACATTATCCAAATCCTCTGAGTATGGCATTTTATTATGCATTCATAATTATGCATTAACGAATGGTATGAGCTTTCGAAAAAAAACCAAGCATAGGGGCTGAATAGTAACTTTATATCAGTTACCCATGGCAGCCTGATAGACATCTCTGGCTTTTGCGCCCGAATAGGCGCTGACGATGTCGCGGATATCGCGCGCGGAAATCTGATGTTCCTTTAGAATGCGGATGAGTTTGAGGTCCTCGGCGCTGAGTCCCTCGGCCTGAGCGGGCGCTGTTTCGCCTTCTATGATGAGGCAAAGCTCACCTTTGCACGGCGTTTCTCTGAGTTTGCCGAGCAGCAGGCCGGCACGGGTGCGTTCGATGGTCTCAAATTTTTTTGTGAGTTCGCGGCAAAGACATACGCGCCTGTCTTCGCCTACTGATGCAATCAAATCCTCGAGCAGAGATACGATTCGCTGTGGGGATTCGTAGCCAACGAGCAGTGTGTTGCGGTGGAGTGTTTCTTCGAAAAGAGCCAGTCTTTCCGAACTTTTGCGTGGGAAAAAGGCGACGAATTCAAACCCCGTGTATTGATAAAACCCCGAGGCACTTACGGCTGCTACTGCCGCACATGCACCCGGTACCGGGCAGACCTGAATGCCCGCCTCCAGACAGGCATCGACGAGCCTGCTTCCAGGATCGGAAATCCCCGGTGTGCCTGCATCTGTGATGATTGCTGCCGATTGTCCCTCTAAAAGCCTGGGCAAAAACTGGTCCGTGCGCAGCGCCTCATTGTGCGCAAAATAACTCACCAAATGGCTATGAATCCCAAAATGTTCCAGCAACAGACCGCTTCGGCGCGTATCTTCACTTAAAATAAAATCGACTCCCGATAAAATTTCAAGCGCACGTGCCGAAATATCACCCAGATTCCCGATCGGGGTTGCAACTACATATAAGGTTTTAGGAGGGATAATTTGGGATTCTTTCATGAGTGCCATGGGAAATGCCTGTGAGAGCCGTACAGAAACACTGTTTTACTATGTGGGAGGTTCATTTTATGGTATGGCTTCGGCTATCGGCTCTGCCGATACGCCTCGCGGCTCCGGCTATTGCCTTGCGGCAATACGCCTTCGCATTGGTTTGAATCATGCATTATCAGGGAAATACCATGATAAAGAGACTGATATCTCTGCTCGAACAGCTAAAAACACCAGAATGTCAGGTAATCAAGAAAACGCCTGAGGCTGTTTTGCCCTACAGGGGAAGTGACCAGGCCGCAGGCTACGACCTTACCAGTGCCGAAAATATCACGATTCCTGCGATGGGTCGAGTACTTGTACATACAGGATTGTGCATTGCACCGCCTAAAAATTGCCATATCGAGGTGCGTCCGAGAAGTGGCCTGGCGCTCAGGCACGGCATTACGGTACTCAATACCCCCGGGACAATCGACGCCGATTATCGCGGAGAAATCATGGTCATCCTGTTCAATACGACTACGAAAGATTTTGAGGTACACACGGGTGATCGTATTGCACAGGCCGTCGTCATGCGCCATGAAAATGCCGTCTGGCGCGAGGTTCAATCGTTCGAAAAAACGAGCCGGGGAGATCGCGGTTTTGGCAGTACAGGACGATAAAATTTATTCACCCTGCGCGTGAATTATGTTATCATTTCGCGCCATTTTGGCGCTTATTACAAAGTAAATAGTCATCTTTGAAGGATAATGACCATGTCAGAAGTCAGCATGTACGAACAGAAAAGATTTGATAAACGTTTGATCGAACGCCACCTTTCCGGTGGTGCCATTGAGAATGCACGCATTACCGAAGATGAGCTCAAAGCCCATTTGGATGCCCTTCCAGATGTCGCCGACAAATGTGAACCCGTCACCGTCGAACAGCCGATAGCCGCTCACAAAGAAGGCGCAGAAGAAGAACAATAATTCATGGCTGCGTTTAACCGTGCGGGGATAGGATGTTCGCTTGGATCAAAGCATGAATGAAAAACATTCGTGGACACAATATCCACGCACATTGAACAGAGCCTAAATCACGATACATTGGGGAGATGATCATGACAACGGAAAGCAAAGCACCGGCGGATGGCATGCCTTTTTCGGCATTTGTACTCTCGCTCTCTACGATGGCACTGGCTGCACTCGGTCAGGTCGATGATCCGACGTTTATGGATGTTCCACGAGAACCCGAAATCGCCAGAAATAATATCGATATTCTTCTGATGCTGCGCGAAAAAACCCGGGGCAACCTTTCTGAGGATGAGGAAAAACTCCTTTCATCTGTCATTTACGATCTTCAAATGCGCTATCTGCAGGAAACTAAGAAATAATACTCTGACCACAACATTCAGACATCAGGTTTAAAAAATATGGCAGAATTCTATTGTGGATGTTCTGATTTGCCGCATGAACGGCGAAAATTTTATCAAATTGCAACGGCGATTGAACACAGGGTTGGTTTGTTTTCGCCGCCCAAAGCCCGCGTGTTAAAATCGTGGGCCGAAGAGGCTGCACAGGCCAAATCGACGATGCGTACGATTTGGGTGGCCTGGCAGGCTTTTACGCATCGCCCCGGGGATATCCGCAAGGGATTTGGGCTCAAACTTCTGCCCGGTGAATCGTCTGCCAATTTGGGGCATTTTCAGAATACTGCAGAAAATAAGCGCGTCTGGGCGCGGATCAAGGAACAGGCTGTAAATGTTGGGGCATCGCGCATTTTGCTCGAAACTTCGGCCAATTTTACCCCCTCTGATGTCAACAAACGTGCATTGGCTTCATTCGTCCATGACTGGGCAGAAGTACCTGAAAATATGCGGTTAGTATGGCATCCCGCCGGTTTTTGGGAACGCGAAGAAGCCGCTCAAATCGCCAAAGATCTCAATATGGTGCTTGCGATTGACCCGCTCGTCGATGAAAGAGAAGCTTTGCCGGATATGGACGAGAGCTATTTTCAGATGCTCGGTCGCCACGGATTGCTGGACAGCTATTCGGATGATGATTTGGCCTGTATCCTCAATGCAGCAGCCCATTTTGATGATGTGACGGTCATTTTTAGGACGCGCGATTCTTTGGGTGATGCCAGGCGCTTGCTGAAGCTCTCCGAAAATTACGTTCCATCCGATGATTTTGAATTCGATGATGAGGAATTCGACGACGAGGACGAAGACTTCGACGAAGACGACGATATCGAATAACGGTGCGCGAACTATGCGCCAATCGGGAGCTGCTCTCCAGAGCGCCTACGGCGTTCATCGTCTCATGACTTTGCGTACACCATGGGGACACAGTGGGGGGAGCGGCGTATTGCGTTTTGCGCAATAGCCGCGCGGGGGGCCACTGCCCCCCGTTAATATTGGCTGCTCGTCAATTGTTGTTTCAGCAACGGATTGTTGATGTCATAGCACTTTCCCTGTTTGAAAGAGCTAGACGTGTAAAGAATGTCAGAATGCGAAAGAACCTCGCCAAGCGGGAAGGGGTAAGGCATGCTGGCGACATGCTCGATCCCGTTATCATCCCGATAAATCTGGTAAAGAATAGGTAACGGATCGCCGACTTTATAATGTCCCTCTGGTTCGGTCTGAGTGATGTAGACATGGACGAGATCTTCTTCGCGTTCGTCGTCGGGGGGATTGAACTTATAATAGACCTTAAAGGCCGGTGTGCTGTGCCGAAGTGTCAATCCGTGGTTTTCCGTGACGATATTGGGGCGCGGATAATACTCGATGCAATCGATGGTCGCGATGCTTTTGCGGCCATTGGTAATGAGTTCCTTAATTTTTTTGCTCTTGTTGGTGATTGGATAGCCCAGATTATTCAGGAAATTGTGCGTGTCACAAAGCGATGACATCATCCTGCGCCTGTCTGCATTTCGGACATGGCGAAACAGGAAGATACCACCGATGATGAGGAGGACGATCAAAAAGAAGGTGACCGTGCCTCCAAGCAATGTGGTTAAGATCGATAAAATGCCGGCGATGAGTCCGAATCCGATTTGGACCGCGCATCCGACTGCCTGCAACCCAAAAATAATGCCAATGCATCCAAGTGTTCCTTTTTGGTCGAAGAGGCGCATCGGATTGGAAGCGTTGAGCCCAAGCGCATTGGCGCGCTTGTTGATCGACTGTCCTTTGGGTTGTGCGGCTTGTTTTGCCTCGGCTATTTCGAGAATGTTGTTGGATTTGATGGTGCTTTTTTTGATTTTTGGGGGGATATCGATTTGCTCGAGGTGGAGCCAGACTTCCTGATAGGCTTTGGGGCATTCACGGGGCGTGCTGTCCGGAAGTTTTTGCCATAAGTCGAGATTGCCGCTTTGGCCAATGGATTCGACGCGGGATAGTGCGTATTCGTAATCGGAGTCGTTTGGTTTTTGGTTGCTGGCAGATGGCGAGTAGATGGAATTTTGGTAATTTGTGAATAATTTTTTGAGTTCTTCGATGTCGCTGAGTCGGTCATCGAGATTGGGTGCGAGCATTCGTCCGAGGGTATTGACGAGTGCCGTAGGCATGTTCTGTACTTCCGGCTCGAAGATGAGGCGGAAATCCTTGACGGGCATATCGGCTGGGGACACGCCCGAGAGCATATACACGATGACAGCAGCGAGTGCGTAGGTATCGCTCGCCGGGCCTGGTTTTCCTGTGAGCTGTTCGGGGGGCATATAGCCAAAGGTACCGGCAACGGTTGAGCCGCCGCCCTGTATCTGTGGATTGGCCACTGCGCCGAAGTCGATGAGAAATACTTTGTAGTAGTCTCCGCCCAGCGGTATGAGCAGAATATTGGAGGGTTTGATATCGCGGTGGATGACCGGCGGCACGTGGCTGTGCAGATCCTGCAGGATGTCGAGCAGCTGCAGGATGATGTCATAGACGCAGTTCAGGCTGAAGTGCCGGTTGCTTTGCAGCAGGGATGCCAATGAATAGCCGGGGATATATTCCTGTACGAGATAGGAACAGGGCGGGTTGTCCTCGAGACATTCAATCGCCTCATAGAATTTGGCGACACCTTCGACATTAAGTGACTGGAGGACATCTGCTTCTCGGTGGAACAGTTCGTACTCTTTCCAGTTCTTGACGGAGGCAATGTTGAGTTGTTTGATGGCAACTTCTTTTCCGTCTGAGAGGTGTTTGGCCAGAAAAATGCGCCCCTGAGCACCATGTCCGAGTGCTCTGATAAATTCGTATCTGTCACGCAGGGAGGGGGGCGTCTCGGGTTTGGGGGCAGTTCTCGAGTTGATAGGCTCTGGGGAAAGCGGTTGTGAATGGTAGGATTCGGTCTGATAAGCGCTGGGCGTCTGGAGGTCTATTCTTCCAGGTAGGCGTGGAGCTGTTTTTTGGTAATCCATGGCTTTGCTTTGGGCTGCTAGAAGAAAATTATCGGCAATTCAATTCATCCAGTGATTGGATTTCCCAATCGACATCATTTTCTGAGTTGACTTCAAAATGCAAGGATTCTGGGCGTCGGATGCGCACGGTTGTCATGCCGATTTCTTTGGCACCTGCAAAATCCTTTTTGGGATTGTCCCCGATATAAAGGCAATTATGATAAGGAGTATTGAGGGTATAGGCCATCAGTTGAAATGCAGCGGGAGCTGGCTTGGGGGCACAGGTTTCCTGTGTAAAGATGGGGCATTCAATCCAGGGCAACAATCCAAGTGCACGAAATTTAGATCGCTGGGATTGTATTGGACCATCCGAAATCAATCCGGTTCTGAGGCGCGTGGTGCAGACGAGTTCGAGGGCGTCGGGGCACAGTGAAATTTTGGGCACATGGGTCCTGTAAATCTCGACGAGTGCTCGTGTATCCAGGTCTATCGACGGGAAGGCTTTCAGGGCCAGATCAAACGTATTGCCTCTGACGCCTTCGAGAAACTTGTCCCAGCAAAATGCTCCGAATTCGGGACATGCAATGGATTCGCCAACCGCATCAAACCCCGAACGGACGTAGTCGCGCTCCAGGTAAAGCGTGTCATCCATGTCGAAAATAATGGCTTGTATTGCGTCGGAATTCATATTCTATGGGCTCTGTTCAACTCGTGGTTTTGGAAAATCCGGGATTATACCAGACCTTTGAGCGTATCGACGACATTGCGCAACTCGAGTGCATTGGCTTCGGGCAGGGACGGATTGATATAAATATTGGAGCCGATTTCAAATCCGGCGGTTTTGCTCAGCCTCGGGATGATCGAGATGTACCAGTGATAATCCACATCTTCAGTATAAACCGGAGCAGATCGGATGACAAAATTAAAATCCGGGTAGTTGAGCAGTTTTTCCTGGGATTTGAGTACATAGTAGAGGATATCGGCCAAAGCTGGGATTTGATTGTCGCTGAGACGGCCAAAGTGGGCATGGTGTTCGAGTGGGAAAATCCAGGTATGAAAACTTGAGAGCGCGGCATAGGGCAAAAAAGACACAAAATGCTCATTGCGATAAATGATGCGCGTATTCTGAGCCATTTCCTGGGCAACCATGTCACACATCAGGCAGGTGTGGTGCTCCATGCGGTAATTTTTGGTAACATTGAGACGTCCCTGGATTTGCCCGGAAATAATGGGGGTTGCAATCAGCTGTGAATGGGGATGGATGATCGAGGAACCCGCTTTTTCGCCGTTATTTTTAAAGAGAATGATATGTTTGACGCGTGGATCACGTTCATGGGTACGATATCGTTCCCGATAGGCTTCGATGATGGTTTCGATATCGCTAAAACTGAGATCGGTAATGCCCCGGTCGTGGTAGGGTGAGTCGATAATGACTTCGTGAATACCAAAACCATCAATCTTGGGTCTGAAAAAGTTTCCGCTCACCGTGGGCTGCAAATCCTCCTGCAGTGCAGGAAATTTGTTTTTTATCACGCGCGTTTGCCAGCTGACGCCTGGGCGTGAGATGCGGGATACTTCGGTAGCTGTGGCGGCTTCGTTACCGGGGCAAAATGGGCAGGTCGGGTCGAGTTTGGGCAGCATGGCTCTGGGAATCGTCTGCGCGAACTCCATTGGGCGCTTGGCACGTTCGGTTGCGATGATGACCCACTCCTGTGTGAGTATATTGTATCTGAATTCGGGCATTTTTTCTAATTCTGAGATGAGCAGACTACGATGTCTTTGCGTCAGTCAATAAAATGCTGTTCCATGGTTTGGAAAAGCGGGGCATAGTTTAGACAGGAATGCGCCCGGATGTCGAGTAATAAACAACGATGAGGGATGAGAGAGGGTAACTGTTCAGCCCTGGAGTACGCTCCTGGTTCCCAAAATACTTGAAATCTCTTTAATTTATAATGCTGAATGCATAATGCATAATGCATTTGCAAAACCAAAGGCATTATCCAAATCCTCTGAGTATGACATTTCATTATGCATTTATAATTATACATTATGTATTAACGAATGGTATGCGCTTTCGAACAAAACAAGCATAGGGGCTGAATCGTAACGAGGGATGAGGGTAAGGCTATACAAAGACATCCTTTATTGTCCAAATTCCTTGCAGACAAAGCGGTTTGCAAGGTATGATAATATTTCAGCAGGATGAATTCGTTTTGGCTGAGTTAAATAGGAGAAAGCCAATGAAACAGGGGTTTTTACGAGTATTTGCAATTCTTTTGGCTGTGGGCGTTTTGTCAAGTGGGTGCGATGCCCTGAGCGATATGTTTAAACGACGTTCGTCTGGTGGGAATGGGGATACGCGTTCGCCGGAAGAAATTGAGGGATTTTTTGTCGATGAAGACGGCAATTCCCGTCTGCTGCCTCCGGATGATTTACAGCAGCGCCGCGGCAAAGAGGTGACGACCAAGGAACTCTCCAATGAGGGGGCTTCCTCGGCTTCGGGACAGGGGTGGATCAATAAGACGTCATCGAAGGGCGGATCGTTTTTGCTCGCCTCTCCCAGCAAAGCCGGAACGATCGGCGGCGATATGATAAGGCGCATCGATTTGACGGGGACGATCAAGGAATTTGATTACGATGGCGATCTCAAAGGCGCTCAGGGGGCCTATATCTATGTTCCCGATGAAATGCGCGAGGCCGTTCCTTCCAAATATATTGATTCGGATGGGCTTTTCAGCGGCATTATCTGTGCCTTTGTGCCCGGTCCGGACAAAACCGTCGTCGCTTTGGCCGGCGGGACGGAGGGAGGTGTTGGATTTGTACTCAATCCTTATGAAGAAGCAAATGCGTTTACCCCGCTGCAGGCGTTTAAAATGCCATACGCCAGCAATCCATGTCGGGCTGTGTATTCCGAAGCCAATAAAAAGCTGTATGTCATAGATGTTGCCAGAACCGAGTCGCACGGTGGTCAGAATGGCATCTTTGTTGCCGACATGTACCTGGATAAGCGTGGAACGATAGCCAATTTCTATTCATTCGATCCCAAATATCGCATCAATTCTCATTCGATGAACAATTTCCAGGGGATTGAGCTGTACAAGGATATGCTCTACCTGCTTTCGGGAAATGGCAGGTTCGATTCGGAGTGGGATGCCGTCGTTTATTCGGTGCCAATCAATAAAGCTGGTGAACCCCTGTTCGAACAACTCAAATATACACGAACGAACAATCCCATTGTACGCACAGATGGGTGCGCCATCAGCAGTTGGAATCTTGGTGCGATTGCGATCGTCGAACAAAAGGACAAAGCCATCTTACTGACATCGGGTACAAAATCTGTCATTGCCTGGGAAATTCAGGATGGTGGTGAACTTAAAAAAATCGATCTGAATGAAAAACGTCCGGGAGTTCAGGGTATTAATCTTGAGGATAATGGGCAGGGAGGCTTAAAATTTGAGTTTTCTCCCGACGGAAAAGAATTGTATCTGCTTCCGCATTGCCGCTCCAATCAGAATAAAGTCAAGATCGGTAACAGCATTGATATGCTGGCGTTCAATATTACGACGCTCTCTGTTCCGGATCTGAATGAAGAATCTCCTGTCGATATTGCATACCGTAATTTGCTGACTTCGCTTAAAGATGCAGCTTATCGTCCGCAATTCTCGATGAATACGCGAGATTTTGCTGTCGGGAACAACCATATCGCGGTTTTGGGATCATCGGCATCGAATTTGTCCGGGCTTGGGGCCGGGGCAGATGTGAGCATTATTGATCGCTCCAAGAGAACGAACATTTCCTTTAATATGCCCAAGGATATGCGCAAAGCTCACGAAATCCACTATGGGTTTAAACTCGCCAAGGACGATCCCAAGTTTGGTAATTCTGAATTGAATTCACATGCCGTGATTTGGATTCCATAATGGATGAAAATTTTAAAGTTTTTTTCCGCGCATTCGCAAAGCGAAAAGCGGGCAAGTCCAAGCATACTTCACTTTTACCTTGAGGTCGATATGTCCAAGAAAAGCTTACTCACGGCTGCTGTTTTGGGAATTCTTTCGCTTTATGGTTGTAGTGATGATTCGTCAGCTCCTGCGCCAAAAGGTGGAGATTCGTGCATTACCAATAAAGACTGTGATTCCGGTGTTTGTCTTGTCAATGGGAAATGTGGTGTCTATGTCGGATTGGGAGAGACCTGCGATGATACGAATATCTGCGAAACGGGGTATAAATGTGAGGATTCGGTTTGTGTAGAAGCTCCTAAAATAGAATGTAAGGAATCATCCGAATGTTCTTCGAAAGTTTGTCTCACCGAGGGGTTTTGTGCAGAACTCGTAAGTGTAGGTGAGAGTTGCAACATTGCACGTATATGCCCGAAGGGGGCAAGTTGCGTCGAAGGCAAGTGTGTTTCTGGCGAACCTGTGGGCGATAGCTGCAAGAAGGATGGAGATTGTCCGGACAATTTCAGCTGTGTTGAAGGGGTATGCAAAGAAATTGACGATGATTTTAAAGGAATTGCCAATTATACAGCTGCGGAGCTGGCAAAAGCGTCTTCCGAATGCAAAGATGCGTCATCCTGTATGTCCAACACGGCATGTACAAAAGGCGTCCATTATGCAGCCTGTTTGTGTGCTCAGGGTGGTCTGGAATGCCAAACTTATGCAGTGTGTGCCGGCATAGGAAATTGCAATTACGTATGCGGTGAGGGAGACAGCTGCGGTTGGCTCGCTTGCGCACATTCTGAACCATGTAGCGGTCCGGGGGTATGCAATCCGGCCACACTGGTGTATGACGAAGATTACGATGGTGATGGTATTCCAAACGGCGTCGAAATGGGGAGCAAATTAGGTCTGGATCCCTGTAAAGCAGATACAGACGGCGATGGTGTCAGCGACGGTGACGAGGATCTCAACCACGACGGCATTTTCCAGGAAGCTGCCGGCGAGAGCGATCCTGCCGATCCGTCGAGCAAGCTCGATCCCAATTCCCAGGAAGGCATTCTTCGCAAAAATGCCTGTAAAAAAGAGGATGTACTCGCCGGTGGTACGACAGGTGAATACACCCGCTTCCATCTCGCCAAAGTCACGAACAAGGGTTATAAATACTATCCCGACCTCGACATGACGGACACGACCGTCATTCGCTTTGAAAGCGATAAAGTGGCAGGCTTCTTCGGTTCGAACCCGTCCGTCATCGGTACCGGCCAGCAGTTGTTGGGGGAGACACTCGACGCCGGTTCTTACGTCGAAAACTCCGCATTTAAAGCGTCAGTGCCTCTGGCGTCCTGGTTCAGTGAAGTAAAAGGTCAGGGCTATAATCAAGACCTTCAAATCATCCCCGATCATACCGTAGACCGTTACAAATATGCCATTACCACCAATGGCAAATCGTTGCAGGAAATTGTGGATGCCATTGCCAAAACGCTCGATCCTGCATCGTCAGCCAAATACGGTGGTTCGATAAAATGCGACGACGGCAAGGCAAGCCTGTATCTGGCTCGTTCAGCTTATCCCAAAGGCCGTATTTACAGTGGGTCTATTGCCTGTGATAAAGATCTCAGTACGGCTTCGGTCGCAGCCCTGATGGATGACGTTCTGTCCGGTACGCTCGTCGCCCCAAGACGTGACCTCGCGGATGAAGCACCTGCAGGCGGTTACACAGCCTACGAAGATTTTGTCTGCCAAATTGAGCCCTATGGCAATTCCTCCGGTAAAGCCGACTTCCTGTGGGTCATCGACAATTCCGGTTCGATGGCCGACGAATTGGCAAACCTCTCCAAGACGGTCCAGCTGTTCGCTAGCACCATGGCAGCCTACGGCATCGACTCTCGCGTTGGTGTTACTACGACGGATGCCTATCTGCTGGATGAAGATCCGACCGCCTACAAAGCCTACGATGAGAATTATAAAATCGTCCTCGGCAGCGATACCTATCTGAATGGCATCGGCTTTAAACAGAGCGGTACTACGATGAAGCAATTCCGCGGTTTCCTCGATATTGTGGCAAACGGCAAACCGGATAATGGTAAGCAATCAGCCTTCAAGCAACAAGTTACCATAAACACACGATGTACTGCCAATGGCAAGGGACAAAAGAATATTTGCGGCTTTGGTTTTGAAGATGGTCTGAAAAGCGGATCGTTTACGCTGTCGCGCGTCGGTGTCGATCTTGATGCTGCAAGCGCACCGGATTACTACAGCCAGCAAGATAAAGACCAGTGGGATATTATTAAGCAGATCAAATCCGGTGTAACTGAAGGAGATGCTACCAAATTGGCGCAAGTATCCCCAAATAAAGATGAGAATACCCTTTTGTACGTCATCTGGGTATCCGACGAAGAATCTCGCCAGTTTAAAGAAGATCCTCAGATTGCCAAGCCCAAAGACAGCTCAAATAATAACCCGGTGTTTAGTAAATCTGAAGGTGTCATCTGTAAATCCGGTTACAAACTCGACGGCGGCACGATGCGTACGGGTGTGGGCGGTGCCGACTTATCAGACAGTGAATGTAACCCATCGATGAAATCCAAACTGGATCAGCTCATTAAAGAGGGTAAACTTACGGATGATAGTTCGATGGAAGAGATTGAGGCGGTTTATCCTGAATATGCTAATATGTTGAAATACTACATCAAGCAGTATCAGAATCATATTCAGAATGCCAAAGAGATCGTTGGCTTCGCTTTCGTCGGTGATATCGGACGTGAAAAAGGTGGTTTCTGTAAACCCCTTGCCGTTTGCAGTAATGCTGATTGTACCGAAAAAGATACCGACGGCAGCTGCCTCAAATGTAACAATTGGGATTACAACAATGCACAGGCCACTGTCGGTGCCAACTATGGTCTGTCCTATATCCACATGGCTCGCTTTTTGAGCTCGTACTACCCTGACAATCCAGACAGAGCAACCAAAGAGGGTGGTAAAGCCAGTATCTGCGCTACCGACTACAATGCAACGGTTACTGCGATTGCCGAAGACGTCGTCGGCCGTTTTGGTTCTCACAAACTTAGGGGCTATCCCGTTTCCTCCTCCATTCGCGTCTTCCGCGTCGATACAACGAAGAACACGGTTCGGGAACTTAATCGTAATGCTGCCACCGACGGTTGGGCTTACGATGCTTCGCAGAACGCCATTACGTTCAAAAATGTTAAGAATATGGCCATCACCGACTCGATCGCGATTACCTACGTGATTTGGGCTGAGCGCGTAGGCTGATTAGGATGTAATTCCATGTAAAAAAGCCTGTAGAAGAGGCTTGCAGCGAATTTTTCTATTTCACAACTACCGAGAGGGTTACATGTCTAAAAAGCGTTTGTACATGACAATCATGGTGGGCATTCTTTCATTTTACGGATGTGGCAATGATTCGGGTGAAAATGTGCCCATTACCCAGGACAACAAATGCATCCGTGAGAATGATTGTGAATCGGGGGTCTGTTTGGCGACGGGGTATTGTGCGACTTTGGTCAATGAAGGTGATCCCTGTGATGATAAGTACATCTGCAGGCCGGGATATCAATGTGCAGAAGGCATTTGTATTGAATCGGATTGCCAAAATGGACAATGTAACCCCGGGCCGGGTACGGGGTGTACCGATCATTCGCAGTGTGCATCCGGCGTTTGCCTGGAGAGTGGCGCGTGTGCAAAACTCGTAGGCGAGGGCGAGAAATGCGACAAGACGCGGATTTGTGAGGATAAATATAGCTGTGTCGACGGCAAATGCATTGGTAGTACAGATAACCGGGAATGCATCAGTGATTCAGATTGTGCGAACAATCGTGTCTGTCTGAATGGCCATTGTGTAGAAAACCCGGATATCTGTGATCCTAATTATTTGATTGATGATGAAGACTATGACGGTGACGGCATTGTCAATGGTATAGAATTGAATTCTAATTCTGAATGTCTCGATCCCTGTAACCCCGATAGCGATGGCGATGGTATTGCAGATGGAATCGAAGATTATAATCACAACGGCCATTTTGATCCCACAATAGGTGAGACGGATCCCTGTGACCCCAGTAGTAAATTTGATCCCAATTCGCAGGCAGGCATTCTTGTGAAGAATACCTGTAAACGGGATAATATTGTATCGGGAATTACGACGGGGCACTATGGGCGTTTCGAACTCGCCAAGGCCAAAGAGATAAAGTATTACCCCAACCTCGATTTGTCAGATACGAACGTCATTCGATTCGAAAACGACAAAGTCGTCGGTTTCTTTGGATCGAGTGCTGATGTGATTGGGACTGGTCAGCAGTTGCTGTTGGCGGTGCCGGATTTAGGGGATTACAGTGAAAACTCTGTATTTTTAGCGTCTGTTCCCTTGGCTTCCTGGTATAAAACGGATAAATCTGGCAAAGACATTGGGTATAGAGATTCACTGCAGGGCGTTCCAGATCATAGTGTTGAGCGTAGCAAATATGCGATTATGACAAATGGCAAATCCCTGCAGGAAATTGCGGATGCTTTGGCAAAACAATTTGATCCGAGCTCGACGGCCAAGTATTCAGGTTCGATCCAATGTGACCGTGCATCGCTCTACCTGGCACGCTCAACTTATGACAGGGGGATTATTTACGGTGGTGCCATCACATGTGATGAGAATCTCAAGGTGGCTTCTGTTGCTGCTCTGATGGATGATGTCCTGTCGGGAACGCTCATTGCTCCACGTAGGTCTGTCTCGGAAGGAGCATCGGCAAGCGGGTTCTACGCTAACAATAATTTTGTCTGTCAAATCGAAGATTATGGTCATTCTTCGAGTAAAGCCGATTTCTTGTGGATCATCGACAATTCCCCTTCGATGGCGGATGAATTGGAAAATCTCAACAAGACAATTCAATTGTTTAGTACCACAATGAAAGCTTATGGTATCGATTTCCGCATGGGGATTACGACGACAGATGCGTATCTGTTAGATGAAGATCCGACCGCTTATCGGGCTTACGATGACAATTATAACATCGTGCTCGACAGCAATACTTATTTGAACGGCGTCGGCTTTAAGCAAAGTGGCACCACGCTCAAGGCATTTAGAGGTTTCCTCGATATTCTTTCGAACGACAAGCTCGACAACGCTAAACTAACTGCCTTTAGGCAAGAAATTGCCAGGAATTCGAGATGTACGACTGATGGACGTGGTGGTAAGAACATCTGCGGGTTTGGCTATCAGGACGGTCTAAAAAGTGGTGCCTTTGCGTTGTCGCGCATCAACGTCGATCTCGATGCTGCCAAAGCGCCAGACTATTACAGCGAAGAAGACAAGGCCAATTGGGACATCATTAAAAAGATCAAAGCGGGGGTAACCGAGGGAGATGCACAAAAACTGGCGCAGGTTTCGCTAAGTCCCGATGAAAATTCCAGGTTGTATGTCATTTGGTTTACCGACGAAGAATCGCGGCAGTTCAAAGAAAAACCCGCTATCGTAAAGCCCGTCAATAGTACGCATATCAATCCGGTGTTCGAAAAATCGACGGGTTCCGTTTGTACGACGGGCTACAAACTCGAAAATGGCAAGATGCGGACGGGCGCGGGCGGCAGTGATTTGACCGAGGCCGACTGCAATCCATCGATGAAGGATAAGCTGGATCAGTTGGTTAAAGCTGGTATGCTTTCGGATGACAGTTCGATGGAAGAGATCGAAGCGGTTTACCCGGAATATGCAGACATGCTCAAGTATTACATCAAGCAGTACCAGAGCTTTGCGCAAAATAGAGAAATCGTTGGATTTGCTTTTGTAGGGGATGTCGGGCGAGAAAACGGCGGTTTTTGCAAGCCACTGGCATACTGCAGCGATGAGAATTGTATTCAGAAAGACACCGACGGCAGCTGCCTGGAATGCAAAAACTGGGAATACAACAGCATCAAGGCAACCGAAGGTGCGGAATATGGCATGTCTTATATTCACATGGCTCGCTTTTTGAGTTCGTATTATCCGGATGATCCCGACAGAGCGACCAAAGAAGGCGGCAAAGCCAGCATCTGTGCAACCGATTACAATGCGACGGTAACTGCCATAGCCGAAGATTTGGTAGGAAAACTGGAACCCCATAAGCTTTGGGGATATCCCATTGCTTCGTCGATTCGGGTCTATCGCGTTCGTAACGGCAAGACCGTCGAATTGCAGCGAAATGCTGACAACGACGGCTGGGCCTACGATGCCTCGCAGAATGCAATCACGTTCAAGAATGTTCAGAGTATGGGGAGCACAGATTCGATTGCCATTACTTATGCGATTTGGATTCCGTTAGAAGGGTAGTTAATAACCAAAGAATGCTGCGGCGTATGGCACAGCCATAGCCGCAGCGTCCGGCCGTGCCGACAGGCAGGCCGGACTGCGCAGCGCATTCGCATCGCGAAAAGCGCGCGCCTTAAAAAACAATCCAAAGAAATCCATCATGCCTATTGGACATATTCGTATGATTTGTATATATGGGCGCGTTGCAGCCGAAGTTTTGCTGCTCATAGATGGATGGATTTTAAAATGCTTGTACAATTGCTCAAATCGAAGATACACCGTGCGACGGTGACGTGTGCCAACCTGAATTATCAGGGCTCGATAACGATAGACAGGGCGCTCTGCGAGCGTGCTGGCATTTTGCCGTGGGAGCGAGTCGATATTTACAATGTGACGAATGGCGCGCGGATTTCGACTTACGTCATTTACGGCGATGATGGCGAGATTACGCTCAATGGTGCAGCGGCGAGGTGTGTGCAGCCGGGCGACAAAGTGATCATTGCGACCTATGCAATGATGACCGAGGACGAAGCAAAAGCGCATCAGCCCGTCGTCGTACTCGTCGATGACAATAACCGTGAAATTCCTGCATTGCCGTAAAAGGACGGGAAGATGATTATCGGGCACATCAGCGATATTCATTGGCTCGATACGACGGGGGCGCATGTTCTGGATTTTATGAACAAGCGCATTTCGGGGGGGATCAATCTCCTGGCCGGGCGAGCAAAGAAGCATACCAAAGATGCGGCTCGATGTGCGCTCGAAACGCTCAAACGGGAAGGATGTGACCATCTCATTGTGACGGGGGATATTTCGAATCTGGCTTTACCAGCCGAATTCTCTGCGGTTAAAGCTGCGATGGATAGCTATTTTGACGATGATCATAAGACGATTGTGCCCGGCAATCACGATTATTACACGCGCGAAAGTTTAAAAGCGCGTCGTTTCGAAAAGATGATTTATACCTCGTCACCGGGGAATTTGGATATCGGCGTTTCGGCAACCTGGCCTTTTGTCAGGATTTTAGGTGAGGTCGCTGTGATCGGGCTCAATTCGGCCCGGCCAAGACCATGGTTCGTGGCAGGTGGCATTCTGGGACAGCAGCAGCTCGACGATCTCGAAAAAGCGCTTCAGCACCCGGAAGTTGCATCGCGCTTTAAGATCGTGGCTTTACATCACAATTTATTTCAGGTGGTGACAACACCCGGGGAGTGTCTGCGAAATCTGCGCGAACGCCGGGAATTGCTGGCTATTGCGCAAAAATATGGCGTTCAGCTCATGATTCATGGGCATGACCACGATTACGTCTACAAAAAAATGGATCAACTTATCGTTGCAGAAGCGGGGTCATGCAGTGTAAGCAGTTTTAAGGCAGATAATCGGGCCGGCAAGTTTAATCGGTATTTTATCGAAAATGGCAGGCTCGAAAAGACCGAAACCTGGCGGTACGAGCATGGGAAGTATGTGCTCTGGAAGGAGATTGGCAATTAGCAATTAGCAGTTAGCAATTAGCAGTTAGCAATGAATGAGTTCTCTAATTTGTTGCTATAGAATTCAGGTAACTGTTCAGCCGGGGGCTAGTTTTGTTTTAACAAACGGATTTGCTCAGGCCTAACGGCCTTTGCTGTTTGTTTTTTGTTTTAACAAACGGATTTGCTCAGGCCTAACGGCCTTCGCTGTTTGTTTTTTGTTTTAACAAACGGATTTGCTCAGGCCTAACGGCCTTTGCTGTTTGTTCTTTGTTTTAACAAACGGATTTGCTCAGGCCTAACGGCCTTCGCTGTTTGTTTTTTGTTTTAACAAACGGATTTGCTCAGGCCTAACGGCCTTCGCTGTTTGTTTTTTGTTTTAACAAACGGATTTGCTCAGGCCTAACGGCCTTCGCTGTTTGTTTTTTGTTTTAACAAACGGATTTGCTCAGGCCTAACGGCCTTCGTTGTTTGTTTTTTGTTTTAACAAACGGATTTGCTCAGGCCTAACGGCCTTCGCTGTTTGTTTTTTGTTTTAACAAACGGATTTGCTCAGGCCTAACGGCCTTCGCGTTTTTAAATCGTGAGCAACGTTAGTTGCGAACAAATCCGTTTGTAAAAAAAAACAAAACCAAAACGTGAGCAT
>DGWW01000124.1:0-1092 GCA_002395385.1 Myxococcales bacterium UBA4248
TTTAATTCATAATGCTGAATTCATAATTCTGAATTCATAATTCTGAATGCATAATGAAAAGCAACACCGAGAGATTTTGGATGAATCCTTTGGTTTTAGAAAACATTCTGCATTCTGCATTTAGAATTCAGCATTACGGGAACGGTTCATGCAGATGAAATTGTAGATTTTCCAAGAACTGGATGGTTACATGTTTAGTCATTATTCCGGCCCTGTGTGAGAACGCCATGGAAGCCCTGCCGAGGCTTCATTGGGCAATACATTTTTATGGTTTGGAATCTGTCGGTTGTGCCTTGAAGAATACAAAAAAAGCCGGGCGTATCGCAGATAGCCCGGCAGCGCATGCGTATTGTGGCGCAGCCGCAATAGCAGCGCGCCCTCATTAAAAAAACTATTCCATAATTTCTTTTTCTTTTTCGGCGACGACTTCGTCGATTTTCTTGGTGATATCGTCGGTTTGTTCCTGGACCTTGGTCAAAGCTTTTTTGAGATCGTCTTCGGTGATTTCGCCATCTTTTTGAAGTGATTTGAGCATATCGTTCATATCGCGTCTCTGATTGCGGACGGCGATTTTTGTTTTTTCGCCCATATCCTTGACCTGTTTTGTAAATTCTTTACGGCGCTCGCCGGTGAGCGGCGGGACGGGCAGGCGAATCAGTGTGCCGTCATTGGAAGGATTGAGTCCGAGATCGGAAGCCAGGATGGCTTTTTCGATGGCACCGATCATGTTCTTTTCCCAAGGTTGAATGGTAATCATGCGGGCGTCGGCGACTTTGACGGCAGCAATCTGCATGACAGGTGTTGGCGTACCATAATAATCGACGCGCAGCCCTTCGAGGATGTTGGGATTTGCACGTCCCGTGCGGATTTTGGCAGCGTCTCGACGCAATGCGGCAACAGCCTGTTCATAACCGGATTTAAGTTCATCCAACAATTCATTGACCATGATTACCTCCGAATAATCCATCTAAATGTGTGCAGCGTCGCTGCAAAAAAACGCGCCTTTCATACCTCAGTCGGAGTAAAAATGGCAAGGTGAAACCCGATCTGTTTTGTGATAATGTTACGATTCAGCCGGGGCTCTGCCCCGGA
>DGWW01000124.1:1143-5872 GCA_002395385.1 Myxococcales bacterium UBA4248
CTTTTCCGGGGCTCTGCCCCGGACCCCGCCAAGGGGCTGAGCCCCTTGGAACCCACAATCTTTTTGTTGCGAATACTAAACAACCTGGCTTGCTGTAGCGAAATGGGGCCCCTCCCCCATTTCGGACGAAACCTGTTTGTTATCGTTAGTTTTATGCTTTTGGATGCACATCCAAAAAGAAAGTCAAGCTGTCGGCTGAGTAGTCATGTGATAATGTGTTGTGGTTGTCGTATGGAGGTCTATGATGTTGCCTATCTTATCCTTATTTAACCGAGACAAAAGAAATTCGGACTATGAAGTTTATTCGTCGGCAGAGTTGAAGCCCGCACCCGTGCAGACACCTGCGGCACTTTCGAGTGCTTTGCGTTCATCTCCGAAGCCTCCAGAGACGCGCCAATCATCTGTTTTTGAGCATTTTGAGTCTCCTGCGAAAGCGATGTGGTATGGGCCCGGAACGACAGTAAATGTTGGGGATTATGAGATTAAAAGTGGGCTCGTTTATGTAGGTGAGAGCCTCTTGGGGAGCGATGGTATTCAGCCCGATCCGGCGCTCATCGACCCGAGTTTGTCGCTGTCTAATCCTTTCATGGATAACCATTCTGCAATGCATCCCTGTTATCGCGAGTGGACGCCCGGGATGCGCGGTGCCTATTTGAGCTGGTTGTCGACGGGGCGCACATCGCCTTGCATTCCCGAAGATTTCCTCATGCTGTTTTTGTATGGCATCGAACGTCGTTTGCTCATCGATGGTCCCAGGGAGCATTTTCCTGTGAGTGAAAAGCTTTTTTTGATTCAGGAAATGAAACGGCTCGCGGACATTTATCCTGAGCATGAAGACTTTTGCAGTGATGTCAGAGTTCTGATGGCGATCGACTGGGCTGTGAGCCATGATCCGGCGAGCTCTGATATGCTTCCTCGGGATATCGATTTTGTATCCGACGCGGTCAGTGACGTCTTCCCATGGTATTTGGCCAGTCTTGCTGAGCAAAAGAAGCCCATGAATGACGCGTTGGTTTTGTTATGGTACCAGCGCCAGAGCGAGTTGTTTAAACTCCCGGGAATACCTGAGAATGAAACGTTTGGCGTTTTGTTTAAGACTCGATTTAATCGGGAGTATCCCGGTGGGTGCGTGATCGATCCTATTGGCTCCAAGCCATTGAGTATTCATTATCGTGCGATGAACCGTGCATTGGGGGTGCTCGAGTTTTCGTTTGGCGAAGTACGGGATGTGTATTCGAATGCCAGGATTTTGATACAGTTCTGTGGCATCGTGAATGAGTGCATCGAGAATTATCGTGCATACGATGGTTATGTGGGGAAGGCAGATGCCAATGAAATTGGTGCTCTGATTCGTCTTCCCATTGATTTGCGCTTAAAGAATGCATCGATTCGCCGGTTCGGTCAGTTTTTGAATCAGGCCGTGGGGGAGAATTCTTTTGCGCTCATCGATGTGAGCGATATGCTTTCTCTGTTGGGCGTCTCGAAACATCTCAATGAACAGTCAGCAGCGGATCTTGGGACGCTCATTGAAATGCTTGGATTTCAATATGCCCCCAAACCGAATTTGCACAATGAGACCATCACGGAGCATGGTAAAATTGTCGTCACACCTTCGATGAAATTTGCCGAGGGATCGCATGCGTTTGCGGTAATGGCATTTATTTTGAGGCTTGGTGCGGTGATCGCTCAATGTGATGAACATGTTTCGCAGGCTGAGATAGATGTATTGCAGAACATGGTGTTGAAACGCAAGGTCTTGAGCGACGAACAGCGCACATCCTTGTTACTTTGGCTTCATTGGTGTTTGAATACGCCTCAGCGAATAGAAGATATTCATGAGGATTTTGAAGGGATTTCGGATGCGCTCAGGGATCAGATCAGTCATGTGCTCGTGGCCGTTGCATGTGCCGACGGTGTGGTGACCGATGATGAAAGAGAACGATTGAGGATGGTTCATCGGGCATTGAAATTGCCTGAGGCCTGGATTGATCTGGAAATTGGTCAGTTTACTTCCAATAAAAAGCCAGCTCCGGCACCGAGAGCTGTCTCTTCGGATACTTCGAATTCTCTGTTTAAAAAAGCGCCCGAAGAGGACACCGTTCCTTCTGTTGGTGTGAGCATTTCGAGTGCGCTGAGTCAGTCATTGGCCAATTTGTGCGCGATTGTTCCCGATCCGGATATCAGACCGGAATTTGCCAATGCCCGAGAAGTTTCACAAAAGAAGAAGCCGATTGCCTTATTAGATGATGCCCATCTGGAGTTGCTTCGTCTCGTGATGGAGAAAACGACATTTTCGAGGCTTGATTTCTTTAGGCATGCTTTGGAAAAAGATCTCATGGGTGACTGGGCCATCAAAAAGATCAATGAAACTGCGGTTTTGAATGGTTATCCGTCTGTCATCGTCGATGGTGAGAAGTTGATAGTGGATACAAAATATGCTCAAATGCTGTTTGAATGCTTGTCATAAAGCGGATGACGGTGTAAGCGAATAGCAGAAACTTTTGAGTTCCTCTTTTTTAGTTGAATGAGAAGATGCTTTTTCAAAAGAAACAACGTTCCAAGCAAGTAGGCCGACTCCTTAAGGGAAGAAAAAAACGCGAGAAAAAAACGCGCAAGAAGATGAGTCTTTCGATTAAGAAAGATCTCTTTAATCTTCCGAATTCCATCACGATGCTTCGGATTATTTTTATTCCGTTTGTCGTCGTTTTTCTTTCCTTTAAAACGCCATTTTTTTGTTTTCTTGCCGTTCTTTGTTTTGGCATTGCTGCTTTGTCTGATTTTTTCGATGGCTATTTGGCGCGGCGTCTCAATCTCGTCAGTGTGACGGGAAAATTTCTCGATCCGTTGGCGGATAAGCTCATGGTGATGGCCGCAACGGTTCAGCTGGCATCGATGGGCTGGCTCGAGTCGTGGATTCCGATTGTCATCTTGGCACGTGAACTTGCGGTTCAGGGGCTTCGGCTCATTGCTGTGGGTGAGGGGCTTGTCATTGCCGCCGGTACGGGTGGAAAAATTAAGACTGCTCTTCAGTTAGTAGGCCTTGTGGGATTGCTCGCCCATTATTCGTATCCGATTCACCTCTTCGGTTGGGACACGACGATGAATTTTCATAAAGTCGGGTGGATCTTGCTGGTCTTGAGTGTGTTCTTTAGCCTGCTCAGTGGATGGCAGTATTTTAGGGGCTTTTTGAACGCCTTGGAAGAGAAGCAAAATAGTGACCAGTGAGGTAACGATATGCCATCTGTTCCAAGCAATATCTTATCGTTTCTTCGTGCTGCCTCGCATTATATCCGGGAAAGCCGCAATCTGGAATCACCCGAGCTATATGCAGTTCGTAAAAGATATTCGCATGCACTTTTGGACAAGCTTGGCATTGAACTGGTCTCTCCGGAAAAAAGAGAATTAGAAGCCAATGGTCCTTCGATTTATGTCGGTAACCATTCGAGTAATCTGGATGCACTTCTTGTTTATGCATCGTTTGAAATGGATATTCGCATACTGGCGAAGGATTCGCTTTTTAAAATTCCGTATTTGGGGACGATATTAAAACGGGAAAAACACCTGTGTGTGCATCGTGGCAAAAATGCCAGTGAGCGCAATGCCAATATCCGCAAGCTCATTCATGATGCGCTCGAAGAAGGGGCCAGTATTTTGTTTTTCCCCGAAGGGACGCGAACGTCAACCGGTAAACTGGGCACATTTAAACACGGTGCTTTTTACAATGCCATCCAGAACAATGTTCATATTGTTCCCATGGTAATTCGCGGAACTTTTGAGGCAATGCCCAAAACGACGCTCAAAATAAAACCGGGAAAGTGTTCACTTGAATTGCTTGCTCCCATTGAACTTCCGGATGCTTCTATGGGGGATGAAGCAACTCGCGTTGAATGGCTTGCAGAACAAACCCGGAATGCGATGAACAAGGCCTTGGATAAATAAGCGCGAAGTATCGCGTATATTCTCACCTTCAGCAAACCAACGAACAATCGCACTAAAGATGTGAGCATCGTTAGATGCGAACAAATCTGTTTGTTAAAATAAACAAGATAAGTGGCTGAGTCGTAACTGGACGATATTTCTATTTTTTGAGTATTTACGAGATACAGGGTGGACGTGTCTCTCTTTATTGTCTTTTCACTTGGAGAAGCATCATGCAAAAGAAAGTCTTAGTTCTGGCAGCAGTATCTGTGGTTTTAGGTGCGTATGGGTGTGCTGATGATCATCATGAAGTGGAGGAAAAATCAGCTAATACCTGTGATGCGGCTACCTTTACTCCCAAATGCTATGACATCAATCAAACAGTGTTTTGTGAACAGGGCTATCAGACGATTCGTGCCTGCGAGGGGGGATGCAATTATCTGACGGGGACATGCAATCAGGGCGCAATCGTCACCAATTGTGATGCAAATTCCGGTTATCCGATGTGCGAAAATGGTCTCCTCGTGGAATGCATTGGGGGGCAGATTATGCGTCGTCAATGCAGCCCCGGATGGATTTGTCAGGCAGGCGAATGCCAGCCAAATGGCGTGATTCCTTCTGGTTGTGTTCAGGATGGCGACTGCAATACTGGCGAAGTATGCAATGCAGGCAAATGCGAACCGAATGGTGCTACGCCCGAGTGCAGCACAGACAGCGATTGCAATGCGGATGAGGTTTGCAATGCAGGCAAGTGCGAGCCGAATGGTGGTACGCCCGAGTGCAGCACAGACAGTGACTGCAATGCGGATGA
>DGWW01000189.1 GCA_002395385.1 Myxococcales bacterium UBA4248
TCAGGCTTGTGCAGCCGCTGAATGCCCAATCATCGATAATGGTTACTTTGGGGAGTTCAGCCGACATCAGCCCTGTGCATCCATCAAAGGCATTGCTGCCAATGGACATGACTTTGGGCAGATCAACCGAAGACAGGCTGATACAGCCTTTGAATGCTTTTTTGCCGATAGATGTAGCCTTGGGCAGATCGACCGAAGAAAGCATGGAGCAGCCTGCAAAAGCGGCATCTCCGATGTCCGTCGCTTTGGACAAATCTACCGAGTTTAGCTTCTTGCAATCCTGGAAAACGCCGCCCGGGCCGAGCGTCGTGACTTTGGGAAATTCGACCGAAGTCAGCGCATTGCATTTGGCGAATGCGCCACCGCCGATATTGGTGACGTTGGGGAGATCGACTGTGGACAGGCTTGTGCAGCCATTAAAGGCATCTTCGCCGATTATCGTTGCCTCTGGCAGTGAAATGGTAGCCAGGCTGGTACATTCTGTAAAGGCATTGTTCCCAATTGTCGTCGCCTTGGGGAGTTTAACTGTCGAAAGCGAATCGCAGTTCTTGAAGGCACCTTTGCCAATGATGTCGGCATTGGGAAGGTTGATGGATGTGAGGGAAGCACATTTGGCAAATGCGTTGTCGCCAACCGATGTCACAGAAGGCAGATCGATGGATTTGAGCTTGCAGGACTGGAAAAAGGCCATATCGGAAATCTGTTTTATATTGGGGAACAGACTCAGGTCATCCAGCGAGCTCACTTCGTCGGCACTCAATACGGTGCCCAAATTGGTGACTGCTTCGGCTTCTTCTTTGGTGATGCATTCATCGTGGTCGCTGTCCCAGGTTCGCATGGCATGCTTTAGCAAACCAGGATCTGCAATTTTAATGCATTCTTTGGGAGGTGCAGCTTCTTCGGGGGGAGGCTCTTCACCTTTGAAGCATCCTGTAAACGAAACACTGAGTAAACAGGCACAAGCCAACGCTGTTCTGAATACTGATGATTGAATTTTGGGCATTGTTTCCTCCATTAAACCGATAAAGGCTTGGAATATCGGTGATGATTGGTATTTCTACCGCGAAACACTATATGTAAGAAAAATCTTTGTAGATGTAAATGTTTTTAGGAAGGGGTCTGCCTGCTCGGTTACGACTCGGCCGCCAGCTTTGTATGTTTTTACAAATGGATTTGTTCGCATCCAACGATGCTCACTGTGTTAATTCGTAATTCGGAATTCGGAATTATTAAGGCATTCTCTTTGTGATATCTAAAGAATAAAGCAGTTTGGCTTTAGAGGTTCATTTGGGTTTTGGCATATTCAATAACGCATTACGAATTAAAAACGCGAAGGCCGTTAGGCCTGAGCAAATCCGTTTGTAAAAACAAAACCAGCCTCTGGCTGAGTGGTCACGGGGGAAGGGCCCCATCGAGAGAAGGATTGGCTGGGTTTATGAAAAGTAATGAATAAACAAAAATGATTGTTGTTCCAAGGACATCATGTCCTTGGCGGGGTCCGGGGCAGAGCCCCGGCTGAATAGTCACTAGCCTTTTCCTTAGTTATTCACAAACTATAGATAATTCGCTATATAGCTAAATGTTTTGAGCTTTGTTTCGGAGGCTGAACAATGAAAAAATGGTTTATTTTCGTAATGATGAGCAGTTGTCTGGCTATCGGCTGCAGCAACGACAGTTCCAATTCCAGCAGTTCCCAGACGGATACAGAAAAGAATCCGCCTCAGGAACAGCCTTCCGATAATCATGAATGCGAGTCTCCCAAGGTTTTGTGCGGCGAATCCTGTCTCGATCTGGCTGCCCTCCACCTCAGTGACTGCAGTACCTGTGAAGAAGGATATGAAGCCAAAGAGGATGATTTGACGAAGGGATGTCGAGAAACAGAGCCCCAATCGACCTGCTCCGTCGGTGTCGAGTGCGATGGCAATTGCGTTGTTCTTGCCGAAAAACACTGGAAATCTTGCAATGAATGCGACACCGGCTATGAAGATGCCGATGGCGATGCATCGAATGGCTGCGAAGCCCAACAACAAAAAGAATGTGAAAATCCCTATACCAACTGCGACAATGAATGCATCGAACTCGCTGCACGCCACTGGGCCGATTGCCACACCTGTGCCGAAGGTTATGAAGATGCCGACGGAGATGCTGCCAACGGGTGCGAAAAAGAACAATCCAAATGCGGCGAAAACTTAACCCCATGTGGTGAGGATTGTCTCGATCTCAATGCACTGCACATGAGCAACTGTACAGATTGTGCAGCTGGTTTCGAAGATGCCGACGCCGACAAATCCAATGGATGCGAAAAAGACGCAGCTGCATGCGATAACGAAAACGAAGTCCGATGCGGCGAATCCTGCGTCGTCCTTGCTGATTTGCATTGGGCAAACTGCAACGTCTGTGTCGATGGCTATCATGACGTCGATGGTGATGCGGCCAACGGATGTGAAACCGCAATTCTCCCGGACAGTGAATGCTTTAAAGATGAAGATTGCGCAGGGCTATTCCATATTCAAAGTGCATCATGCAAAGAACAAAAATGTGTCATAACAGCCTGCGAAAAGGGTTATGCCAATTGCGATGGAGATGCCATCGATGGCTGCGAAGCTGTCTCTTCGAGCGACTATTACCATTGCGGTGCCAAGGGGGCTTGCTCAGAGGACGATGCAGCCAGCGAAAATTACAAAGGCACATCCTGCAAACTGGGCGAACAATGTTTGGAGGGGGCATGTAAACCCGTCCCCGAAATTGTCGGCTGTGCCGATGGTACGCGCGAAGGATTCCTCGATCTGGTGCGGTTCAATAATATCGCTGCATGCGCCGGTGCATGGACTATTCCCGGCATTCACCACGACGAAGGCCCCGCATGTAAGCGAAATTCGGGCAATACCAGCGCCAATCCCGAAGCCACTGGCTGCAATATCGAAGACCTCTGTGCCGAAGGATGGCACGTCTGCCTCGGGCGCGATGACGTCCGTACGCGCTCCGAATCCGGCTGCAACGGTATTCTCGATGGCGTCGATACCAAAGAACCATGGCTCTTCATCACCCGTACATCCTCGACCGGCAGCCTGAACTGTGACCCCGATACCGTCGGCGTGCCCCTCAATATGAATGATATCTTTGGGTGCGGCAATTTCGGGTGCTATGCCACGGGCAGCGACTGCGATCCTCTCAAACTCTCCAGCCACAATCTATGCTCGGCACTGCGCAATAACTGCGGATGCGCCAAGCAAGGAGATGGAACCGTCCAATGCAAATCTGTATCAGCTGGTGATGCATGCTATGGCGGTGAATACGGCCATTCTATCGACTACTTTGCTGCACTCAACGGCAAAACTTACCAACCTGCATGGGACTGCAGCAGCGACAAACCCGATTCCCCCAATGGATGGCAAGAAGCGCGCGATATTGTAAAATCACAGCCAAACAGCCAGGGCGGCGTCATGTGCTGCAAAAATCAGTGCAATAAGGATTCGGACTGCGGTGCCGGTTTGCTCTGCAGATATAATGTCTGCGTACAGTGCATCCAAAAAGCCGACGCAACTTACGAAGGATGCGCCGAAGGCCAAACATGCACATCTTCACATGTATGCAAATAAAATACTTACGGATGAAGCACGCTATCCACAAATGTATTCTCGTCATGTATCATTCGAAAGTATAAAAGCGTTCTCTCGCACATTCTCCAAAACATTTGAATGGATGTGTTAGGAGGGGGCAACGCCCCCTGCGGCGCTATTTGCAAGCAAATACGCGCCTACCCCCTCTGCGGGGTTCCACCCCGCAACGCCCCGAACACAAAATCCTTTTGTCCTTCAACATCATTCGGGCACTCGGATAAATCAAAAGCTTACATAATTTAAAAATGCAACTCATTTGCACATACATTGCTAATTTAAACCAATTCCGCATTCCGAATTAAAATCAATTCCGCATTCCGAATTCCGAACTAATCAGAGTTGCCCTTTCGTTTTGCATTCCCAATTGCACATTGCACATTGCTCATTGCTAATTAAAAATGCATTCCTCTCAATCCTATCGCGATAAATACTGGGCCATTGTCACAGTTTTCGGCACACTCTGGGGCGGTCTGGAGCTCACATTGGGAACTTTTCTGCATACCCTGCACGTCCCCAAAACCGGGCTTATCATGGTTTCACTCAGCCTCATTCTGCTGATTGCACAAAGACGAATCTTTCCCGCACGAGGATTGACACTATGCACGGGGATCATTGCCGCATGTATCAAAAGTTTATCTCCCGGCGGCATCATCGTCGGCCCGATGTTTGGCATTATCTCCGAAGCACTCGTCGTCGAACTGTTCCTATTACCGGGCTCTAAAAACTACATTTCCGGTATCATCGCAGCTGGCATGGGCGTCCTATGGTCTCAACTCATTTCCGTTTTTAGGAAATGGATCATCTACGGCGATGATTTCATTAAAGCGCTCTTTAAATTCATCTCTAAATTTCTCACGCTCGAGTCTACCTCCACCGTCGGATGGACACTACTCGCCAGTGTCCTGGGGGCGATATTTCTCATCGGGGGAATGGCAGGTTTTTGGGGCGGAAGACTGGGACGACGTGTCGAAAATAGAATTGCAATCATCGGCAAAGAAGACATACAGCCCCCTGCGATGACATCATCCAATCGTGAAAACAACGAAGAGATTATCCCCGAAAATACAGAAAATCCCGAGCAAACCGCCAACCAGATGATAGCTTCGATTTCTTCACCAAAACATGCTCAGGCTGACGAACAAATCATCAAAACGCGAAAATATATACTTCCGGTTGCTGTCATCACATTGATGATACAAATTCTCGCGGGGTTCTGGGTTCAAAATGACCTTTGGTGGACCATCCCCGCATTGGCGGTATGGATGATCACCCTCGGAATTGGCGCAAAAAATGTACTCAAATCCATCTGGTGGCCAAAATTCTGGCTCATTTCCATCCTCATCAGTCTCTTGTGCGGAATCATACTCGCCATTAATTTCGAAGGAGAGTGGAATTATAAACTGGGCATCGAAGCAACCGTGCGCATGCTCTCAAGAGGAGTATTTGTATTCTCGTGGATCAACTGGTTTACGCGCAGCATAAGGAGCAACGAGTTTTTGGGGATATGGCAGAAATTAAGAATGCCGAATCTGGGACATGCGCTGACAAAGGCCTATACGCTCTTACCTGTCTGGCTCGACCGAATGAACGAGCTCGTAAAAAAGCGCCCCAGGGGCTTCATCAACAATTGCAAATATATCCACGAATGCATTCTCATCTGTCTGGTCGAAGCAGTCAGACAGACAGATGAATTGTAAATCATGGATAAAAAGCCTCTCCGCACGAGTAGCAATGGACAATCATTTGTCCATAAAAAAACGCACCATGCGGTGCGTTTTTTTATAAACAATACATTTTAGAACTGGGCAACGACGTGAATACCAGGGTTCATGTAGTGAACGAGGTGATACATCGTACCTTTTACCTCTCCAATGAGACCATTGACTCTGGAATCCGAAACAATATTTAACCCCAGGCTATAGTCGAAATTAATTCCGACACCAACCGTATTGGGAATAAGATAATAAGTCAAACCGACGCCAACTTTTATTGCAAAACAAGGTGCAGCATCTCCATCTTTATTTGTAATGAGTGCACCATGATTATCATCACTGTACATCATACCAAGGCCAAGTCCCAGATCAAGCTCCACATCATGCCTCAGCCCCAAAAGACCTCTAAAAGTAAGATATGTTCCACCAACAAAAATGGCTTCATTATCGCCTTCCGTATCTCCTGTATACCAAACGCCTCCTAAATCCTCATCGAGATAAAGGCCAAAAATTCCCCAACGATAACCGAAAGAGATAGTACCACTTATGCCTGCAAAAACATCTTCTGGTGTATGTTTATAGCCTGAATCAAAATCTACATATTTGGAATCCAGTTCATACTTAACATGATTATCAACAATAGGAGCGGTCACTCCTATGCGCATTTCCAAGCCTTCCCAGAAGGTTTCTGCCTGAGCATCGGTTGCAACAAATGCACTGGCGAATGCAAGACCAACAAGCGCTTTTTTTAAACTCATAATCTTCTCCAAAGGGGTTATTATCCGTCACATACCGTAGGATTGATGCGATAAAGAATGCATTTTGCCCACGTACAAAATGCCCTGCAAATTACTGCAATTTTTATACCAAAAAAAAACCGCCCGAGAACGAGCGGTTTTCTGTGATATTCATGCTTTGGGTTTATCAACCTGAAAAAGTCCTATCCTATCAGACAAGCAAACATCCCCATGGCATAGACATACAATCGATGTCATTTGCCATGGCAATAACCATCGAAAATGCTATCGAAAATGCTATTTACACAGCCCCGTCGCACTATTGCAGCCAGAGGAGCAAATGTCCATATTCTGCTTTTCGATGCGTTTGATTCCGTGCTCTGTATCTTCGATACATATCCCCAAAACAGAAGTATTTTCATCTTCACAGTAGTGACTTGTCTCATCCACGGTTTCACATGCCATATAACATGACAGATCTTTATGGCATGACATTGTACCACAATCCACGGCATTCACTTCGAAGCCATTACAGCTCAAATAAATGCTCCCTTCGCATTTGGATTCATAAAAATCGGAAGCACCATCAACCAACGAACAGGATTTGCCTTCGTCATCGTGGAGCTTCAAACACGCTGTTTTGCCTTCATTGCATCCATGTAAACAACTATCACTCGTCCTCTCCCAATAGTAATTCTCTCCCGATGGTACGCATGACCATCTCGAAATGTAACTATTGCCATCTGTATCTGTCGTACATTGGGCTTTAGGGGAATCGACATCAGACGCAGTACATTTGGGTTCACAAGATGCATAACTGTCTTTGATAACACATATCCCCTCGGTTGACGGTGCATCGGGGTCTTGTGCCGCAGAAGCACAGTCAGTCGCCCCCCATTCATATTGATCATATGAACTCATAGATGGATTACAGCTCAGTAGAATGCTGCCATCGCATTTGGAAATGACCTCAATGGGTTCTGTCGAAGATCCGCAGGTTGTGCCTTCATCTTTATGGAGTTTGATGCATTGACCATCAGTTGTATCGCATCCATGTTCACAATATTCCACGTGAATGACTTTGGCATATTTCCCATCCTTGATCGCTTCACATGTCTGGTGTTCTGCATAATCCCCATTACAGGTATATAGGGGATTGGCAACCTCCTCTTCTGTGCATAACGAAATACATCCTTCGATATTATCCGATATCGCGCACGTTAATTTGCCACAGTCGTATGCCTCCCATGTATCATTGCGACATTCGAGGAAGATATTTTTATCGCATTTGTTAGCATCATCCATACTGCATGCAGTCCCCTCACTTTCGTGAATTCGTTTGCACGTTTGATCTTCGGCACATCCACGATCACAGTATTCTTCCTCACCTTCGATCCAATAGTATTGATCATTAATCTGTTCACATTGATAAGATCTTGAACTATAATAGATCTCTCCTTCATCATCTTTAAGACCACATACTTTTTTAACTGTTTCTGATTGAGCATCTTCTTCGGTACATGTATCCAGACACAGAGCCTCACCATCACTCAAAACACACGTCTGGCTGCCGCAGTCTTTTATATATTCAAATGGTTTATATTCTGAGCCATCTGCAGAATCTATCTTAAGTTCCATCACGTTTTTAGCAATATTGCCGTCGCACTGACTCACCTCTAGTGCACTCTTCGTATTAATGCAGATATCACCACGACTATCTAATTTGCAATCTAACCTCGAATCTTTGCTATCCAAAACACAATAGCACTCTGCTTTACTCGGAATATAGAACAATCCATTCGGTGTCATGGTACACTCATATCGATAAGCTTCTCCCGTAGGACCGTCATACTGTTCATAGTAAAAAGCCCCCTCTGTTTTGCAAGGTTCATAACACCCGACATTGCTATTAAAGTCAACACACACGTAACCATCCTCTTCACAGTTCCAAATCCTATAATAAGCATCCGAAAGATAACCGTCATCATCATAGCAATAATATAATAAACCATTCTCGCAAAATGACTTGTCTGTATCAACTGAACACGATGCATCTATCCTTTTGTCCATGATGCACTGGCCTGCAACGCACATATTAGTATCTTTGCTTTCGCAGTCCACCTCTTCGACATCCTGATCTTCGATAAAAATGTTCTTCTTATCAGAAGAAACCACACATTTACCCGATGCTGCATAACGAAGACCATCGCAAATCAAAGCCGATTCGCTCTGTTCCGCAGAAGGACACGGTCGATAACAGTCCGCAATGTCATCCATGACGGCACAAATACCAGAATCTTTTTCATCATATGCACAATCGTATGCACTGACTGTACTCGGATATTGTATTGCAATGCCTCCCACAGGAACGGCTACGGTTAAAGAAGATCCACATTTCACCACCGTATTGCCGATGCATTTGTTCTCGAATGTTACCGGATCGCATTCCACAGAACTCGCCAAAATGCATTCGCCCTGATAACACACCAGACCATCACTGGCGCAATCGAATGTCGTTACGACATTTCCATCGCATGCTTTGCGCATATTTCCATCACAAGTATTGGTGAAAGTCGCGGGATCGCACGAATCGGGATTCTGTGCAAGACACTCACCCCCACTGCACTCGGTTCCCTCCGGGCAGTTTTCGCTGCTGACGATACCTTCATCTGTACATATCGTGTGTTTTTCCGTGCCCTGGCATTCCGGGACAAAATCTGACTGTACACAGGTTTGAGCTTCGCTGCATTTTCCACCAACGCATTGTATATCACCCTCGCACGCTTCGGTCGCAACGACGCCCTCCTTGCAGACGGTATAATGCATGTCGTCGATACATTCCGAAACAAAATCTGTCTCATCACAGATTTGAGCTTCGCTGCATTTGCCGCCAAAGCATTGTATATCACCCTCGCACGCTTCGGTCGCAACGACGCCCTCCTTGCAGACGGTATAATGCGTGTCGTCAGTACATTCCGGGACAAAATCTGCCCCATCACATGGCTTGCTTACACATTCGCCGCTCACACAGTGTGTTCCCGTGGGGCAGACTTCATTTGTAACTTTATGATCATCACCGCATACCGTTTTGTGACTATCATCCATGCATGATCCAACAAAGGACTCCGGAGAACAGTCCGCTGCGGGCTCCGTGCCACCCGGACAAACACCATTTTCACAAGTGACACCTTCCGGACAGTTCCGTATGACGACAATCCCGTCCGAACATGCCGTATACGTATTTGCGGTCGGACATATTGGCTGGTACGTTTCTGGCGTACATTTGCCATCAGCACTGGGAGTCGGGGTCGTACCGCTGGTATTATTGCTGTCATCATCACTACATGCATTGAGCACACAAAAGCTCACAAACAACACTAAGGACAGATGCTTTTTCATAATATTTTCCTCTGAAAGCATAAAAAACAAAGATATGGCCGAACAATGACAAAAACAGCCTTTCTCATTATAATAGCACAAATCACACAAACCTGTCATCCATTTGCATGCAATTACTGTTACGACTGTTACTACTCAGCCGCCAGCCTTGTATATTTGACAAACGGATTTGTTCGCATCTAA
>DGWW01000108.1 GCA_002395385.1 Myxococcales bacterium UBA4248
CCGTTTGTTAAAACATACAAGGCAGGCGGCTAAGTGGTAACTCAATAGCGAAATTGCCCGTGTGAAGATCTTTACAAAATATGAAAATCATTTAATATGTGCGCCGTTTTGCGCCTATTTGGTTTAGGTGCTTTTCTCTTTTTTATGGACAGAATCATGGCAAAAACAATCATGGTGGCGCTCGGCGGCAACGCAATCAAAGCCGCAGATGACAAGGGAACAGCAGAAGAACAACTCGCCAACGTTTACAAAACCAGCCGCGAGCTCGTCAAACTCATCAAAGCCGGTTACAAACTCGTCGTCACGCACGGCAACGGGCCACAGGTCGGCAACCTCCTCATTCAGCAGGAAGAAGGCAAATCGATGGTTCCCGACATGCCACTCGACGTCGTCGGCGCCATGACCCAGGGACAGCTCGGCTACATGTTTGAACAAGCGCTCGAAAACATCCTCACCGAAGAAGGCCTGCATATCCCCGTCGTCGCCATCGTCAATCAGGACGTCGTTTCGGCAGATGACCCCGGCTTTAAGGATCCCACCAAGCCCATCGGTCCCTTCTTTACCAAAGCCGAAGCCGAAGCACTCGCCACGGAAAAGCCCGACTGGGTCATCAAACAGGTCAAGCCCGAATCGGTCGAAAAGCGCTTCCGCCGCGTCGTTGCCAGCCCCATCCCCATCGATAACACCGAAATCGACGTCATCCGCAAACTGATCGACGGCGGCTGCATCGTCATCGCTTCGGGCGGCGGCGGCATCCCCGTCGTGCGCGACGAACACGGCCTCCACGGCACCGCAGCCGTCATCGACAAAGACCTCGCCGGCGCCAAACTCGCCGAGCTCATCAACGCCGACATCTTCCTCATCCTCACCGACGTCGACCACGCCAAACTCAACTACGGCAAGCCCGACGAGAAAAACGTCGAACAAGTCAGCCTCGACGAAATCAAGAAACTCGCGGCCGGCGGCGACTTCCTCAAAGGTTCGATGGGGCCCAAAGTCAACGCCTGCATTAAATTCGTCGAAAACGGCGGCAACCGTGCCATCATTACATCGCTCGACCGCGCCTGTGACGCCATCACCAGCGGTTACGGCACGCAAATCGTGCGTTAATTTTTAAACCACCATATATTTGCTCGCTTTGAGACGTGTCGTGACACGTCTCTACAGCTCGCAAAACGCCGCTATCTGCTGCGCAGATACGCGGCGTTATTCATTTTTGGGGCACTTGTTGACCCGATTGTTACACAAAGCCAACCAAAAACTTCTTGCCTCTTTTCGATGACACTTCTATGTAGGTGCATGTGGTTTAACAATTCTCTGACTTGGAGAAATCCCATAAACCATGCGAGTACTTCCACATAATAAACTTAAAGATAAAGAAAAGAGGAAACAAATGAGAAAGCATATTACACTGATGTTGATATTAGGAGCCCTTTCAACATTTGCCAGCAGCTGTGCCGATACAAGCAAGGATGAGGAATCTCCCGAGTGTAATGAAGGGGCGAGTATATGCACAAGTACGATGAGTATAAAAGAATGCAAGGGCGGAAAATGGGAAGAAACCCAGTGTCCAGCATTGAATACCTGCAATATCAATACAAATAAATGTGAACCGACTTCATCCACGATTCCCGGACCAGGCACGCAAAATCCTCAAAATCCAGCTGGCCCCTCGAATCCAACACAACCGGTGTGCACCGAAGGAGCAAAAGAATGCATTGATGACAACAATGCAAGAAACTGCCAGGGAGGCCAATGGTCAAACATCCCCTGTTCATCAGATGAAATCTGCCAGGAAGGCGTTTGTACACAAGTCACAGAACCAGCTCCTACTGATGAATGTTCAAAAGAAGAAATTGCATGCGCCGATGAGCACACATCAAAGAAATGTGAAGAAGGCAAATGGGTGGAAGTCCCCTGTGAGTCGAATGAAACATGTCAGGATGGTATTTGCAAGGAAGTGAGCGAACCTGGCCCAACAGAAGAGTGCAAAGCAAATGAAAAAGATTGTGCTGATGATCACAATGCAAAGAAATGTGAAGAAGGCAAATGGGTCACAGTTCCCTGTGAGTCGAATGAAACCTGCCAAGATGGTGTTTGTGAACAAACAAGTACACAACCAGAAAAATGCACAGAGAATGCGACAGAATGCGTCGATGACGATCATGTCAGGAAATGCATAAAAGGCAATTGGGAAACCAGCGAATGCAAGGCAAATGAAATTTGTAAAGATAATGCATGTTCAACCGTTACTGTACAACCACAAGAAGTACTCAAGACAGGTACTTTAAAAGACGTCGGCAAGAAATGCAGTTTGGATGATTTTACGGACGCATGTGATGATAATCAAATGATCTATTGCACTTCCAAAGGAATCATTGATGCAACGAATATCTGTGATATACTTTCTGAGAGTAATGATATGAATGTAGAGTGTCATGTCATTAATGGCGTTGCTGGCTGTGTTTACCCTGATGATAATAACAAACCAGAAAAATGTGATGCCGAATCCATCCATGTCAAATGCCACAGTGATGGAATTACAGCATCCTACAGTGGATGCGGCAAAGCCGAGGATGGCAATCTCTATGTTTTAGGTGAATATACAAAAACATGCGCCATGGAATGCAAAGATGACGTTGGATGTGTTGAGATTCCCGAAAGTGAACGCTGTGATGTTGCAACACATATCGAGACCTGTGAAAGCAACAATATAGTAAGCTGCGTCAATGGTCGACTAACGAAAATAGACTGCGGAAAGCAAACCTGCCACTCTTTTGCAACTAAAGGTGTTGCCAAATGTACAGACAATACGACATGTAACAAAGAAGGCTCTTCTATAGTATGTGACTTTCAATACAACGATTCAGGCGAAGATCTGGATGCATTTGCCAATTCTTATATCTGTGCCAAAGCCGAGGATAACAAACGATATTTATATCAAACCGATCATGAGAAATGCTCATACAACTGTGTTTCAGACATTGGCTGCGTCAGTTACATCAAAGGCGAGGGTGATGAATGCTACGAAAGCTCTTATGAAGAACAATGCAGAACCGCTTCTGGTCATTCGGTAGCGATGTTCTGCCACGATGGCACTGTTGAAGCGTTCTATTGTCCACAAGGAAAGATCTGCCTCAATGAAATGACGCCTCCCACCTACGTGACAGGATGTTACGACGACAGCAGTATCTGCAAAAAGGGAGATCCCAGCTACGATAAATGTACCGAATCCAATGGCAACTATGCTTCTACCGTTACCTACGAATGTGTCCTCATGAGTGACAAGAGCTATCGCTATACCCCCAACATGGACACGCTCAAATCATGCGCTTCTCATGCATGCAATACAGCAGGGACTGCATGTAAATAATGTGCAAAACTAAAGGTGAAATCTAAAGATAAAGGGAAATGCCGTTCTCATTAACAATGAGCAGTTAGCAATGTGCAATTGGTATGCAAAACTAAGGGATGTCTCTAAAGTTTAGAGAGAATGGCATTCTTAATTAGCAATGTGCAGTTAGCAGTGAGCAATTGGGCTTGTCCCCCCAAAAACTCTCTCTAAAGCTAAAAATACTCCATTCTTTAGGAATAAACTTGAGAATGCCTCCATTGCTCATTGCTCATTGCCGATTACCACAGCGTTTCGATCCGAGAACCAGGGAAATAATGTTCCAGAATTTGATTGGCGTTCATTCCGCGCTGAGCCATACCAATGGCACCTGTTTGGCACATGCCTACCCCATGTCCAAATCCGGTGCCATAAATATGAATGCCGCCTTCGGATGTTTTTTCGATGATAAAGCGTGCGCTCTTAAGGCCACCTAAAAACCTGCGAATTGGCAGTTCACGCTCGATAACAACGGTACCATTCGTACCTTTCACGCGCAATTTGGTGGCCCGAAAGCTCGCACCACGCTCCATGACTTCGATACTTTGAACATGGCCAATTTTATTTCCGGATTGATTGGCAAGATCATCCAATTGTGAAGAAGAGAGTGTCTGTTCCCAGCGTGCATGTTTTGTAGAAGCAAAAGACTTCTGTCCTTCGGGTGCGGAAGAGCAATAGTTTGAATCGTTTTGCAGCCACCACTTCTTAAAATCATTATCATTTTTGAAGGTTGTACGTGTTTCGTGAGCATCATCGCTCCTCGACACGAGATAGTTTTTATCGGGCAATCCCCAGGTTTCATGACTTCCGGCAGACATACCGCCGCAATGGGCACTGTAATAGCTTTGAACGAGTTTTTTATCCGAGAAAAGTATCTGCCCCCGCGTTTTTTCGATGGCTTTATCGGTGCGTTCATCGGCACCTGACAATCCACGATACACCTGGCAATGTTGTTTATTGCACAGATGATAGGGATCGGACATGTGTCTGGTACCAACCTGCGAAATGAGTGTCGTTCTGGCAGCAATGGCCTGAGCCATTAGAGCAGCCTCTGGTGCACTGGCAAAGATCTCTGCGGGTACAATACCACGCAGAATTGTTTCGATATCGGCAGATTGTACAACGGCGAGTTTCCCGGTTTGATCTGGTGTAACAATGAGTTGTGAGTTGAGACGAAGCTCATTCCTTTTGCCGCTTTCATCTTCGATATCGTAAAGAATAGCGCCACTTTCGGGCAAATCAATCCACATGAGGTTCGAGTGAACGATCTGTATATTATCATTCTGATCCCGGAGCGTGATTTTGGCCGTCGGATAGGTCATGAGCTCGCTGTATAATTCTGCACTATCGACGGATGCATCCAAAGGCGCTTTTGCCAATTGAGTTTCGGTGACTCTTTTGTTGTCAGTCCTACGCGTCATGAGCAGATTTTCGCGATTGTCAAAGACATGCCCTTTGAGTGCAAACACGGACCCTATTGGAACAATTTCGGTATCAATTTGACTGTCACTGCAGCGATTTTTATGCAAATTCAACGCATCTGTTGACTCGCTGCGAGCCACAATCCCACCATATTGATAGGTTCCCGGGCGTGCATCCGTAAGCGTTACTTCGTAAGAACGGCCACCTTTTAGTTTAATGGCGCATCCCCCTGTTCCCGAGGGCATGACGACAAAATCCCCCTGAGGTTCAAAGCGAAGTTTACTCATACCATCGGCAATGCGCATGCGCACAGTTGGTGTTCCGGATGAAGAGAACCCCAATTGGTGTGCGTAGAGCAATGCATGGTTATCGCTGCTCGTCAGCTCGGTATTTTGTGCAAAGCAAGGAATTGCAATCGCATTAAAACTCAGAGCAATTGCTGCCAGACTTAGAAGACGGTGCCCATCCATGGAACGTTCTTTCCTCAAAAGATAACAGTTGTTCAGCCCTAGAGTAATAACTGTTCAGCCGGGGCTCTGCCCCCAGGGCCGTCGCATTCTATTATTTGTTGATTTTTGCCTGTCGCCCCTTCAGGGCTTAAATATTGGAGGTAATCACTTTTCCCGGGGTTGCGCTAACGCTCCACCCCGGGCTGTAATCTGCTCGCCCTTTCAGGGCTCAGACCAAGCAAGCACCTAGGTTTTTGCTATTTTCATAAAGTCAAGTGATTTTAGAATGCGACGGCCCTGGGCCCCTCCCCATTCCGAATAAAACCATAACGTTTTCGTATGTTTGACGTGTTTGGATGCATATTGCGTTATGAAAGTCAAAGGAGGGGCTGAGTAACAAGAAAACCGTTGTTAAGCCGTGGCGTTTGCCGGGTTTATTCAAAGGGCCATGCCACTTATGATCTTGGGGTTGAACCACTTTGAATCATTCCCAGGCCTGTCACATCCACATAATAAGTACCACCAGAATGATGATCCTGCGTATCGATGATTATTCTGGCCTGAATGACATCCAATAATAAACGGTTCACGTCCACTTCAGGATCATCAGAAGTGGCACCAGGCTGAATAGCATTTTTTAAAAACTGAGCCTGCCCATTTGGCTGAAAACAGATATCAAAGGATGTATCATGCTGGGCAGCTGTAAACTGAACGTTTTGGCCATTATTGTGCGCCTGATCGACGATCTGCACCGTAACATCCGTATAAGAATTATTATTACCTGCGATATACTTGTTGGTGTCGGTCGAATCCAGCGTACGATGATTGTTGAGTGTAGGACTGACATCGATGGCAACCATATTAGCCTCACTATAGGGACCATCGGTATATAGAATAGGCAGCTGCCCCGCATTGGAGCAAACAGAGCTGCTTCCAATTCTAGGTATTATCGTTGAGACTCTATTCGCTCTGTAAACGAATCTGACATACGTCGACACATTCATGGACATCGCGCGTGTGCGCTGGACCTGCAGTAACCCCAAAACGTCATTGGCCATATCGACCTGAGCATTATTTTGCTGACGTCCCAGGACATAATACGCCATAATTCCCATCAACAAGGCGATAATGGCCACGACAACCATGAGTTCAACGAGCGTCATGCCTGTTTTATTGAATGATTTCATAAGCCAACCTTCTGGGAAGTAGTTACGACTTCGTCCGGGACTCAGTCCCAGACCTCGACAAAGTGCTTAAAGTGTTATCGAGGAACAAGACTGTCCCCATTATAAAATAAATGTATTTGCAGTTCGCGTCAAGTTAGGTCACTCATGCCCATGAAAATCGACGAAAAATTGATTGTCTCTCAGGAGTTTATCGCGTCTTGCCTGTTCGAGATCGGATTTTACCATCATTTGTGCCAGTTCCTGCACAGACACTTTTGGCGTCCAGCCGAGAATTTTTTTAGCTTTCGAAGCATCTCCAAGCAGCAAATCGACCTCGGTTGGCCTGAAGTACCTTGGATCGACGCGCACAACGACTTTCCCATTGGCCTTATTGATGCCGATTTCATCGACCCCGCATCCGGACCATTCGATATGGATATCGGCATAATCAAATGCCATGGTTACAAAATCCCGAACAGTCGTCGTCACACCGGTAGCAATGACAAAATCATCGGGCTTGTCCTGCTGCAAAATGCGCCACATGGCTTCGACATAATCGCCGGCATATCCCCAGTCACGTTTGGAATTGAGGTTACCCAAGTAAAGGCATTCCTGATTCCCCATCGCGATATTGGCGGCAGCCATTGTAATTTTGCGCGTTACAAAAGTCTCTCCACGTCTCGGGCTTTCGTGATTAAACAAGATCCCATTGCTTGCATGCATGCCGTATGCCTCGCGATAATTGACGACAATCCAATAGGCATACAGTTTGGCACATGCGTATGGCGAGCGCGGATAAAAGGGCGTAGTTTCACGCTGGGGGGTTTCCTGAACGAGCCCGAACAATTCCGAGGTTGAAGCCTGATAAAAACGAACTTTTTTCTCCATTCCCAGGATGCGGATGGCTTCAAGAATGCGCAGTACACCGATGGCATCGCTTTCAGCAGTAAATTCTGGGCATTCAAAAGACACCTGAACATGACTTTGTGCAGCGAGGTTATATATTTCGTCCGGTTCTATCTGCTGAATGAGGCGAACCAGATTGGAGGTATCGGTCATATCGGCATAATGCATGCGAAAATGCCCATTGGGATCGTGCGGATCACAATAGAGATGATCGACCCTGCTGGTATTAAAACTCGATGCACGCCTTTTTAAACCGTGGACATCGTAACCTTTTTCGAGGAGGAATTCAGCCAGATAGGAACCATCCTGCCCGGTCACGCCCGTAATGAGTGCTTTTTTCATAAGATTGCCCACAATTCTGGTGATGATGTTATTTTGAAGGGGGCGAGCCCCCTACGCGGCTTTTTGCCGAAGACGTGTCACGGCACGTCTTTGCGGCAAATGCGCCGCTACCCCCGATGCGGGGGGCGCCCCCCGCAACGCCCCCCGGCATTCCCTCAAAAAACCGTTGTGCGGGCGTATTGGCAACGCCAATAGCACGCACCGTCAAGGCGTATTGCGGCACAGCCGCAATAGCCGACGTCCTTAAAAAACATCGTCGGAACTAATCATAAAATCGAGCATTGCGGGGAGGTATTCATGATGCTCGCGCTGCCATTGATCGCGTTTTGCCGCCAAAATCAAGGCAGAAGTATCCGAAGATTCGGAGAGAAGAATGAGCCGGGTCTGCAAATTTTTTTTGATTTCCGGATCACTTTCGGTCAGCAAAGCCTGCTGAATGAATGCAACTTTTGCCGAGTCACCGTTTTCATTCAAAAGGCCGGTAATGAGAAATGAGATATTGGGATCTGCGTTAGGTTTCTGCATGGCAAGCTGCAGATGTGAGATGGCCTGTGAACGATGTTCTGCATCCAATTCTGGTGTCGTTTTTGGGTAATACGAGATTAGATTAATCGCGATGGAATAATCGTAATAGGGATCGAGCGGAAACTGCTTTGCTCCAAGCGAAAGATAATGATTGGAAGCCTCGACTCTCTGTGCGGTGATGTTGCTCGAAAAGACCGTCGAAACGGCAGCCCATCTGTAAATGGCTTTAAAATCGGGATCGAGTGCAATGACGGCGTCTGCGAAATTCTCGACGAGATGTGCCTCATCGTGGAGTGTATTGTATTGCAGTGCGCGAATCCAAATGAGATCTGCCAAAAATTCGCGCTGTCCCAGGCTCATCCAGACCAGTGCGTCTTTATTGGGCAAGATGCTATAGGCTTTGTCTCCCATTTCCTTTGGTACCTTGAGTTCTGTCTGTTGGCAGCAAAGATATGAAATCACAAAGGCGCACAACGCAATGATAAAGAAAATGGGTGTAGAAATTTTATTAAACATCATTTTTTAATGTAGGAACATTCGTCAAGCATTGCCTGAACAGCAGGGAGTTCCCGGAATTCTTCGAATTCGGGATACAGAATGAGGCTGAGGAAGTATTCGGGATCTTCGTTTGCAATATATCTGGCGATGGGCAAAGCCTCGAGCATCTGTCCGCGCCGTACATAGACACGCATGAGCTGCAAATTCAAATCGACGGGGAATTTTGATAATGCAATGCCCGCCTGAATGGCCTGTTCGGCCTCATCGAGGCGGTTCGTTTCGATGTACACCAAAGACATATTGTAAAAGAAGCGATCCGATGAAGGATCGATTTTTTGACCTTTTTTAAGGCATTCAAGCGCCTTATCGAATTCGCGCATTTCGATGAGTGCACAACCTTTGGTCAAAAGAGCCATCGAAGAGGGCGTATCGGAATTGGATGCACGATCGAGATATTCCATGCCTTCTTCCATCGCACCAATATCATAGAGCAGACATCCGAGCGTTACCGTAGACAGGGAGCTGTCATCGACGCCATCCTCCCCCACCCTGGAAAATTGTGCAAACGCCGTATAGGGAAGCGCATTCGACGGCTGGACATTGTCGCAATAAAATCGCCCGATGGCGCCGGGATTTTCGCGAGGATAAAGCTGGAACAGCAATTCAGCAATCTGACGGCGCAATGGGAAGCTCTCTGGTGCAACCATATTGGTAATGATATAGACCATATAATCCCGCAGGCTGTGTACGCCCTGGGTATAAATGGCCTTGAGATAAACATCCCGCAAAGCGGGTGTCATGGAAATAAATTTTCTGAACAGCCGATAAAAATCGAAGCACCCTCCTTTGTCATTCCATACGACACGCAAAAGCGTCATCGGCTGCACATAAGGAATTCTGCACCGCATGCCAGTTTCCCGTTCGAGCGATCCGTAGTGATACATGGCCTCATCTCTGGGCAGCAGTACATAGCGTTCCGGCCAAAGCAGGTACTGTGAATCCCCGAGTTCCGTTTCGGCAGTAATGGGCTCGAATGCAGTTTCGCGTTCCGGATCTTCTTTTGAAGGATGAATGGGATACCAGCCAACCCCTTTGTAAAGCTTATCCTCCCACTGCAATCCGGTCTGTATTGCCTGCAGTGCTTTTTCTTCCTCGCCCATTCGCGCATAGACGCCTGCAAGCAGGACGTACACCCGGGATAAGAATGGCCATCGATTGAGAATATCGTGAATCTGCCAGATGATTGTGTACTGCGATGCGACCTCAAAATACCGGATTTGTTCTTCAATTCTGGCGATATCCATCCATAGTGCATCGGCATGTTTTTCTGCCCATGTATGGAACTGTTCCAGGAACGGATGTTTTCTGAAACCGGTATTGACATTTGACGAGAATAAAGACAGATGCGACGATTTTGCCCATGCTCTCAGTTGTGTGAGAGAATCCGCCATTTCATGAATGAGGTAAATGCGCGTCGGATCCAACTGTGCAGGTGCATGCCCCGTCATTTCTCCGCGGGTGCGAATTTTTTTATGTTCGGTATCGGAATTATAAGCAGACTCGCGTTTGACAAACAGTTTGTCATGAGAAACGGCGTCCGATACTTCAAGATGTACACGGTTTCCCGCTCTGTATCTTGGGCGGCTTAGGAATTTTTTAAACCGAACCATGCCATCATTTAAAAATATTTTTAGAAGATGATTATCCCCGGTTTCGAACCATGATTCGATGGTATTGACAGCATAATTGAAGAATTGTTCCGTTAAATCCAAATGGGTGAGAAAATTGCCCGGAAGTGGTTGTGCATAGCAGGCCGAACCTTTGGGGAATTTTGGCAATTCCGGATATTTGTACCACATCGAAACGGAAACGCATGGAGATTTAGGCAGCAAAACCCCTTCATCAGACAAACAGTTCTCTGCACCCATCAAATGGGTACAGGAATCGATATTGCCGGTAACACGCCTCAATAATTCATCCAAATGTTCTTTGCGTGCAGACTCTATGATGGGACGACTTATCGGAGAAACTCCGTGCAAACTCTTCCATAATGCTTTGATTCCTTTGAGTTTTTTCTGAAGGATTGTCGGTTCAACCGTAGAGTTGATGGCTTCGTTGGACTGACCTCTCATCATCGTCTGCAAGCTCCGTCTGACGAGTGAAGTCATCAATTCATCAGAAGAAGCGGATTCCAGCAGATGATAATCTTCCCGGGTTTTAAGCATCAACCGTTTGAAAGCGGTCCCATCCAAAGCAAAGGGCAATGGATCAAAACCGGAGAGTGCTTCTTCGAGCGAGGCAGCGCTTGCCTGTTCGAGATTGTCATTATCGGGAACAATCTCAAGATTTGCAGTGATTTCAGTACTTTTATGATGGACAGCTTTGAATACCTGCCTCCATGAGTTTAAATCCAGCTTTTCGCGATAGGAAAGTGCATCGGTCTGAACAGGAATATCGAGTTTTGACAATTTTTTAAGCAGAATGAGTAGTTTTTTCGAAACCGATTTTTTTTGTGTTTTCCAAAACTCAGATACGTCCTGCTTATCTTTCGATAAATGTGTCCATTGCTCATAAATGCCCCAAAATTCAGCCAGAATTTCGGAGCGCATGGGATTGTCATTACCGATTTCAATCTCAAGATCAGAGAGTACAGATTCGAAAGGAAAATCGAATAAAGCCCTGACAAAATCTGAACTTTCAGGGATTTCATTGAATTTTAAGAGTGAATTGCGCCAGTTCAAATAACCGGTCAATTTTTCGATTTTTCCCGTTTTGAATTTTCGGAATTCCAGTTCGGAATCACTTTCTTTAACCAGTTTTTCATGAAACAAATCATATCGAATGCCGGCATTGAATGCGATTTCATCCCTTTCATAAAGCTCGCTCCACAAGACGTACATCATATCGATCACGCGTGGATCCTCTGCACCCGAAAGTAGATTGAGCAGAGCCCGGGATTCAAATCCAAAGCCGTTCCAGATGTACATGTGTGCCAGCACGCCAATCAGAACGGCTTCCTCAGGGATGATAATCCTGCGTTCGCACAGGGTGAGATAGTTTGCAATGCAAAAGAATCCGGTCATGTGGATGGCGAATATCTGTACGATATCGCCGCAGTAATCGAGCTTTGCGAGTCCTGCAAGTGTTTCGAACAGAATCCGGCTCGCCCGATCATTGTGTGGTGTTAAATCTTTGAACCTGCGCTCAAATTCAGGCTGACTCTCGATCTCCGGATGAAGCGCAACATCGCACACCAATTTGAGATAATTGACCGTAAAAAGGTCTTTGGGCTCCCAGGACATACGTTTTTCGAATTTACGAAACATATTCCTGGCCGTATCATAATACCCAAGACTCATCAGCCCTTTAATGAAGGTGATGTATGTTTCTGACTGTTCACTGCCCGTAGCGATTGCGGCAGCATAATACAAAAGCGCCTGATAGCTCTGGCCGGGCCGGGTTGAGATGATATCTCCCAGACACGTCCATGCGAACCAATTGATGGAGTCATACCCCACAAGGCATTGAAATAGCCTGAATGAGTCATCCAATTGTCCGAGATCACAAAAAAGCACTCCCAAACTGGTCAGGCTGCGTCTGAAATCCGGGCATGCCTCAAGCACACTTTCATGCAGTGCAACCGCTCTTTCACGCTCACCAAGCTCTATGCAAACATCGCCCATCGAAGATAAGATCAGGACATTATTGGGAGAAAGTGCATTCGCCCGGTCGAAATCTGCCTGAGCATGTTCATACTGCTCACACTGAGCGTATCCAAGTCCACGAAGCAGATAAAACTCAAAATTATTCGGTTCAGCCAACAAACAGGATTCAAATATTTTTAAAGCCTGTTCACGGCGATTCTCCGTCATGAGGAAATAAGCGGACAATGCCGCATACCTGGGATGATTCGCCGTATCGACATCCCCACGAATTTCATGCCATCTCTGCTCTGCATCCTCCAAATCCCCACAGACAAGCGCAAGTAATATGAGTTCGCTTTGAACATCCAAATACTGAGTCTCATCGAGATCTTCCTGCAGCCACCGTGCCAAGGTATTGGCACCGCCACTGAAATTTCCCTTGTAAATGCTCTCTTTCAAGGCATCCATGAGCGTATTAAAATTCTGCACGATCATTCCCCAGGCATGTTAATGTAGAGCACGGAGGCATACACACCTCAAACGCCAAGAGATTAATTTTACCACATTCACTGGATTGCGCAATTTGCAATTTAATGAGCCCCCAAAGCGATGGGGTCGCATTCTTCAATCATTGCATTTTGTCCTTCCACCAAGCCATATTCAGCCCCATGTTTCTGAAAACCTACGGTTCTCCCCCCTCCCTCAATGCATCCAATGCCGAATACATTCATGAATGCGAGGCTAAAATCGAAAAGATCAGACAGATTCTGTCTGAAAACCGCCCCAAAGAGACGCTCGCACGACTCTCCCAAAATGGCCGCATGACGGCAGAGGAGCGTGTCCAATCCTTGTGTGATGCAGGGACAATCCCACTCTATCAGGGGGAACTGCAGGGTTTTGACACGCCCCCGGATGGCCACACCACCCCCTATCGCCTTGGCGTCATCTGTGCATTGGGAACGATCGAAAACCGGCAGGCCATCATCATTGCCAATGACAACACTGTGGCCGCCGGTTCCTGGTGGCCTGGCACGCCCGAAAAGATTCAGCGTGCCATGATGACGGCTTTACAACTTGGGATTCCCGTTTTTTATCTCATTGAATGTGCCGGTCTCTACCTCTCGATGCAGGACAAAACCTTTGCTTCAATGTCGGGGGCAGGCGCGATATTTCGCACACAAGCACAACTCAGCAAAAGTGGGATTCTGCAGGTTGCGGCTATCATGGGTGACTGCATCGCCGGTGGCGGTTATATGCCGTTGATGTGCGATAAAATTGTCATGACAGAGCAGGCCACCATGTGCATCGGCGGTACTTCACTGCAATCCCATTCGAAAGGCAAAATAGAGCACAGCATTGGTTCCCCTGCAATCCATGTGCATCAATCGGGATGCGCAGAATGCCGTGTGCCCGACGATCTGGCTGCCATCGCTCAACTTCGTTCATGGGCGCGTCAAATGCCCACTTCGGCCAATGCATTTTATAGAATGGATGAGCCCATAGAGCCAACGCTGTCCTGTGAGGATTTGTACCATCTCATCCCACATGATCCCGCAAAACCGTTCGATATTTTGCAGGTTATGGCACGCCTTGCCGATGGCGGACAGATACAGCTTCTGATGCCAGAATTCGGCCCGGAAATCACAGCCGCTTTCACGCTCATCGACGGTCTTCCCTGTATTTTGATTGCCAATACAGCCGATGTTACGCAAGATTCTTACGGAGAAATCCGCGCCGGTGGCGTCATTTATCGGGATGGCATCGACAAGATGCGCATATTATGCGAGCATGCCAATGCAGACGGCATTCCGGTTATATGGCTGCTCGATGTTGCAGGTTTTGATATTGGCGAAACTGCCGAAAAAGACGGACTACTGCGCCGCGGTGCCATGCTGCTGCGCGAACATACATGCGACGAAACCACCTCGCCTGCCCACCTGACTATCATCCTGCGCAAAGCCTCCGGTGCCGGTTACTACGTGATGAAAGGGGCTCCGTTTAAGCCCGCGCTCACCCTTGCGACGGCCATTTCCCGGCTCGAAGTCATGACCCCTGAGACTTTGGCCGGAACACTCTACGATCGAAAAATTGCCAAATGCAATTCACCTGAAAAAGAGGAAAAAAAACATCTGCTCGAAATAGCCAAACAACAGACCATCGAGTACCAGCAAAAATCATCACTTCCTGAACATGCCGCAGCCAGAGGCGATATCGACGCCATCATCGAATTGCGCGACATGCGCAAACATGCCATCTCATTTATACGTGCAGCCTGGCAAAATTCGGCCAGACCAACGAAACCACCGCGTCTGTGGTCGCTTTGGGATGATCCCCCAAACAATTAATTGGCCATAAAAAAAACAGGAAATATGATATGTTCTTGGAAGGTCGCCGGGCTATCGGCCAATGCCGATACGCTCCGGCGAACCGCTGTCTATCGGGCTGCGCCCGATACGACAGCGCCATTTTTTTATGGCGTGCGCATTCGCGCGGCACACCTCATCAAAGTCAAATCTTTATGGAATATCATTCTCGTCTGCTCATCATTTTTGCACTTCTCACGCTCGCCGGATGCCATTCCAACGCGTGTCCGACCCCAGAAAAGACTTCTGACACCCCCGTCATGCAATGCACCTCTCCAAAGGCTTCTCTCGGCACGCCTTACGAGACCTGGACTTCTGACAGCGGACTGATGCACATCTATAACGCCGGTCATCTCGATTTCGATGTCGGAAGCTCACAGGCCGTAAAATATCTCGAACGCAAAGATGCTACGCCATGGCTCGATCCCGAGTTTATTACGCAGGAAACGGCAAAATCCGACAATCTCAAGTGGGCCGGTGACCGTTATGTCCGATGGCTCGCCAATGCCAGTGGAACACTGCATTTCCCGTTTTATCCCGAGGATTATCCCGATCAGGATCTGTTCGTCGAAGTCGAACTGCGCCCCAAAAACAATCCCTCGATGGCCGTGCGATTTTACAAGCCCGATGGTGCCGGTGGACGCGTATGGTCCGACCCACTCACGACCGACCTCACCCCGGGTTGGCATGGCTACCGATGGCGCGTCCCCAAAGAATACCTCGTCAAAGATGGCATGCAGCTCATGCGCGTCTCTTTTCCGAATACCTTTTTCGAAGGCGATAGCCGCGTCGCCGCTAAATTCGTCAAAATCGGATTTGGGCCATCCGACGGAAAAACAGGCAGATATGCGATCGAACCTGATGCCGACGAAGTCAAATCCTCGCCAAAGCGCATTCTCAAAGATTCGCTCAATGCCTGGGGAATTCGAGAAAAAGATCGCATCGAACGTTTCATGATCGTTCCCCAGAACAGCCATTTGCGATTCTATGCAGCCCCAAGCGCATGGCTCGAAATTCCCGGAAAAATTCTGGTGACTCTTCAAAATGAAAAAGAAAAATTATCGCTCGCCGAAATTCCCATTGCGCCAGGCGAATGCTGGCAGCAGCAGGATATCGATTTGGGCCCCTATGCCAATGAAGCAGCCAGAATTTCACTGACTTTTGAACCTGATTCACACGATCCCGTCTTTGCAAAACCACTTGAATTCCGTGCAGATGCCTATATTTCTGATCCTGAAATCCGAGTTGAAAACGATGAAGCACTCGCCAATGCCCGCACTGAATTGAAAAAAGCCAAACGTATCGTCGTTCTTGCCGTCGACAACCTGCGTGCAGACCGTCTGTGGCTCGAAAACAAACAGCGCGCAGTCAATCATCTCGGACGCCTGGCCGATGAAGGCATTTTGGGCATCGTCATGGGTGAAGGGAAATCCCTCGTTGCGATGGCCACCTCATTTTTAACGTCAGTCCCTGCAACTGTACACCAGGTCATGACGCCGGGAACGTTTGTCAAAACGGGATTGACGACGATTGCCGAGGCAATTCAGCCGATCCAATGGAAAAGCTGGTTTTATTCGACATCGGGGCTCATCGACACCACACATGGCTTTGCTCAAGGGTTCGATACTGTGACCGCGCTCAACAAAGACGGAAAAACCGAGACCGGTGCTGCGCTTGCCGAAGTTTCCGCCGCGATTGACAATTCCCCCGAACATTCCTTCTTTTATGTGCATTTATCAGAGCTCCGTCTTCCCCATCGCGTCGATGATGAAACCATGGCAGAATGGGGTGTTCCCAGTTATTCGGGACCTGTCAACGAAGCAGCCATGAATAACATCGCCGTCATGCAGAACCCAAGCCCCGTCGATGCCAGACAATTCGAAGCCTACTACGATGGCGAGCTCTCCAAAATGGACGAGGATATCGGTCAATTTGTATCACAATTGCCAGAAGATACAGTCGTCGTGCTCTTTGGTACGCATGGCTCCTCGCTGGGCGAATCCACACTTGGGTATGAACAGGGACTGACCCCCTGGGAACTGCTCACGCCATTTTTCTTCTACATGCCCGGAAAATCTTTCCAAATTCGTCGCCAGGGCATTGCCACAGCAGCCGAATTATCCACGTCCATCCTCGACCTTATCGGCGCAGATATGCCCGCAGACACCAAGACCATTTTCTTCGAGCATGATTCAAAACCCCGCGCAGATGCCGACGGACTGACGGCCACAGCATCGATGAACTATTTTTATCGCATGCGTCGCGAAGGCGTCGATGTGTTGTTTACAACGGGCCTGGACGGGAACGACGCACACAAAGACGAATCCGAAAAACCGCTTTTAAAACAAGCACTTAGAGAAAAGATTGAATAATTTTTTATTTAACAAACGGATTTGCTCAGGCCTAACGGCCTTCGCTGTTTATTTTAATATTTAACAAACGGATTTGCTCAGGCCTAACGGTCTTCGCGTTTTTAATTCGTAATGTGTAATTCGTAATGCGTAATTGAAT
>DGWW01000044.1 GCA_002395385.1 Myxococcales bacterium UBA4248
CGCGTCGTTTATATACCGTGTGCTACGCTGCGCCCACGGTTATGCTGTGTCGCCCCTGCGGAGCTCTGTTGTTGCGCCTTCCAGGTGTGTCGTTTATATACCGTGGGCTGCGCTGCGCCCACGGTTATGCTGTGTCGCCCCTGCGGGGCTGTTTTGCTGCGCCCCTGCGGGGCTCATTTACGCACCGAAGGGGTATGAGGCCGTATTTGCCGCAGGCAAATAGGCCGAAAAAAAGCGACCGTAGTGCGAAAGCACAAGGTCGCTCCCATATTAAGCACTGATTTTGCGCGCTCCAGATAACGTGCGCACGCCATATTCACACAGTCCTTCGAGTGTCAAGTTGGGCACCCATTCATCGTAGGCAATGTGTGGTTCGATGAGATTTGCATTGCCGCCTGTGAGTATGGTTTTGGGCAAATAGTCAAGCGTTTTGCGGATTTCAAAGATAATGCGTTCGATGCCGCCGGCAGTACATAGGATGGTACCCGTTCGAATCGCATCGAGTGTATTTTGGGAAAGAGGCTGGATTTCGGAGGTCAGTTCAGGATTGGGCAGGTGCGGAATTCGCATGGTAAGTGCCGAAAGCATCGTTTCTACACCGGCATAGATGGGCCCGCCCCAGAATTCACCATGAGGATCCACGATGTCGAAGTGAGTTGCTGTACCGAGATCGACGACAATGGCTCCCGTTTTGGAATGCAGGGATGCTGCAAGTGCATTGGCAATGCGATCCTGGCCAAGATTTTCGGGGTGATCGTAGTGTATTTTGAGAGGTGCGTTTTCCGAACTGACATGGACGATTGGACATCTGATTTGGCTTCGCAGATCATCCAGAACGAAAATCGCTTTTGCAGATACACAGGATAAAACGCAAAGATCCGGATTCGGCTTTAAATAAGTGCCGATCTCATGACGAAGGACATCGAGCGAAACATCGCGTCGCCAGTTTAACTGTCCATCCATGAAATACCCAACGGATGCACGTGTATTTCCAATATCAAATGTAATGACCTGCATTTTCGATGGCTCCACGCACTGCGACCGCCGCAGCGGGCGCATAAATACCTACATTTGAAACGAAAATCAAGAAGCGTTATTCAATTCGGAATGTTACTACTCGGCTGTCTGCCTTGTATATTTTAACAAACGGATTTGTTCGCATCTAACGATGCTCACATTTTGCGTACCTTATTTTTATGTTCGCCCACGCGGGGCGGCAGGGCTGTCGAGTTCTATTTTTCTTGATTTTGCCTTTCACCCTTTCAGGGTGATTATTGTTGGAAAAACGCCGTTTCCCGTGGTTACACTAACGCTTCACCCGGGCTGTACTCTGCTTGCCCTTTCTGGGCTCTGACCAAGCAAGCACCTAGGTTTTTGCTATTTTCATAAAGTCAAGTGATTTTAGAATGCGACGGCCCTGGGGTGCGGCAGGGGGCGTTCGATTGTGAACAGAAAGCCCCTTGGCAGGGACAGGGGCAGAGCCTGCGGCTGAATCGTAACTTCGGATTTAAAAAGTCGGATTTCGCATTCCTAATGCAGTGTCAGGGCGATGTTTGGTGGTGGGGCATTGGGTGAGAGCGTCAACGTCTGGCTGGCATTTAAATCGGTGGAGCCGGCATGAATGCGGGCGGAGAGCTCATATTTTTTGCAGGGCAGAATGAGGGATACTGCATCAGCATGTTTGGCAACGATAGTTCCGTCGAGCAAAATGTCGGCAAGCTGATAGGGAGCCGGATCGCCACTCGCATAGGATTCATTGATTCGGATTTTGGCTTCACAAAAGCGGACATCGAGCTTTTGGGATGAGAGTTTTCCTTTGTAGGGGATGGCGATTTTACGTCCGGAGACAATGGGTTCGATTTCGAAGGCAGTGCCAGGCGCGGCCGAAACCGGGCTGCTGACATTGTAGGTCTCTTTTCCTTTTTCTGTATGCAGGATAATATTGGCGTCAATATTCGAAGAGATAGCAAATACCTGCAGTTTTTCGGCGGGTTTATCGGCAGACTTGTCGCGCTGCCTGTTTTTGGATGGGGCGCTGTTTTTGTTGTTTACCTTGGGTTTGGCGTTGTTCTGGGACACTTGTGTATCGCCATCCTTGATGGATGGAGCCTGTGTTGGTGCGGCTTCATCTTCGCTGGGAGCTGCTTTGGGGGCATCATTGGGAGGCATCTGGAGTTCGTTTGTCTGTGGTGTCTCTGCCACCGATGGCATTTCAGGCAGCAGATAGACTTCGACTTCAAAGCGTTGGTTTTCTGCCGAATACTTGGTACTGACGCTTTTACAGTTGCTCCAGTTGGCATGACGGTAGGAATGGCCGCCATCCGAATCAAATTCGACTCTGAATATGCAGGTCTCGTATCCTTTGGACTGGATATCCACTTCGAGGTCGCGCCCGGGAATCAGTTTAAAGGTATTGCGTTCCAGTTCTTTATATGCGCCTTCTGCGATATAAAAAGCAGCATTTTCGGGGTGTGTCTGGATATAAAAGGGGAGTTCCTTTTGTGAATCAGATGCTGTGGCAAAGAAACCGTTATTTTGTCCCCATAAATCCTGTCCCGATACATCGGATGATGGGCTGAGCAGATCCGATGTCTGTGGCCTGCTTGTGGGTTGCGGGTCTGGTTTGGATTGGTCAAGATACAGGTACAGCAGCACGATGACAGAAAGTACCAGTGCTGCAAACAACCCGCCGATGACACCATATCGAATTTTCATATAGAGTCGTCGACGTCGTCGCAGCAGGACGGTTTCTTCATCGAGCGGGCCGTTGACGGGCGAGAGCGCTTCATCCTCTTCTTCACGCACGCGTTCAATGGCCTCGGAGATGCGGCGGAAAGAGTCGGAACTTGAAGCTGAGTTGACTGCCGGTGTGCGGGATGAAGGTGTCATCCCAAGATTTGACGTATGGGGTAAAGGTGTCAGTGCTATGCCTGGCGTGGCAGTTTCGGGGATCTGAAACGTCTTTTTGGGGGACGTGTCAGCGTGCAGGGTTTGTGTTGCTGTCGTCTGGAATGCAAGCCCTTCCTGAGCATTGAGCATTGCTTCGAGTGCGTCATTGACGTTGTGGTAGGATTGTACCGGTTCGGCCTCTTCACTCATGAAAGGCTTAAAATAGGCAATGACTTCTCTCTGGCCGGCAATACATTTGTGTGAAGTGGCATATTCTTCGAGCGCATCGTAGAATTCATCGGCATTTTGAAAGCGTTCGTCGATTTTTTTGGTCAATCCCTTGTCGAGAATGGCCGCTAAGTCCGAATCCAGATCGGATCGGTATTCCAAAATGGGACGGGGATTGTCAAATTTAATGCGTTCGAGCGATTGTAAATCCGATTTTCCTTCGAATGGGCGCACGCCGCAGAGCATCTCATAAAAGACGATGGCAAGAGAGAATAGATCGGCCCTTGCGTCGAGGTGTTCACCGCGTGCCTGTTCGGGGCTCATGTAACTGAATTTTCCCTGAACGACGCCGCTCATGGTTTCGATGGTATTGGCTTTTGCAATGCCGAAGTCGATGAGTTTGACGTCACCTTCGTCGGAGATGAGGATGTTGGACGGGCTGACGTCGCGGTGGACGATTCCCAGTGAATTTCCGGCATCATCGGTGGCACGGTGTGCATATCCGAGCCCTTTGAGGACTTCCTTGACGACAGCGATGGCAATGGAAACGGGCATTTCGCCGGTCTTTCGTTTGAGAAGCTGTCGCAAATCGGCACCGGAAATGTACTCCATGGCGAGATAATATTCGCCTTCGTATACGCCCATATCGAAGATTTGGACGATATTGGATTGTGTGAGTGCAACGAGCGTTTTTCCTTCGTTTAAAAAACGTTCGACGAAAGCACTGTCGGAGACGAGATCCTGTCGAATTTTCTTGATAACACAACGTTTTTCGAACCCGGCTACGCCCTCGAGGGTTGCCAGATACACCTCGCCCATTCCGCCTCTTGCGAGCAGGCGGCACAGCGTATAGCGTCCGAATTTTTTCTTATCTGAATCCATTGGGTTTAAAAGACGTTGTTCATCCCCAGCGCAACCGTTGCAAAACAATTGAGTCTGGCATTTTATTTCACCATGTTTGGGGATCGGCGTTTTGCCTTTCGGCATGCACTTGCCGTTTCGGGCTATTTGCTTTCGCAAATACGCCCTCAGACCGCGCCTGTTTCACACGGCGCTGTTAAACTTTATTTGATATAGTACATCTGACGCATCATGTCATAGAAACAAATGAATAAACGTTACGATTCGTTACTAATCAGCCGGGGCGCTGAGATTTTTTTCAAAGTCAATACAATAACAAGGCATGAGGCAGGAGGCGTGAGGCAGGAGTTTGCCAAACACATTGTCCAATCCGTATTCAGAAATTACACAATTTCCCTATAGAGCATTTACTGTTGCCTATTGCCTACAGCCTACTGCCTGGACAACCGAGCTTCGGGATCAAAGAGGCTGAGTAGTCACTACGATTCTGCAATGAAATGGATGGCACTATTCTTTTAGATGAAATCACGTTTTTCCATGATGATGGAGGCGATGCACAGCAGTACGATGACGTAGGCGATCCCGTGCAGTGAAGACCACATGACATGGGAAGCCGGAATATCGAGCGCATAACTGACCTGAGTTGAGACATCAAAGTGGTCGAGATTGGGCAGGATAAACTGTGCAGCGCGCATAAAAGCTGCAATTTCGATTGTTTTTTCACGTTCAGCATAAAACCCGATTTGTGGGTAGAGCAGTCCGAGGACGACAAAACCGGCGCTCATGAGAGAGGAGAGCATGGCGCTTGAGAATGTCGAGAACATGAGTGCAGCGGCCGAAATGACGAGTGATTCGACGTAAATGAGCCAGAATGCCTGGAACAGAGTGGCATCGATAGACATGCTGCGTACCAGCAGGAGTCCTAAAAAGACAGCAAACATGGCAGCCAGTTCGACAAACAGCGTGCACGCGATGCCGAGAAACCTTCCCAGAATGAACTGATATCGTCGTATGGGTTTGGATAGAATGGTATAAATGATGCGTCTGTCGATTTCGCGATGGATTAAACCGACCCCGGCATAAATCGACAATGCAATGCCCATGATCATGATGAATGTCATGCCGACATCTCGGATGACGCGTTCCTGTTCGTACAGCGAGAGTTCTCCGAGAACGAGTGAGAACAGGAGAATGGCGATGGCAAAGAAGCCGATACCATAGAGGATTTTATTTCGTATTGCTTCGCGGAAAGTCTGCGTAATAAAGGCGTTTAAAGTCAGCCACATGGTACAATCGTCCCTCCTAATCAGACTTTTTTTCGGCTTTTGTAAAGAGAGATTCAAGATCAGCGCCATGTTCCATGACGTGTTCGATGATGAGTCCTTCGGCGATGGCTTTGCTCAGGATGTCATTGAGATCGCCGGCAGCTTTTGGGGACAACGTGATGGCAGTGGTGAGGTCGTTGGTCTGCAGGGTGATTTCGGGGTTTTCGGATAAGGTTCCGATAAAATCCTGAGAGGGGTCTCCGCGCAGTACGATTTCGACATATTTTTCGGCAGAGAGCAGTTCATGGAGCGTTCCGACGACTTCCATTCGTCCCTGTCGGATGACGCCGACGCGATCGCAGAGCCGTTCGACATCGGGCAAAATGTGGCTCGAAAAGAAGATGGTCTTTCCCTGTTGCTGGCTTTCCCGAATGATTTCGGCGACATCCCGTCGTCCGATGGGATCGAGTCCGGATTGTGGTTCATCGAGAACGACGAGTTCGGGATCGCCGATGAGTGCCTGTGCGAGCCCGATGCGCTGTAGCATGCCTTTAGAGAATGAGCCGAGTCGTTTATCCCGGGCATGAGACATACCGACGCGTTCGAGCCATTTGTCGACGCGCGCTTTGCGATCCGCCTGTATGCCGTACAATTTGGCGTAAAAGTCGAGGATTTCAAAGGCAGTCAGGCTTTCGTAGTAGTAGCTGATTTCGGGGAGATAACCGAGTTTTTGGCTGCATCTGCGGTCAAATCCTTCATACCCCATGAGTTTCATGGTACCGGAGGTTGGTTTGATGAGTCCGGTGAGCATTTTGATGGTTGTCGTTTTGCCTGCGCCATTTGGGCCAATGAGCCCGAAAATTTCACCGCGTTTGACTTCGAAGGATACGCTTTTGACGGCTTCTATTTTTTTTCGTCGAAAGCCGACATAAAAAGTTTTGCTCAAGTCTTTGAGCTCAATGATTGCATCAGACATATTCGTGATTTGGTGGCGCGTGGTCACGGCAGGGATTGCGGTGTGCGCCTTTGATGAGATGGGATGTGCCGCTGTTTTGTGCAAGCGGCATAAAATATTTTTTGGCCGTATCGCGATGCGATAGGCCAAAAGAGGATGGCGTATTGTGCCGTCAGGCACAATAGCCATTCTCCATAAAACGGAATTAAAGATCAGAATTTAAAGCTCAAGTAGAATCGCATCTGTCCTGAATTATCTTTTGCCGGTTCAAGGACACCGTCAAACTGTCTTAGGATGGGCAGAATATAAGCCAAAGCATTGACAGGCGGATAGTTCTCGGAGAGAGATTTGGAGCTGACGAGGAGATCGAGCAGATTTTCGTCGGATGCCGGCATGATATTGAGTCTGAACAGCTGATCGAGGAATTCATCCATGGTCAGTTTGTTTCCATTGTGGAGGATGGAAACGGAAAGTTCATTGACAAAAGGATGCAGCACGATGGTAATGCGGCTGTCGGTATTGGTAGATGTGAAGGCGTTGTCGATGATCATTTCGAGCAGTTTGTCGATGATCGTGATAAACGCAACCGAAGCGATGGCGCGCACGGAATCTTTTGGGATATCTTCCTGTGTGGGATAACCGTTGGTATCGATGTCGATGGTGATATTTTTCTTGAGGTAACGGCATCGGTTCTGCGCATTTTGTGAAATCATCTGCAGGCTGTTTGGGACGTAATTGATGAGGCTGTGCACGCTGTGATAGAGCATGTCCGCGCGTTCCCATGCGACGGGTTCCTCTTGTTTGTGCAGTATGAGCGCATCCCGGATGATGGTCACAGATTCGAGAATATCCTGGTAGAATGGCATTGGGATGGCGATAGCAGTTTTGACGAATTCGAGATCTGCTTCGCGTGGCTGGTTCCATTCGGGTGAAACATTGTTGGCGACATTGATGAGTTCGTAGAGGAAATCTTCGATCGTCGTTCGGCTGATATCTTCGAGGTATGACAGATGGTGGAGTTCATAGAGCAGTGCGATGGCAGGCGGGCAGTTTGTCGTCATTCCGAGCACAGAAATGCGTGATTCGATGCGTGAAATTTCACAGCGGATATCGTCGGGTGCCTGGATGTCCTGCGATGACAGCAGCTGGTTAAAGGCAGTGATGAGTTTGGCGAAGAACAGCTGAATCTGTTTGGATTCTGCAGTGGTGTGGACGTGTGGGCAAGTCTCTTCGATGGAACGTACGATGCGCATGCATGCGCGGTTCATGGAGAGGTTGTCCGTGTTGATGAAGTCCGTTTTGGGGATTTCGTCGAGATGTGCGCTGAGCAGGCGGCTTGCATCGTTCATCTCGCAGATGGTGGTGAGGTGCAGGAGTGTTTTGATGAGCGAGATGTAATAATCGGTCGACGTGGGCGTAGAGGAGTTGTCCCATACGAGTTGAAGTTCGGATAGTATCTGACTGAGGCGTTTTGCAATGAACCAGGTGACACTGTCACGTGGCTGTCCCGGTGTCTGGTAAAGTGTGTTCAGGACATTATAAAATAGATAGCGTGATACGACCGAAGGTGCATCGGGGGCGTGTTCCAAATTGATCGCGATGCGTGCGCAGATGGACTGCAACAGTTCTGTGGTGAAATAGATGGCGTTGAAGACAGATTCCGGAATGGCGGAATTATCGGTGGTGTTTTGAGGCAGGCGTTCCAGAAATGTAAGCAGGACCTCGCATGTACGTGCCAGTGCATGGCAATGAACCTGCCGGGCGTCGATGAGCAGATCCTGTATTTGTTCAGATGAGATCTGTGCCAGATTTTCGAGGTTTTGCTGGAGCGATTCTGTGAGTTGCTGTGCCAGTCTGAGAAGCGCGAAAGCGGATGTGGGTTTTGAGTCATGTTTGCGTGCAAAGAGCACCTGAATCCGTTCCTGATTGAGGTTTTCGATATCGGCTTCTTCGACGTCATCGGCAGGGAATCCCTGTAGTTCGCGAATGAGTGCAATGAGTGCTTCGGCACAGGAATCTTCGTATGTATCCCATAAATGATCAATATGTTCGAAGGTCTTGGTGATCCACTGGATATTGTGGGTTTTGGCAGAATCGATGATAGCCTGTCCTCGTTGTCTGAGTTCCGAGTATTTGACATGATCGAGTGCAAACAGCGGGGTAGACTCCTTGATAAAAGTCTTCCAGCGCAAACTGAATGGGATACTGGTTTCTGCGATATTCTTGTTGTTGAATTTGGTGAGCAGTGTTTTAAGGTGTTTGAGTTTTTTTTCTGTGATCTGTTTGGCAAAATGGGATCCGAGCAGATCGCAGATGGTATTGTAGTCTTCGAGAACGGCATCCGGCAGGGGCGTTGTCAGACGGCAGTCTTTGATTTTGAGGAAGAGCCGTCCGGTGGCATTTTCGATGTCATCGAGTTTATATTCCCGGGCGACCTGTGTTGCCATATTTAAGCTTTTGGCGGCATCTGCATAACCGCTGCTGTATCCGTAATTGACGGCGGATTCGATGTAATGGAGGGATTCGGTGATGAGAGCCTCGAGTGTACGGGCGAGTTTGTTGACTGTTCTTGAAGTCAGCTCGTGAGGATTGATGTTGTCGGTGAGTGCAAGGGGGGCTTCGATGGAGGGAAGTCCTGGCTTGAGGTCGAGTGTCCGGTAGAGTTCTTCGAGCGTGTCCATAAAACGCGAGGTATCGAATCCGACAGCACGTGATGCCAAACTGGTTAGCAGATGGACGAGGCAATTGAGGAATTCGTTGCTTTTCTCAATGAAGTGCCGCATTTTGAGTGGATCGAATTTACGCTCAGAATGCTCACCGATGCCGACTTCGGTGAATGAAATCGGCAGAAAATTGCCGATATAAGCAATGAGTGGGAGGTGTTCATCCAAACCCGCGAATGCCAGAATATTGGACAGGCGATTGAGTTGTTTCATTAAATCGCATGCTTCTTCATTCTGCTTTTGGATGAGCATCAGTTCGAGATCATCGAACAGGTGCATGATGATGAGCGAAATAAACTGCCAGAGCTGAGGATCTTTAAGGGGATCGGCGCTGGCATGTTCACCGCAGGACGTTTCTGTATGTTTGCCGACTTCCCGTCTGAGTTCTTCGATATCGAGCGTTTGTGTTACGACGGAGCGCACGGTTTCGTGTTCGATTTCCGGGTCGACAAAGATTGGCGTGTCTGGTGAAGTGTCTAAAGTCACTTCGATATCCTGATCGGATAATACATCTTCGGATTCGTTCTCAGGGGAAGATTCTATGGAAACGGGAATATCCTGATATTCCTGAGGCTGAGGCGGCGGAGGGATGGGTACATCTTCATTTGGTTCGGGGATGTTGTCCTCTGTGTCGAAAGCCAGATCCATTTCGATTTCGGGCATCCCTGCGAAGATTTCATCGCTTAGATCGACGTCATTTTCGCTTGAATAGTCATCTTCCGACAGGTCAAAGACTTCCATGGCATCCAAATGATTTGGATTGGAAGATGCAGCGGGCGTTTCTATTTCGTCTTTGTTGTCTTCATCCTTGTCGTCAAAATCCAGGGCATCTTCAAGCTCATCCAGCCAGTCATCGCCGAAATCGTACCCACTTGATACTGGCTTAACATCGTCCATTTTTGCCATAATCCGTAACCTCTGTGACACGCCCTGCGCGTGCATAAAAATGCGCTGCTCTTATGCCACAAATTATGAATAATTTGAACACTATTTAGAATTTACGTTCCCTGGATGGTAACGATTCAGCCGGGGGCAGGTTTAGTTTTTACAAACGGTTTTGCTCAGGCCTAACGGCCTTCGCTGGTTTTAATTCGGAATGCGGAATGCGGAATGCGGAATTTGGAATTCGGAATGCGGAATTGAGACGTATATTGCTAAAGCCGTTACCTTAAACAGATATTATTCAATTCTTTAGGCAATTTCTTAAGAATGCAATGTTAATTCCGAATTCCGCATTGACAAGGTGAGCATCGTTCGATGCGAACAAATCCGTTTGTTAAAATAAAAAGAAAGGTGGCTGAGCTGTAATCCCGAGATGGTAACGATTCAGCCGGAGCGCTGCCCCGGCTGAGTAGTAACTTCGAAACAGGAACTATGACTTTTTTGTCGCAGTGTATTTTTTTTTAATTTACCCCTTGATTTTTAAAATTTTGGCGTCTTTCAAAAAGAATTCCAGAAATTCTTGTCAAGATCTTGACAAGAATTTTTTTGAGGTATGACGAAATAGTCATAATTTGTTTGTGTGGATTGTGTGCACTGTTGTGATTTTTCTCTTTAAAATCATTGAGTTGTAAAAAATAATCAAGTTGGTTTTAAATTTGCGTTTGGCATGTTTCGCGTTTCGGATGTGTTCCGGAATGCAATTCATGCACTGGGGCAACTCTCGGGGAATGAAGAGGAAAACGCAATGACACAGGCACAAAAACAATATCAATCCGAAGAATCCTGGGAAGACATGGCTCGTGATATTGCAGAGCGCGCTTCGAAAGATATGACATCTGACTTTGATTCTGAGAAGTACTATTTACAGCACATTAACAGTGTTCCACTGCTTTCGAAAGAAGACGAAGAGCACTGGGGATTTGAAATGGATGATGCCCGCGAAAAAATGATGATGGCAGTTTTCCATACCAAGCCCGGCATTTCGATGATCATCGATCAGGTTTCTGCTTTTTGCCGTGGTGATCTTAAATTGAAAGACATCATCGGTCATCGCCAGATGGAGGATGATGAGCGCGAGGAATCGAGTGAATCTCTCATTCATGGTTTTGAAAAGCTTTCGGCTCTTTTAAGCCATGCCAATTTGCACGATGCGAAGGATCGTCATGAGATTCTTGAGACGATGCAGAGTCTCGATTTAGGAATGGATTATATTTTAAGTGTGGTTCATGCACTTCAGTCGATGTCGTCATCTTTGATGAAAGCCCGCGCTCAGTGGATAGAGCTGTGCAGTACTTTGGGTGTGACAGGCAAGCAGCTTTCTGACAATTTAAAGAAGTATGCAGCTCACAAAAAATGCCGTTTTATCGTATGTGACAACCAGTATGCACGCTACAATGCCCTTTATTCGGCTTATATGCAGGCCCGCGAAGCGGTAAAATCGCAGACTGGTGACGATGTCAGTGATTTTGAGGAAACCATGCTCGAAATCGAAGCGCAGAATGCGCGTTATGAGCATGCCCGTTCGATCATGATTGAAGCGAACCTTCGTCTGGTGGTTCTCGTTTCGAAACGTTATGCGCGCAGACGCGGAATGCTTTTGTTGGATCTCATTCAGGAAGGCAACATCGGTCTGATGCGTGCCGTTGAAAAATTCGATTACAAACGTGGCCACAAATTCTCGACGTATGCGACGTGGTGGATTAAGCAGAGTGTGACTCGCGCTTATGCAGATCAGTCCAGAACGGTGCGTGTTCCCGTTCATTTGGTGGAGATTATAAACCGAATCATCCGTACTTCCCGCAGCCTTGAGCAGAGTCTTGGCCGTACACCTTCGACTGCCGAACTTGCCGAAAAACTCGATATGGATGAAGCCTACGTCGAAAAGATGCTCGACATTTCGCGTTCGACGGTTTCTCTCGATACTCCCATTGGCGAGGATGAGGAAACGCCTCTTGGCGATTTCATTGAGGATTCGACATCTCCCAATCAGATCGATTACCTGTCGGAAGCGGCGCTCAGCGATGAACTTTCGAAAGTGTTGTCGACGCTGACCCCAAGAGAGGAACGCATTTTGAGACTGCGCTTTGGCATTGGTGAAGCCGAAAATGCAACCCTCGAAGAAGTGGGCCGTGAATTTAGCCTGACTCGCGAACGCATTCGTCAGATCGAAGCCCGTGCGATCGAAAAACTCCATGCACCGGCCATGAATTGCGATTTGGCATTGTTCTAAGAAAACACTGGGGTGATGGTTCCGTCATAGACGCGCCGACTGCGCGTCTTTACAGTGGGGGATGCCCAAAAACAAAAAAAAGGCCGTATTGCCGAAGGCAATAGGCCTTTTGGCGTTGCGTATTGGCCTAAAAGGCCAATAGCAAGCCGCTCACCGCATCGATTCTCCATCATAGAGAAACGACAATTCTTTAGAGGGAAACCACAAATCCCTTGAGGCCCGTTTTTTTCTGGATATTGGCCTGGAGGGATTCTGCCTGTTCGCGTTTGGCACCGCCGTCGATGCGGACGCGGTACCAGCCCTGGCCGTTGACAGTTTCGGTCATGACGACGGCATGATAACCCTGTACATTGAGCTGGCGCACGAGGGTTTGTGCATCCGATGCCGTTTTGAAGGATGAGACCTGGATGGCGAATTTTCCGTTGAGTTTGTTCAGGCTGTGTCGCTGTTTGGCGCGCAGTGCGGGATTTTGTTCAAGTTCCAGTTCAGAAAGTTCGCGAACAGGAACGGGCTGTTCGAGCAGAGTAAAGAAATCGTAGTGATAGGGTTCGTCTATCTGTGTTTGAAGTGTGGGACGACGTGTGGTGTCTTCGCGGATGGACTGTGCAAGGGTGAGATCGAGAATCCCCGGCTCAGGCAGGCGGCCTTTAGCCCAGAACTGGACGACACCAAAGGCAACGATGCCAGCGCATACGAGTAAGAAAACGATCAAAGGAATCCGCCATGCCCTCAATTTATCCATTTTCATGAATGCCTGCCTCCCCAGATTTCGACATCAAAACAACGGGGCTGTATATATCCCGGGGAAGTCGGGGAGGCAAATTTGAGAGGTTATTGCAGGCCGATGAGGGATTCGGCTGTTTGCCACAGGATTTTGCCGGTATGGGCTTCCTGAATATCCAGACAGGCATAATCGCTCATAAATCGCCAGGTGTTGCTGTTGCCGATGATATGCCATTGCGAAAAATCGGGCGTAATCAAGGCCATTTGCTGGGTATTCTGGTAGCGGAATGCGAATACATAGCCCTGCGAGATGGCGACTAACTCGCCAACGGTTCGGTGGTCGAGACCATTGAGCAGGATCATCTTGCGTTCGAGGGATTTGAGCGATTGTCCGTAGGGAATGCGATCGACGCGCATCTGGGCATCATCGCCCTGCCACATGACTGCAAATTCATTGATTCCGGCGGCTGCATGAATTTCGTGGGCTGTCGACTGGCCAAGGACGAGTGGCTCGTCGATTTTGTCCAGCCGGACAGCTTTGGCGAACCCCGAATCGATCCAGACCAGCAAGGATTGTTCGCCCAAAACGGCGATATCCAGATTCCGGACAGGCTGGCGCATGTTCATGGCTATGACGGGCGTCAGTTTTGCACTTTTGGGTTCGAGTGCATCACAGCGGATGCCGGGGGAACCGGAAACCGGTTCGATCGAAGAACACACGAGAATGCGATCATCCTGCCATGGTGCCAGTACTGTCTGTGTGACTTTGTATTGGGGGGACATCAGATCGAGTGTGCGCTCAAGTTTTGCCTTCTCGTCGACGATGGCGAGCCGGTTTTTGCGCGAGTCACCGACATAATGGCCTTCACTCAGTGCGAAGACAAAGCGATCCGAGGATGCGGCAACGTCATCGATTCGGCTTCCCGACTGCGTGTCCGATTCATATAGCTTGAGGCGCAGTGGGGTATTGGGGTTGAGTCGTTCGACGATGACAGCATCACCTTCAAAACAAACGGGGATCTCAGTTTCGGGACATTGCGTGATGTCGCGAATGTCAGACTGCATCCCCATGGCGATCCATTTTTCGTTGGCGGATGTTGCAAATATTTGAGTCGGAAAGCGGTTTTCGAGCCGAATGAGGATGGGGCCAGGCTCCCCGGGTGGAGGGGGGAGTTTGGGCGCTTCGGCGTTGGCATCGGTTTCCTGCTCGAGTGCATCCTCGGCGGTTGCAGATTTCGTGGCATCTTTTGAGCTGCAGGAAAACTGGGCGAGAATGACGAGGAAGAGAGGGAGAATATAGAAACGTTTGAGGTGCATTGAGTTTAATTAGCAATTAGCAATTAG
>DGWW01000057.1 GCA_002395385.1 Myxococcales bacterium UBA4248
ATGGTCGGCGACGGCATCAACGATGCCCCGGCACTCACCCGGGCAGACATCGGCTGCGCCATTGGCAGCGGCAGCGACATTGCCATCGACTCGGCCCAAATCATACTCATAAAAAACCGTCTCATGGATGTCGTACAGACCATCGAACTGAGCCGCAAAACCATGAAAAAAATCAAACAAAACCTCTTCTGGGCCTTTTGTTACAACACGTTAGGCATTCCCATTGCCGCCGGCGTATTCTACCCCGCTTTCGGCATCCTGCTCGTCCCCATGGTCTGCGCCATTGCCATGTGCCTGAGCTCCATCTTTGTCGTCACCAATGCACTGAGCTTAAAAAAAGCATTGCAGCCAATAAACCAATAGAGTGACTCTACCCCTTAATATATAATCTTTCAAACCTTACCTTGACTTTTGTAGTGGAATGTTCATCCGAAACGTAAAACTCAAAATATCAAACAGGTTTCATTCGGAATGGGGGAGGGGCCCCATTTCGCACGGTTAGAGATAACGTATAGCATCCATAATATAATATTGAAGATTCCAAAGAGCTCAGCTCTTTGGCGGGGTCCGGGGCAGAGTCCCGGCTAAGTCATCATTCCTCCACCAAAAAACAATGAACGAATGCTGTAAAAAGAAACATCGCGATAACGACGAAAAAAGGGCACTGCTCAACCGCCTCAAACGCATCGAAGGCCAGATTCGCGGCCTCGAAAAAATGGTCGAAGAAGACGCCTACTGCACCAATGTATTAACGCAGGTTTCGGCCGTACAAGCCGCATTGAACAGCTTTTCCAAAACGTTGCTATCCAATCACATACATACCTGCGTCATCCAGGATATCCAGGACGGCAAACTCGAAGTCGTCGACGATCTCATGGATACGCTTCAAAAACTCATGAAATAGGAAAAAACATCATGACAACACTCAAAGTTCCCGACATGCACTGCGAAAAGTGCGTCGCCCGCATCCACGAAACCCTCGAAAAAGCTCAAATAGAGCACAAAATCGATCTGTCTAAAAAAACGGTGACCGTCCCTGATGAATCGGTCGAAAAAGCCAAGTCCGAGCTCAACGAAATTGGCTTCTCTGCCAAAAAACCGGGATTCTTCTCAAAATTGTTTGGATAATTTACTCGCCCTGCTATTGGCCTTTGGCCAATACGCATGGGCTTTCGCGGCTTTGCGCTTATCGCGCATGCGCCGCTTTGGCGCACGGCCTATGACCTTCGGCCATACGGCGTGCGCTTTTTGTTTTTGTATATCCAAAAATAGAAAATGCCCGGCGTATTTTTAAATAGCCGGGCACAAGTGCCGTATCGCCCAACGGGCGATAGGCACGAAAAACTCAATCCATAAATATAACAGCCATTATTTCCATGATATTGATTCTACAATAATTGCTTTTTTCACAATGTTATCAATTTCAAAACCTGTCGCCGTTGAATCTGTTACAATAAAAGTTTGACTTATAAAATCATCACTTTTCGCCACAGAAGATACGGTTTCAGAATAAGATCCTGCAGATACCTTAAACCCATTATCATTAGCATTAGTCCTATAGTTAATAGTGATTTCAGAAACTGACGACAAGCCAGTAACATGAATATAACTACCAGCCTGCATATATAGATCATCTGCTCCCGTAGTTGAATTTTTATTATTATTCCCCTTAACAGATATAGTTAAACCATCATTAACGAATTCAAACTCAGCATTATAGCCTGTTCCAGTATTCGTTTTAGTAAAAATGCTAGAGAATGGTTTAAACATAATTGTTTTTGCTAAGCACTCATAACTACCAGGATTATCTGGAGATTCTCCACATCCATATGCGCAAGCATCTGTTGCTTTTGTCCATTCTTCATTTACATTGTTCACGCAAGTATAGATATAAGCTGCATCATCCCCTTCACCGCACTTGGTTGCACCAGCTTCACAAACAGCACAATGGCCATTATCACCGTTCATTGAACAGGTCTTGCCATCATTATCCGGGCAATAATAGGATTCACTGATTGTGCCGTTATCGGCACATTTTGTCCAGGTTTCACCATTGCACCAGTCATGATCGGTCGCGCGATTGATGCAAAAAGCGCTCTTAAAGTAAGAATCAGCAAGTGTTTCGTAGACGTCTGTGCTGTCGATCAACACAGGATCCGGTGACCAGTTGTCACTGCAAGCATACCATTGGTTGCTGTTGCGACCGCTGAACTGGAATGAACATTCATAATTGCCGCCTGCAATGTCAGTTAAATTGGATACATAGAACTTGTCATTGTTGCTGCCATCCGGTTCGAGATATTCAGCAGCCAGGGTCTTGATATCGCTCGAATCCTGCGTATTGATACAAACAAGCCGTGCAACATAATCCTCATGTGTATTGTCTTGATGATAAACGATACCGTATGCTCCGCTTGAATCAAGCCAGTCAAAATCGCATGCACTCACCGTGACTTCCTTGCATGTTGCATTCGAACAAACTCTACCATAGGCAGCGCATTCCACTGTTTCTCCGGAGACAAAGCTGCCGCCGCTGCAGGCAACGACTTTGTCATTGGTGTCATCGCAATGCGCGCCCTGTGCATCCGTCGTAACACCACCAGCGCAAGTCGTAACGATATCGCCATTGCAGAACACACCATCGCCCTTGCCGATACAGAAATCGCCGTCGAAGGTCCGATACTGTTCTTCGTTGAGAACCGTGTCATTCGTCACGCGAACACCTGCGCCGCCATCTTTCGGGCATACAAATATATTCTGATTGCCGAAATCGAAGACAAAGGCACAATAATTGGTTCCCGCAACACCAGTATATGTGTTGGTCTCATCAATTTGATACTCTTTATTGACCGAACCACAAGGATCGGAAGCTGGTTCACTTTCGTTACAGTCTGTATTGAGGTAGGCAAAATCAACTGCATCCCAATTGCTAAATGTCTGTGTAGGCTCCGATGTACAAATCATATAAGGTGTAACATCGGTGTCACCTTTGCCTGCGGGGAACAGGATACGGCCACCGGCATCCTGTGGCGAGTTGAGCCACTGGAATTTGCACCATTCGACGTTAATATCTTCGATGCAGGATGAACCATTGGCCGATGGGGTCGTTCCTTCATTGCAGGCAAATGTGCAATAATTTGTCAAAGTCGGATTGCAAACTGCATGCGCATTATCAACAGCAGTGACACATTCGGTTGCGGCCCATTCACCGTTTACACATTCACCATAAGCGGTTGCAGTAGCACATCCCTGAGCACCGCTTTCGACTGCCAAACCACTCACAGCATCTGTACAAGGCAGTGTCGCAACAAGCTCACATTCGGTATTCTCGACGCCATCTTTCCAGGCATAGCCTTCTTTGCATGTATATTTGCATTCAACAGAACTACCACTTTCTGCGCATTCTGCAACCACATCTGCATTCGCCTTTGCATCGCATTCCCCGATATCATCATAATCGCTGCCATCGCCATTGCAGTGGGAATACGCATTCGTGCCATCGCAAATGTAGGTATTGGGTTCACAGACATTGACAACACATTTGCCTTCATCCGTGCCGCTGCCGAGGTGATAGCCTGTACCACAGGCCGTCGCCATGCAATCGCCATTGCCCGTACAAACGGTTGCTGTTGCATTGGCAACTTCGCAATCGAAGGCATCGACCATCTCGCCATTTTTGCATTCTGCAACTTGATTTGCAGAACCACAGCCAGTGCCGCCGTGTGCAATCGATGTACCATTAGCATCCGTGCATCCAACGGGAGCTTTGCACGATTTGGCGACGGCATCGCATCCCCATTCACAATCTTCATAAAGACTGCTGTCCGTGCTCCACTGGCCATCGTTGCATAGATTGTAACGATTTGCAGTTTCACAGCCATCCTCGCCATTTTCAATGCGATCGCCGTTCACATCGAGACAGAAGGTCGCCCGGCAGACATCGCCGTCTTTGACATACCCATCCGACTCATTGCATGCAAATCCGCATTCACCTGCGCCGCTGCAAATGGCATAACCATTGGCAACTGCCGTATCACAGGTCTGAACCTCACTATAGCTCATACCATCACTGGCACAGACTTTATATTGATTTTCACCTACGCATTCGCGTGCATCGGGAGTACAAATCAGCTTACGATATTCGCGATACCAACCTTCGGGCAGTACAGAGAGATCATTGTCATAGATTGCAATCGGATCAGCCCAATGCTCGAAATAATCCACACCCTGGCAAGCAAACCATGTCGAACTATCGGCAAGCTTAAATTCGAATGTACAATTGTATTTACCTGCGTCAATGCTGGACATATCGACGACACCAAATTCGACGTTTGTATCGACAGCTTTGTTATAAACAGCATCTAATGTGATAATTCTGGTTGCATCCGTCTGATCAACACAAACGACGCGCCCATTGTAATCGTCTTTGGTTTTGCCATTGAGTGCAACATTGCCGTATGCACCGGTTTCGCCAATATGCTGGAAATTACAAGCGAGTATTTCGCGATCGCATCGAGCAGGATCCGAAGATGTGTTTTTGATGTAACCACCATTACAGTCAAAGTCGCAGACACCACTGTCGCATGTCGGTTTGGCATTATCCGGTGCGGTGCAGGGATCACCAGCTTCGTAGCCTGTCCCCGTTGCATTGCAAACCAAGAGGCCATCGTTGGTATCATTGCAGATCTTATCACCATCGTTGCAGGTTTCAGCAACGCATTCCTCACCTACCTGAGCAAAGCCGGCAGCGCAGCGATAACTGCATTCAAACTCAGTGGTACACATTGGAACGGCATTTTCGACATCGGTCGTACAGGTCTTCGTCTCATAACCGGTTCCCGTAACATTGCAAACGAGAACATTGGTGCCATCGGTATCACATGCTTTGCTTCCCGGTGCACAAATAACTGCAACGCAATCCGTACCATCGAATGCATAATCTCCCACGCATTCGCATGCATCTTTACCAGTAGTGACGCTCCAATTGCCTTCGCAGCTTGCAACCTCGCAAACATTCTCATTGCAGGCCATCGTCGCATGTTCAACAGCTGTACAATGCGAAGCTTCAGTACAAGCTACCGATATCCAACCGCCTTCGGATGCATTGCAGATATAATGTTTGCCATCCGTCGGTTTCGGATTTGTTGAAACGAGGCCCGTTGACTCGCATTGATAATAGTTGTCACCCTCGCATTTGGTGTCGGCACTTGTA
>DGWW01000016.1:0-7385 GCA_002395385.1 Myxococcales bacterium UBA4248
CGGCGGTTCGGATGATCCCGGCCAGAATCCCGGAGAAAACCTTGATGAACCGGGTGATGACGATTCATCGTCTGCCGGTACGCAAATCATGAGTTCGGAGGGGTGTTCCCATCGTAACGGAAACGGACATCCGCTCTCATTGGCTGCGTTGATGCTTGCTATTGCAGGTGCTTTGGGATTGCGTCGCCGCCGCTGGTTCAATTAGTTGGGGGCCGGCTATTGTGCCATGTGTCACAATACGCCTGGCTTTGTGCGCGTCTATGCACTTTGTGCATACGTCGCGCATTTTTTATTTTGGGTGTCGCGTATCTTATGGCTGCTGTGCAGTTTGGTATGGGGATGGTCTGCTTTGGCGGGACACGCCAAAATCTTATCTATACAGTGGATGGCATGGGATGGCATTTGGGTATGCGGCGGTTCAAGTTCATACAGAATAATATCACGCCAGGATTCTGGAATTGCCTGCCTCCCCTGAAATGCTCCACATAACGCCCCTGTGGCACAGGCATTGACATCGGTCGAGCCACCAGCAAGGACGACACTGCGGATTGCACAGGAAACGGGGGTATTGTGCCAGAAATGATACATGGCCATTCCAAAAGTAATTCTGGCGTGACTATAATCCGGGCCATCGCACGAGGGCTTTTCGTAATAAGAGCTTAATAGTGTGCGATAGACTTCCCGCGTTTTTACCTTAGCAAAAAGATGATCCCAAATCTCAAGACGCGATTTTCCCAGTAGAATATCGCGAATACAAAGCGCATAGAGCTGTGCATACTCAATACACTCCTCATCTGTATGTGTCAGCCGACATTCTTCGCGGACTGTTTGAATGAGGTTGTCATCTTCCCAGGCAAGCCCTGCACATACCAATGGAATTTGCCGTATTAAAAGCAGACCGCTACAAAGCGAGCCATAGTCTGCTTTTGGAGCTTGTTCATGTAATACTGTGACGCTCTTGGGTTCATGCCCAAAACACTCAGACATGACATAACTCATATCCATACTGGTTTGTGCCCAGTTCCAATAGGCACGAGCAAGGTGAGCCAGTTTGAATCCTTTTTTTGCAATGCATTCCAGTGCAGCATACATGAGGTGTGAGCATTCTCCGGGCATGCCTATTTGCCATTGCAGGTGCCTTCCTATCTCAAACAGTGCATCTGCTTTCATGTAAATATAAGGAATACCAAGGCAGTCGCCTGCAATCGCACCCAAAATGAGCCCCGAATACTTTTCTTTGTCTGGTTGCATATAAACCTCCTGGATGGGGAGAGATCCCTTTATCTCTCACCCTAATGATGCCAACCAGATCGGATTTGTTACATCCGGAATGCATTTTTTTTGCGTTTTTTTACAACATAGGCATTAAACCTAAAAATCCGAATTATGTGTCATTCATTTCATGGAGGTCGGAAAGCACAGATGAGTTATTCATTGTGATTGGGATATTCGCATGGTATACATAATCCGGGTGATATTGAGGGATTTTCTGCTATAGTAATCTGACTGAATTATAAGCCATTTTCCCTCTTGAATCATGGTTGAGAGAGGGAAAATGGGGAGAATATATGGATTTTTAAGATGATGCCTCGAAGGAGAGGGATGATGCTACATCGATTTGGTATTTACGCTTTATTCATGGGGGGGCTTGTCGCGTCCGGGTGTGGTTCTGACGATGGAGTCAATACAGACAAGCAGACTGAGCAATCCGGGCAGAATACGTCTGATGGTGGCGATCATCAGGAACCTGTCGATCCTGGGAAAGACGATCCAGGTAATCCTCAACCCCCAACGCCTGAGGTCATCGATCATACTGCCGATTGGCTTGGTCCGCTGGAACCGGAAGCTGCATTGGAATATATGAAAGAAGCGTACAGCCAGGGACTGGTCATCATCAATGTGGTGCCTGAAGAATATAAGCAGGATGCTGCTTTTACGGGTTCAATTTATATTCCCTATACCGAGCTGGAAGCGCGTAAAGAGGAAATACCAGCTGAGAAGCCGGTCATCCTTCATTGCAACAGGGGTAAGGCATCTGAACTGGCCTATCCGATTCTCAAAGAATGCCGAAAAGACATTCCCGTTCTCTCTTATATTGCAGGAGAACCACTGTACGATGAATACAACGAATGGGTGAAAACCCAAAATGAATAAAGCCGCGTATATTTGCGGTATTCCCGCAAATATAGCGGCTTTTGCGAGGCGTATTCGGCAAAGCCGAATAGCCGAAGCACGAAACAATTCAATAATATATCGAATGAAATTAAAGATGTTGTATATAATTGTACACAAGCGCGGCGAGTGCTGCAAGAGATATACATACAGCAAGACCGTAGAGGATGATTTTGTGTACAAGTGTCGTATGGAACTTTAAATCATGCAGGCTGTAAAGAATGCGATGAACGCCGTGAAAAGCAGCCCCGAATATGATGAGGAACAGGGCTGCAGCTCCCCACCAGTGAGACATGATTTCGGTGATATGAAAAGTCGAGTGACCGTCACTCAATCCGGCAATGATCATACAAATCAGCAATGCAGGAAAGGCAAATGCGATGACCATTCCGCCAAATCCAAACAATCCCCAGAAGGGTGGTTCATTGGAACGCGTAGACATGACGACTCCTTAAACTGCAAAAATAAGCGCCAATGCAATGATTGCTGAAGCAACGATTGTCACGAGCCAAAGTGAGATGAGAAAAAAATGTGCAGGTAGGAGCCGCGTTTCTTTCGGTGAGGAAGAACGAAACACTCGAACCGCTTTGGGCATTAAACTAAACCAGGTCACAGTATGAAACATGACTGCCAGCAATGCAATGATATTAAAAATGATGATTGCGGGATGTTGTATCATTGTGACGATGATCGTTTGTGCATTGTCGGGAAAAATCACGGTTATTAAGCAGATGGCAAGCAGTTCAAGGGATACGAGCAGGCTCAGAACTGCAGTACCTTCGCGGATCATATATCGAGTATATACACGATTGGATAGCCACCATGAACGCTTTACTTCACGGATATAGGGTTTTCGATGTGATTCCATATTATTTATTTTTCTTAAAGAAATGTTTGATGTAATCAAAAGCGCTTGCGCCTTTGCCCAACTGAATTGCAGAAGTTGGATCGACCAACTTTGGACAGACATCCGAACAATAACCGACCATGGTACAGCCCCAGGCACCGGAATCCTGATTTAATATTTCGAGGCGCTGAGGTGTGCCAGCATCGCGATTATCATGATTATATCGATATAAAAGTGTTAATGCAGCCGGACCTATAAATTCCTTATTTAATTTGTATTGCGGGCATGCTGCGTAACAACAACCACAATTGATACATTGGGCAAATTGGCGGTATTTTTCTAATTGACGTGGGCTTTGAACAAAATCTTCGGTCAGAGGTTTTGCTTTGTCAATTGGAATAATATAAGGTTTGACGCGTTCGATCTTTTCTACCATATCCGAAATATCGCAGACCAGATCGCGCTCAATGGGGAAGTTTTCAAGGGGTTCGAGCGTGATGATATCGACCTTTTCGTAATCGCGCACAAAAGTTTTACAAGCGAGGTGGGGCACACCATTGATCATCATGGCACAAGAGCCGCAGACAGCCATTCGGCAGGAAGACCGATAACTCAGGTCAGGTGCCTGAGTGTCGCGAATCTCATTGAGCGCGTCTAAAATGGAGGTTTCGTGGCGATAGGATACTTCGTAGGTTTCATAATGCGGGGCATCATCCGTTTCGGGACGGTAACGAAGTATTTTGAATTTCTTCTTTTTATTTTCCATAGTGATGTATTACTTCGATTTTTCGGCTTGTTCGCCATACAGACGTTGGGCTGGGGGATAATGGGTGATCTTGACCTGGGAATATTCAATGTTAGGAATATCATTTTCCCGATAATAAGCCAGTGAGTGTTTGAGATAATTCTCATCATCACGTTTTTGATATTCCGGTTCCAGGCGCTGATGACTTCCTCGGGATTCTTTGCGCTGAAGTGCACTGTGGGCTATGCTTTCGGCAACATCGAGTGTAAAACCGAGTTCCAGGGCGCGAATAAAGTCATAATTAAATACTCGCCCGAGGGTGTCCTGAATGCGAATATTTTTATACCGTGCCTGCAAATCACGAAGTTTGTCTATGGTCGTCTGCATTCCCTTTTCGTCGCGGTATATTCCAATCCCTTCTTCCATGGTTTTGCCCATTTCACGACGAATATCGGCTGCGAATTCGGACCCATTCCCTTCGAATAATGAAGTTGCCTTTTGAATGGCGGCCTGCGCATCCTCTGTGAGTTTGGATTCATTTCCAAAATCAGTTTTGAGTGCATAATCGGCTGCGGATTCACCTGCAACGTGCCCGAAGACGAGCGTCTCGACGAGGGAATTGGAGCCCAGACGGTTTGCGCCATGAATACCGACAGAGGCGCATTCGCCGGCCGCATAAAGCCCGGGTTTGCGCGTCGCTGTGTGTATATCAGTCTCAATGCCGCCCATCGTATAATGAACGACCGGACGCACGGGGATTGGCGCGTTTGCCGGATCAACGCCCGCATACGACTGCGCGAGCTCACAGATGAGCGGTAGGCGCTCATGAAGGACCTTTTCTCCGAGATGGCGCATATCCAGATGTACGGCTGGCCCGAGAGGTGTTTCAAACACGCGTCCCTTTTGCTGCTCATGCCAGAATGCCTGCGATAGTTTATCTCGCGGGCCGAGTTCCATCGTTTTGTTTTTTGGGGCACCCAGCGGTGTTTCGGGGCCTAGTCCATAATCCTGCAGATAGCGGTAACCATCCTTGTTGACGAGAACGGCACCTTCCCCTCGGCATCCTTCGGTGATGAGCAGACCACATCCCAGCAGGCCGGTTGGATGATACTGGACAAACTCCATGTCGCGAAGCGGAACGCCATGGCGGTATGCCAATGCCATCCCATCTCCTGTGACAATCGTGGCATTGGTCGTGAAGCTATAGGCTTGTGCAGCACCACCTGTTGCAATGATGACTGCCTTTGCCAAAACGGTTTTGAAAATGCCATTTTGTAGATCGTATGTTACCAGCCCGCGAATCTGGCCGTCTTCTTCGAGCAGATCGATGACGAAGTGTTCATCTAAGCGTTGAATCTGTTTAAACTGAGTCGAAGTCTGGTAAAGCGTGTGCAGGATGTGAAAACCGGTTTTGTCGGCAGCGAACCAGGTGCGTGGAACTTTCATGCCGCCGAATTTTCTCACATTGACATGGCCTTCGGGCGTGCGGCTCCATGGGCAGCCCCAATGCTCCAGTTGATAGAGCTCTTTTGTCGTTTGAGACACAAAAAAATCGACGACATCCTGATCACAAAGCCAGTCACCGCCTGCGACGGTATCTTCAAAGTGCTTTTCGAGCGTATCATCCGGGCTGATGACGCCAGCGGCACCGCCTTCGGCAGCCACGGTATGACTGCGCATCGGATAAACTTTCGAGATGAGTGTGATCTTGAGTTCCGGATGATGAATAGCGGCTGCAATGGCCGCCCGTAAACCGGCACCGCCGGCGCCTATGACTGCAATATCCGTTTTGATGACATCCACAATAGAGCCCCTTCGTTGGAACAAAAATAAGGGCAGGAAGGAAACCCTGCCCAATGCCTCTTTTAACTGATTATTGAAATTTTGTATTCCTCGAATTTATACCTTGCTGATTCGAAGGATTAATGACCATAAACTTCGAGTTCGGATGCATAAATAATGTTGGATTTTGCTTCGGTAATTCCAATTTGAATGGCATCGACCTGCATTTTTTCAAAATCGGAATGAACAAAATGAGTTACTTTTCCATAGGGTATATATTTTATATTATTGCCGCTCCACAGAACATTCCATGAATAAGTGCCGTCTTCATTTTTGTGCCCACCCAGCAGGTCGAAGCCTGTCAAGCTGCCATCCAGAGCGTCCGCAAAGAGTGCAAATCCGCTGACTTCTTTTGGCTCATTTAATCGATAACCTATAAGTGACATGTATTTGCCGTCAGAAGTGGCAGTGCCATTGGCATCATATTTTTTGGAAGTATCTGCAATTTTCCAGTACAGCTGCGATCCATCCTGTTTGTGAGCAGCAATTCGGACGCCGTCGCACATCGAAGCCATGCCCTGAATGGAGCTGTATCCCATGCGTCCCCAGCCTTTTTCGGTTTGATAAAAAACATTGCCCAGGCCAGCAAGCATATATTCTTTTTGGGATTGATAGCCTGCATCAATTACCGTCGCTGCGGGAATGAGCATGATGTTTTCGCGGGTTTCTGTTGTTTTTATATCCACCGTAATGGATTCGCCGCATTTAGAGCAGGTTGCAAGCGCAACACCATTGGTATTGGCAGAACCGTTGAAATAGGTTTGGGTTATGCTTTCCACGGTTGCTTCATGGTTGCATGATGACACGGGGGCTTTACCATTCCATTTGGTGTTGTACTTATCGACGAGGTTTTGCAAACGGGTGACTTCTTCTTTGTCGCGCAGAATCTTATGAAAATTTGTATTCTTGCCACAATTATAATGGGCTTTTACAAATGCGTCTAAGTCAAAATACTTATGGATAGATTTGTCATCTGTATATTTGTACTCCATGCCCACAGCAGATTTGCCTGTGATGGCGGAGTAGGCCAATAATGTTTCAAGATAGCCATGAAGCGGATTGGGGTGGTGCGAGTCTCCGTCGTTGCCTCCTCCCCAAAGCCCCGAGCCATTCTTGCATCCACTGTTATTTTTTACAAAAGTCGTTCTCGAATAAGTATAAGAGGAACCTTCTACTTTTTCTTTGCCTTTATAGATGTTATAAGCAAGTTCGCCTGGGTTGGCAATCAAAATTCCCATATCCTGGAGGGTCTTTAATTTGTTCAACAGCCCCGAATGGTTTTTATGGTAATGATATTCATGAGGCATAAAAACGCCCTGGGCATTTGGGAACAAATCCATGATCTTTTTAACTGTTTTATCGATATTTTTATTATTTTCACCGGCTTCGGATAACAAGACATAATCTATACTGTTACGGGTCGATGCATCAATGCCTTTAAGATGGTTTGAGTATATCCAGTCAAGATTTTTACCACCATGAGTATAATCTATGACGGTTAATGCATTCCCATCGTATTTTGCTGCCTGATGGAAATATCCAATATCTGTTTTGCCGCGATTGCCGGTAATGACCAATAATCCATAGTAAATTTGTGAATTACCAGCTACGAGTACTTTCTTTCCTTTGATAGAAATGCTGCTTCCGCCGTCTATTACGTCTAAAACATCTGTGATCTGAATCGATATATCCGTCGGATCTTCTGGAGGCTGTTCTATGGGCGGATTATCGACCGGTGGATCATCGACTGGCGGATTATCGACAGGAGGATCATCGACT
>DGWW01000016.1:7484-10129 GCA_002395385.1 Myxococcales bacterium UBA4248
CTGGCGGGTTATCGACAGGAGGATTGTCGATGGGCGGCTGTTCTTCGGGCGGTTGCTCATCTGGCTTATTGACTATTTGTGTTTCTGGGTTTGTTTTATCGGTTTCGATTGTATCTACTGGCTGATAATCTTCAGCTGTATCGTCGATATAATCATTCGTAATCATGTCATTGGAGCAGCTGTATGCTGTAAAAACCAAACCTAAGGTGCATAGAAACAAGGGAATCCGATAGTTCATCATAACCTCCGCAGAAAGCAATCGTGGCTGTTGTCTGAGCGTTAAAAAAAACTAAAAATGAACCAGGAAACAAACAATCGTTGTTTTGGTTCATCATACCGTATAACGTACACCAAAAGTCACTTCGCTGTCTATGATTTGAATGGGTTTGGCTTCAATTTGTGTTATCTCAATATAGCAGCTGTCTTCCATCCATGGAAAGAAACGATCGAGTTCCAGCTGTTCTCCCTGCAGTTCCAGTTCGACGCGGCCATCTGAGAGATTACGTACCCATCCAGTCAGCTGTAACCTTGAGGCAATGCGCTGTGCTTTGTACCGAAACCCCACCCCCTGGACTTCGCCAGAGACGTAATAATGATAACGCTTTATCATAAAATCATTTGCCAAAGAGTATTTAGACGAAATGCAATTCCGACTGTACGATGCTGCCAGCATTCCAGCATTCCATTTGGGATGAACAATGACAGGTTTCGAGAAAATCACGAATGATCTCGGCATGCGCCATCGATGTAATCGAAAAAATATGATTGGGTACTTTATCGACTTTCTGTGGTGCTTTAAAATCAATAATGACTAGATCAAACGGTTCAATTGCCTGACTCCAGGCCGAAAGCCACTGCTCAAGTGTATCATCTTCGCTGCAATCTGTATGGATTCGTGTGACTTCAAATTCGAGGCCGCGCAGCAGTCCCTCGATTCTAAATACAAAATTCAGATAGTCCCATTCCTGACAAAAACTGGCTGTGTGGTGCCACACCATTGGGTGATAACGCATGGGGGTCAGTTCGGCACCGAACAGATTTAATGCTTTGCCCATAGAATTCTTAATGGCTTCCTGATAATTTTTACTATTCTTGTAGCGCAGTTTGTAGATATCATACATCGCTTTTTCGGCCAGTTTGTATGTCTGGCCACTGCCACCGATAGCTTCTGCTGTCATGAACAAGAGGGATTCAAGCGCTTTTTCGTTTTGCATGTCTTCCAATGTCATCGTGAAAAGGACATGGTTACATAATTCTGCCATCTGACCTACAGCATAGGTATCATCCCCGGTTAAAATACGGCAAAATTTGAGTGCCTGCCGAAAAATTGAAATTCTGCCGGCTGTTAGTTCCGGCAAATGGATTGTTTCGGCATGGATTTTATCGAGGATATTATAAATACATGACTGAACAAATGGTGTTTGTGGCAAATAAAAAACGTGCTCCGGATCAAGTTCATTGGGGTCTGCGCGCATTCTGCGCATGATGCCTTCATCGAGTTCATAATAAGTCCAGACATCCGAGTCATAGCAGTCGAGAAATGCATGTTTATGGATATCTTCGACGGTATCCGGCCATCTTATGCGTTCCAATGCGCCGCATCCCGAAAAAAGTCCTTCCGGAATGATACGCAAACTATGCGGCAAAGCTGCAAATTCGAGAGATATACATTCAGAAAAAACATATTTTCCGAGCGATTGGATACTCTCTGGAAGTTCGATTGATTTTAGGGATCTGCACCCGGCAAATGCTTCATCACCAATTTCAGAGACATTCCATGGAATGACAATTGTCTTGAGATTTTTACATCCTTTAAATGCAGAAACAGAGATAGAACGTAAGGTTTCAGGAAGTACAATTTCTTCAATATTTCTGCGATTTTTAAATGCAGAAGATCCAATGATGGTTATGCCTTCCGGAACAACCACGACACTCTCATTTCCGTTATATTCAGTGCAGATCGTACCATCCAATTTAAAATCGGTTGTACTATTTATGGATGCATCTCTCGGCACCTTTGGGACATTTTCTTTAGAATCATCCTGGTTTGTCTGAGACGGTTCGGCGTCAATGACATCGGGTACATTGGATGCCAATTTAGGCTGCTCCGAGGCAACATCGAGGTGCGGCTTTACCGTTTTTACTTCATAATGTACTTCTATATTTCCATTTTTTTGCAATGCTTCGACGAGATTCTTTATGACTGATGTCATGGCAGATGGCTTTTGTGATGCTTCTGTCGTCTCCATATGCTCACCCTCTGTCGCTTGCTCGAGCGCTTCGCGTACAGACGATTCCACCGTGCTAATCAATGAATCCAGTACAGCAGATAAAAAACCGGGTTTCTTGGGTTTCATGTTTGTTTCCGCATTTGTAAATGATGCGTGCCTGTCACGCATCCATGCCACATTCTTAACGATTTACCACGAATGATCAAATGGTATTTTTAATTTTTGTTACGATTCACCCCTATGCTTGCTCTTTTCAAAAGCTCAAATCATTCTTTAATGCATAATGCATAATTATGAATGCATAACGCGTATTTATGAATGCATAATGCATAATTATGAATGCATAATGAAATGTCGTACTCAGAGATTTTGGATAATTCCTTTGGCTTTGCAAAATCATTCAGCATTATGAAT
>DGWW01000139.1 GCA_002395385.1 Myxococcales bacterium UBA4248
TAGGCCTGAGCAAATCCGTTTGTCGATAAATCATCTTAAAGGAGTACAAACCAACATGGCATACCTCGATGGCATTAAATCCGTAGAAGACCTCAACCTCGATGGAAAACGCGTTTTTGTCCGCGTCGACTTCAACGTTCCTTTGGATAATGGCGTCATTACTGACGATTTTCGTATTCGCCAGGCGATCCCCACGATCCAGTACATCATTCGCAATGGCGGCCTTCCCATCGTTGCCTCTCACCTCGGTCGTCCCAAGAACAATCCCGATCCCGCATTCTCACTCAAGCCCGTTGCCGAAAGACTGAGCGAACTGCTTCCCGAACGCGAAGTGATTTTCGCCGAGGATTGCGTGGGCGATGGCATTGTCGAGCAGTCCAAACGCCTTCAGCCGGGCCAGATTCTCCTTCTCGAAAACCTCCGCTTCTATGAGGAAGAAGAAGGCAAACCCCGTGGAAAATATGCAACCGACGAAGAAAAAGCCGCTGCCAAGAAAGCCGTCAAAGAGAGCCAGAAAAAATTCGCCGAATCGCTCGCTGCACTCGCCGATGTCTATGTGAACGATGCCTTTGGTACCTGCCACCGTGCTCATGCTTCGATGGCTACGATGGTTCCGCATTTTGGCGAAAACAAAGCCTGTGGTTACCTGCTCCAGAAAGAAATCAAATTCCTCGGTGGAATCGTTTATGATCCCGAGCATCCATACGTCGCCATCCTCGGTGGTGCCAAGGTTTCGGATAAAATCGGCGTCATCGAAAGCCTGATCGAAAAATGCGATCAGATTTGCATCGGCGGTGCCATGGCTTACACGCTCTTGGCTGCAAAGGGCGTCGATGTTGCTGCCAGCCGCGTCGAAAGCGATGCCCTCGACATTGCAAAGAACATCCTCGATAAAGCTGCCAATTCCAAGTGCGAACTCCTTCTGCCCGTAGATCATGTCGTTTCGACTGCACTCGATGACACCACGCCTTGCACCGTCGTCGAAAAATTTGCCGCCGGTCAGATGGGCCTCGATATCGGTCCCAAGACCCGCGAAAAATATGCCGATGTCATTCGCAAAGCCAAATCCGTCTTCTGGAATGGCCCGATGGGCGTGTTCGAAAATCCCCGTTATGCTGAAGGCACCATCGCCGTTGCCAAAGCCCTCACCGAATGCAAGGGCAATACCGTCGTCGGCGGTGGTGACTCCGCAGCCGCCATCCGTCAGTTCGGTATGGCCGATAAGGTCACGCACGTCTCCACGGGCGGCGGTGCCAGCCTCGAACTCGTCGAAGGCAAGGAACTCCCCGGCGTCGAAGCGTTGCGCATTAAGTAATATCTTTTAATTTAATTGAGAGACGTGTCACGACACGTCTCAGCTCGCTATGGGCACCCCTATAGGGGCGCCCATACGCTCGCTAACGCGGCTATCCCTGCGGGATACGCCGCTTTTTTATTTTGGAGATATCTCACCGCATGCATGAATACAACGAGAGCTGTGTTACTACTCTGCGGCTCTAAAAATAATCTGATTTCCCAGTCTGTTGCTAAAAAATAATTGCTTTCACTTAAGACTTTTTTTATACATAACAATTTTGTTATCAGTCTGTTTAAAACAGAGCATAATCTGTTGCAGACAGTCATTTTTTAATCGGTTGAGAATCGTTCATCTTCATAAGGTTGAAGATATAAAATCGTTTCTCAACCATAGATGTGGGTGTTTTATGCGTATAGATAAAAGTAGTCATATATACACGGGAATGTGTGATAAAAATGGACATCGTACCTGGAAAAACATCCTGGTACCTCTTTCGATAGCTGCGGCGCTTTGTATATCAGCCTGTTCAGATGATTCAGGTGACAAATCTGATCCAAAAGATCCGTCGCATGTTTGTGGTGATGGCGTTCTTGATATAGGCGAAAGCTGCGATAAGAGTGCTCTTGGCGATAAGACATGCCAAAGTTGGAGTGAATGTATTGGTGGTTCCCTGGGGTGTAATGCATCCTGTGAATTTGACAAAAGCGGATGCTATGAATGTACAAACGAAGATACCAGCCGTTGTACCAGTGGTTGGACTTGTTCAAATGGCCGCTGCGTTGAACCAGGCCATGTAGTTTCCTGTGGCGACAATCTGGCTGAAGGGAACGAAGAATGCGACGGTTCCGATCTGCACTATAAATCGTGTGCAGATTTTGATGGCTTCAGCGGAGGAATACTCAAATGCAGTAACTGCCATTATGATACCAGCGAGTGTGTAGGACAGACGGTGTCTTGTGGTAATAATCAGGCTGATGAAAATGAAGAATGCGACGGCAATGATCTGAAGGGGAAATCCTGTGCAGATTTTGACGGCTTTACTTCTGGTATACTCAAATGCAGTAACTGCCATTATGATACCAGCGAGTGTATTGGGCATGTGACTACGTGCGGTGACAATCTGGCCGAAGGTAACGAAGAATGCGACGGTTCTGATTTGAAGAATAAATCCTGTTCTGATTTCGATGGATTCGTAGATGGTACGCTCAAATGCAGCAACTGCCATTATGATACAGGCGCATGTGTAGAATGTACAGAGAGCAATTTGACTCTTTGCAAACAGGATCAGATATGCCCAAATAACCGATGCGTTGAACCAGGTCATACGATCTCATGTGGTGATAATCTTGCCGAAGGTACAGAAGAATGTGACGGGAATGACCTGCGCAATAAAACGTGTGCCAATTTTGAGGGATTTGCAGATGGCACGCTCAAATGTAATCAGTGCGGATACGATACAAGTGATTGTATAGAATGCTCTATGGATTCCCATTGTGCCGGTCGTCAAGACGGTAAAACACACTGTGAGTCGAATGTTTGTGTAAAACCCAGCACTCCAACCGGTTCATCTGGTAAAATCGTCATCAGTCAGGTTTACTCTGGCGGTGGTAACAGCAACGCCGTCTACAACACTAAATATGTCGAATTGCTCAACATCGATGACAAAACTGTGGATATTTCAAACTGGAGTCTGCAATATGGTTCCAGTGATAATGATACTATCGCCAGTACCTGCATTTTGCCCAATTCGGTTTCTATTCCCAAGGGTGGTTACTATCTCATTGCTTTGCAGAGTGGTTCAAACGGAGCGGATATCATTACCCCAGATCATACCTGCAGCAGTCTTTCGCCAGCTGCAACAAAGGGAAAACTATTCCTCGTGAACAATAGCAATGCCCTCCCCAATTCAATACCAGATTCAGGGTATGTCGACGCCATTGGTTATGGCAAAGCCAATTGGTCCGAGGGGAAAAATCCTGTCGCTGCATTAAGCGCCAAAACTGCCGCATTTAGAAAAGAGGGCGGTTGTGTCGATACCAACAACAACGGCAACGATTTTGAGGTCAAACCCCCAGATCCCCGGAACTCCAAAACACCGGCTAATCTCTGCGATGGTTCAGTGCCACCTACGCCGTCTGGCTGTGGAAACGGCATACTTGATGACGGTGAAGATTGCGATGGCAGCAAATTCTCTGGGAATAAGACAACCTGTAAAAGTTGGAATTCCGCTTACGAAAGCGGAAACGTTTCATGCCAGAACTGTCAAATCAATTATAGCCAATGTGTCACATCGGCGGAATGCGGTAATGGAAAACTGGATGCTGGTGAAGATTGCGATGGCAGCAAATTCTCTGGGAATAAGAAAACCTGTAAAAGTTGGGATTCCGCTTACGAAAGCGGAAACGTTTCATGCCAGAACTGTCAAATCGATTATAGTCAATGTGTCACACCGACGAAATGCGGAAACGGACAATTGGATGCAGGTGAGGACTGCGATGGCAAGAAATTCTCCGGGAATAAGACAACCTGTGAAAGCTGGGACGCAAGCTATCGCAGAGGTACTGTCTCGTGTAAAGACTGTCAGATCGACTACACGAACTGCAGCACTCAGGCTCCGGAATGCTCATATGGACAGTCTGAATGCATAGAAAAGCAACTCTCTCAGAAGAATTGTGATCACGAAGAAGGGGTATGGTATACATCCAAATGCCCTTCCAGCTATCCATATTGTAAAGAAGGGGAAGAAGAATGTTCTCATTTCGAGGATGGAGACAGTTGTACACCTGAACGTTACCGACCTCATGTTTATTATCAATACTTAGGTTATGGTAATTCTGCGTATACATTGGTTTTATGTACTATCAAACATGCTCAGTATTCTTCAACTTATACACCGGTAGTCCATTTTTATGACTGTGGTCTTAACTGTACTGAGGAAAAATATGGAATCGGTTTGATGGTTGGTTCTGATTCAAAAGATAAAGCACTGCTCCAGTCATGTAGCGACAAAGGAAAGGTTGAAGTTAAATATATCAATCAAAGTGCTACGTATTATTGTGCACAATGTAACCTTGCCAAAGACGGACACTTGTATTGGTTCGCCGTACCGGCGACCTATACGGTAGAATCGAGTAAACTCAAATGTACGCCCTGGACTGTAGAATAAATCTGGGGAGAATCTCACGCGATCGCATTTGTTCGTGCGATTGCCCGTATTACATCGCTATATCACCTCGCTGCATCATGCAATTCATCAATCGCAATATAGCATGGATTTTATGTACATGATGAGCCGTATTGCTGCAGGCCATAGGCGATCATGCAAGCGTATGGGCAGCCCAGCATGGCTGCTCATAGCGCGTCTCTGCGCGGTGTATCGCAGATAGCCGCGCAAATATATTCCGTTCGCGCGGCGTATCCCGTAGGGATAGCCGGGCGTCGCTCGCCGTATGCACCTTCGGCGCATAGGCGAGCAAGAAAACTAATGACATCATTTTTTTATTTGCTTTTGCTCAAATGTGTCTATATTGCGTGCCGTTTGTAGTTGGCCGTTTTGCAGGCGGCTATTTCTTTTCCATTGTGGAAATCGGTTGAGGAGAGAATCATAATGCGTAAACCCTTTATCGCTGGTAACTGGAAGATGAACAATACGCGCGCGGCAGCCAAAGAGCTCGTGGGCGCGCTCAAGCCCCTCGTTGCGGATGTCAAAGACGTCGAAATCGCCGTGGCACCTACGTTTACATGTCTTCAGGATGTTGCCGAGCTGCTCAAAGGTTCGAACATTGAACTGAGCGCCCAGAATATTTCTTATGCCAAGAGTGGTGCTTATACCGGCGAAATCAGTGCCGATATGCTCAAGGATGTCGGTGCGACGCATGCCATTATCGGTCACAGCGAGCGCCGTCAGTACTTTGGTGAGACCGACGAATCCGTCTCCAAACGCGTGCGCGCAGCCCTCGACAACGACATCATTCCCATTGTCTGCGTTGGTGAATCGCTTGCAGAACGCGAAGCAGGCAAGACCTTCGATGTCGTCCTCGGCCAGCTCGTCAATGGTCTGAGCAGCGTTAAGAATGAAGAAGCTGCCCGCGTCGTCATTGCTTACGAACCCGTTTGGGCCATCGGCACCGGCAAAACCGCCAC
>DGWW01000096.1 GCA_002395385.1 Myxococcales bacterium UBA4248
CAATTTCCCTATAGAGCACTTACTGTTGCCTGATGCATGGGTTGAGTCAGCTTCGGTTCTTTACATAAATCATAGGGGCTGAATCGATACCATGCAAATGCCAAAAAAAGCTTTGTTTAACCACCGTGGATATGCATTTGACTCAAAGAAAATCGTTCGAGCTTTTCATGATGCATTCATCATTATGCACGATGCATGAACGAAAGTTTGAGCTTTCGAAAAAAAAAGCATAGGGGCTGAATCGTTACCATCCAAATGCAAAAAAAATCCCCACCGAAGTGGGGAGCTATTCGAATGAAGGATTACTTCAATTTTTTGTATAAATCTTCAAGTTCTTCCGGAAATAGCGTTTCGACATCGTCAGTTAGTTCCCGTTTTTAGCCTTATCATCCTCTTTCATTTCATCCTTTGCATCATCCGCTTTCGTTTCATCCTTTGCATCATCCGCTTTCGTTTCATCCTTTGATATTTTTTCTTCAGAATTTTCGTCTGTTATTGGGGTTTCATCAGTCTTTGGAGTTTCATCTTTTTTCTTAGGCTGTACCTTTGCATTCCAAATTCGGATGGATAGGATGAGACCGATGATAATGGCGGGCAACAGCAGTTTTGGCCAAATGGACCAGTTGTCGGGATTGGCGATGAACTCGGGCGCATCACCGCGCGATTTGCTAGGCAGGTACATACCGAGCAGATAAGCGGATGTGGCTGAACCGAGATATGCAAAACCGTCGATAATGCCGGTAGCAATGCCTGCGTTTTTGCTGCCGCCGAAATCCATAGAAGCCGTACCCGAAAGCATGCCGTGAACGCCGATAACACAGAGCACCATACAAGCGAACGTGACGCCGAACAGCGGGTTGCCGAGCACGAAGAAGAGAACGATGCAGAATACGAGCAGACCACTGTAGAGAATTGCGGCTACGGGACCACGGCGCGATTTAAAGACATAGTCCGAAATGATGCCAGCAAACATACCCGCGAGGATACCCGCGCAGCAACTTACCATGCCCCAGTTTTCGAAAAAAAAGTTGCCATGATGAATGGGAATGTTTTTGCCAGCCGACTGCCCCCATTGCATGATGCCGTCACGGATATAGCCCGAGCAGAACTCAATGCATGCAATCGTAATAATAATGGGGTTGGTGATAATTTTCTTAAAGACCTGAATGACAGAAAGCTGTGGTCCTGTATCTCCGCTTGTGGCATCTCCTGTGTTAAGTTCAGGAAATCCGGCTTTTGCAGGCGAATCGCGAATGACGAAGATCGTAACGAGGAACATCACGAACAGAATTGCAGACGGAATAAAGAACGCAAAAGAGGAATGCAGGTTTGCGACGATCATACCGTTCCAGTCGTAGGCAAAATAGAGACCGAGCGATATGAGTGCGCCGAAGATGCCGCCGATGAGGCCACGTTCACGCACATGGAACCAAGCCGAGTTGACCTTGACGATAGAAATCGCGCCAAAACTCTGGAAGTACATGTTAAGGGCAAAAAGCGGGATGAACGCAGTGATGAGCGAGAGCGATCCGCCGGTTGCATCCATAATAGCTTGGTAGTTAAAGAGGTAGAGCGCCATGAGAAGATTGGCGATAGAAGCGCCGATAGCACCGATCATCAGAGTTTTACGACCACCGAATTTATCGCACAACGGTGCATTGAGCACGACACTGCATCCATAAACAATGGATCCGATGGAATAGATTTTACCGTACAGATCGTTGGTAAGGAGGCCACACGTGATGCCGTGCAGTGCCACGTCGCAGCTGTCACTATCGAGTACCGTTCGAACAACAGCGAGGTTGTAACGTCCGAAGTACAAAAAAGCGTAAGTAAGACCAAGGAATATCCAATTTAATCTGCGTCTGGCCTCAAACTCTTTTGTATGTTGAATTTCCACTTTTGGCAGTCGCCATATCACGATGCCGATGACGATGATGATGCCGATAATTGGCAGCAGTTTTTCAACTACGGTTGGCATAAACCCATAACTCCTCTCAATTGAACACCCAATCATTGACTTAAAAAACGCAAATTCCCCCTCTTGCAGCGCACAATTGTACGTTGCCGTGAGCCGTGTTGCGCGCCCAAGTCAAAAAAGTAAACGAAAAAAATCAGATTTGATCCAGCGTGTCCTATTCTGGTGATTTGAGTTCTCGCAAAATCACCGACACAAGCAATCTGAAGCCGGCGTACTGAATAACATCATACATGAAACCAGTCAGTACCACCGTCAACCGGGAATTTCTCAACAGGATACCCCCGGGTATACGCAGCCCCATCCTTAGAGCTGCCAAGATACGTGTCTCGCCAGGAGAATAAACAAAAGAAAGGCGCCAGTCGATCCGAAGGATCGAGCTGCGCCCATCAGTCCATATTATTTGGATGCGTTCTCATGAAGTGCCTGCGCTTCTTCGGCATCATAATAAAGAATGCGCTGACAATTCTGGCAGCATTCGAGTGAATTCTGCCGCTGGAGAACGATAAATGCCTGAGGCTGAAGCCTCATGTGGCAACCGGTGCATGTACCACCCGAGGCAGAAACGACCGCGACGCCGGAGCGTTTACTGCGAATAAAACGATAGCGGGCAAGAACCTGAGGCTGAATACCTTTGGCAACTTCATTGGCTTTTGCCTGAAGTTCTGCGACTCTGCCTTCAATCGATGCCGCAGCTTCATCTACTTCTTTGCGATTTGTTTCGATTTCGGCCTGTAAATTGTCGTAATCAGCTTTATGTTTGGCATTTTGTTCTTCTGCGTTTGCCAACGCCGTGCGGAGATGCTCTATTTCTCCTTCGACCTGAACGATGACTTTTTTAAAATTCTCGGCTTCCCGTTCAAGAGCGGCATAGTCGCGGGAATTTGTCACAGCATTCAGTTTGGTGTGGGCATGTTCCTGACCTTTTTTAGCCTCTTCGAGTTCGTCTTTCTTATTTTCAAGAAGTTTCCGAGTTTCTTCGAGACTCTCGGTCTGACGCGTCAGCGTCTGTTCCAGATCCAAAAGCATGTCGGTATCCGCTTCGACTTTTTCACGTCTTTTTTCGACATCGAGGCGGAGCGCTTCCTGGGCAAGATCGAGTTTTTGGAGCTCGATCAACATTTCAAGCTGTTTTTTCAATCCAACTTCTCCGAGCACAAACAAAAACGGCCCGCTGCGTAGTTTGCAGCGAGCCATTTAGATAGAAATAAATTTTTTAGAGATGGAACAGGTTATCACGCCAACCAATTGTGTGATATCTTGTCGCATCCAAAACCCCTCAAAGCAATGGGCCCACAGGGACTTGAACCCCGAACCCGCTGATTATGAGTCAGCTGCTCTAACCGATTGAGCTATAGGCCCCGAACCACATGAGGCTGCCACCAGCCCCGTGATCCTCCGTATAACTTCATTGTTGGATTCTGTAAAGTACTTTTGCTCATTTTTGTTTTGTGGTAAACGCATCCCCGTCTGTTCCCCCCGTGGGGACACAGTCTTTTAATATGACGCTGTTTTTGGCCAAATCAAAAGAAGAATCATGCGACTGGAAATTGAAAAAACTATCGACATGCTGCGCCCCATGCTTCAGGCGGACGGCGGCGATGTCACTTTTGTCGATTATTTTAACCGCATCGTCTATGTCAAACTCACGGGCGCATGCGAAGGCTGTCCACATGCAAATATTACCATTAAAAATGGCATTGAGGCGAAACTCATCGAGCAGTTTCCGGAAGAAGTACGGGAAGTGCGGGACATGACTTTCGAAGATCTCGACCTGTAAACAAAGGGTCGCACCTACGCTCGTTTTTTTTCTTATTGGCGCGGCTATTATCATACGCCGCGCGGCTCGCCTAGGGGCGGCCACACTGGGCCGCCCCTACAGCTCGCCATACTTTTCTTCCCTGGGACATGCTCGCCATGGGGCGACCACACGGAGGCACACTTACGCCCGCCATGTTTTATCCCTCTTTTAAAGACTAACTCAAAAAAAGACTAACTCAAATGAAAGATCAGGCTCTCCATATTACCAATGCGATTCTCTTTGACGAAGACATGGCGCTTAAAGGTGACCGTGAAGTTCGCGAAGTTCGGGTCGAAGACAACGTCATTACTGTTACCATTGCTGTCGAAAAGGCCAACGATGTCAAAACGCGCTATGCCATGGAAGACGCCATCCGGGATGCCATTCAGGCACAGATTCCCGGCGTGCAGGCACGCATTATCTCATTGGCCATTGATGGCGAAGACGAGCCACAGGCGGCATGTGCACACAGTCACGGCAGTGCATCGGAGTTGCCGCCTAAAAAGCCGATTCCCGGCGTCAAACGTGTCTGGCTCGTGTGCTCAGCAAAAGGCGGCGTCGGCAAGAGCACTGTGGCGCTCAATACAGCACTCGCCCTTAAAGCCCAGGGGCATACGGTCGGCCTGCTCGATCTCGACCTCTATGGCCCAAGTATCCCGGCACTCGTCGGAAGCGACCTGCCTCCCATTGTCGTCGGCAACCTCATTGTGCCGCCCGAAATTCACGGCCTCAATGTTCTCAGCATTGGTTTTATGATTGAAAAAGATCAGCCGCTGATGTGGCGTGGGCCGATGGTTGCAGGTGTCATCAATCAGCTGCTGTGGGAAGTCGACTGGTCTGGAAACGACGATCTCGTCATCGACATGCCGCCCGGAACTGGTGATACCTATCTTTCCATTCTGCAATCCATCCAGGTCGATGCGGCCATCATCGTGACCACGCCCTCACAACTCGCTTTGGCAGATGTCCGGCGCGGTGTTGCCGTTTTTGAGCCTTATGGCGTCAAGATCGCAGGCGTAGTTGAAAATATGGCCACATACGATTGGGAAGGTCGCGAATCCATTCTCCGCCTCCTGGATGACATCAAGGTGCTTGACGAAAAATCGCAGAAATCCATCGCCAGAATCAAAAAGATCCTGGATACGACGCGTACCATTCACATTTTTGGCACACATACCCAGGCATTGTGCGACGAAATCAAACTCCCGCTGATAGCCTCCATTCCTCTGGACATCGCGCTCCAGAATGACAATGACTCGGGGACGCCCTATATGCTCAATCCCAAAAAGAAGAATATTCAGGCATCTTTCGAAACCATTGCCAAATTCCTCTGTGACCTGGAGAATCCGTAATTTGTCATCCATTACATTTTTTTCTTGATTGCGCATTCAAAAACTCCCATATAGTGAGTATCGCTATCGGTATATATGGTGAGGTAACCTATGAGTGTCGGCGAAAACATAAAAAAAATTCGAGAAAGCAAATCCATCAGTCTTGAACGTTTTGCCGAGTTAACCGGCATTTCGCTCAGCAGTTGTCAAGGAATTGAATCTGGCCAGAGAGCCTTGAATTCTGCGGAAGTTCAGTCCATCTGCCGGGTACTTGACATCAGCTTTGAGGCGCTCGTCACAGTTCCAGCCTCCGAAACGCTCACTGAGGAGGAATCCATGGTCATGCCTGTCGATGAATTGAAGAATCTGCTCGGCAAAATGAAAGAATAACCAAGGCCGCCTGAAGCCTATTTTCAGCAATTTCCCAAATCTGTCTGTCCACACACATTCCGGTGCAGTTCACGGTTATAAAGCCGGCCTTCCCACCGCCAATGGTCAGGCAGATTTTTTTTGACTTCAAGCCGCATTTCGGGATGTGAATCTTTTTTGCCATACACCTGTGGCAAATTTGGAAAACAATTCACGAGCCTGCATCTCATGCGAATAGGGATGACGCCCATTGGGACACATGATTTCTACTCTCGTTAAAACAGCCTGTTTTGGGGATGGAGTTCTGAATGACATCATTGCCAACAACAGGCAAAAAAACATGGCATACAATTTGCATTGTGAATATTTTCAGTTTTTGTGTTTCACTTTCCCTCTTTGATAGGAGACATGACGATGAAAAAAATGTTTTTAATTTCCCTGGCCGCTCTTGCATGCCTTTCGACAGCCTGCTCGGACGACGACGACAAAAGATGTACTGCTGGTTTTTCCGAATGTGACAAAGACATTCTGTTGACATGTTCTGCAGACAATCGCATTCAGAAAACACAATGCCCGACGACATGTTCGGTCATCAATGGCGTTGCAGCCTGCGACAAAACCGATGTGGGCCCCGGTCCCGTTGAGGGATGTGGTGATGTCGATGAGGTTGGCAAATGCGTGGGCAACACGGTCTATTTCTGTGAGGCCAATCAGCTCAAGTCCCAGGATTGCGGCGATAAAGTATGCGGTCTGAATTCCAAAAACCTCTACGATTGTGTCGACAAACAAGTAGGTCCCGGCCCCGGTCCTGGCCCCCAGGATGGTTGTGGCGATGTCGATGAAAAAGGCAAGTGCGACGGCAACAAGGCCCTCGTGTGCAAAAACGGGAAACTCGAAACGCTCGAATGCAAGGACGGCAAAACCTGCGGAACCCGCAATGACGGCCAGGTGGATTGCTTGGCAGCAGCAGAAAATCCCTGTGGCGAGATTAACGCACACGGCGTATGCGAAAACAACGTCATCACCTATTGTGGCGAAGGCCCCGAACTGAAAACTATCGAATGCACCGATAATGAGCTCTGCGATCTTGACACCCATCAGGATTATGTATGCGTCAAAAAGGTCGTCATAGAAAGCGACAAATGCGGTGATATCGACACGGTTGGCAAATGCGATGGCCAAAAGGTCTTGTATTGCGCAGATGACAACAAACTCGTGTCCATGACCTGCAATGACGATGAAGAGTGCGCACTGCATGACGGCGTGTACAACTGTGTTCCCAAGGGCACTCAGCCTCAAGATCCGAAGGGATGCGGCGATATCGATGCCATCGGCAAATGCGATGGGAATGTCCTCTCTTATTGCGGTGAAGGCGATATCGTCGTCACAGAAACATGCGGCAAAGAAGAGAAATGCGGCAAAGATCCAGACGGCAAAAACAATTGCATTTCCAAGGACTTCAAAGATTGCGGCGATGTCGATGGCGTTGGCAAATGCGATGGAAATACCCTCTCTTACTGCGATGCGAAGAAAGGCCTCGTCACGGAAGCATGTGGCAAAAATCAGAAATGCGATAAAGATACAGACGGCAATTACAATTGCATGGACGATGACCCCACACCGAAGGAATGTGGCGATGTCAATGCTTATGGCAAATGCGACAAGGGAAATGTCATCTATTGTGATGAAAATAACCTGCTCGCGACCATTAAATGCACAAGCAATGAAACATGTGACAAGGATGAAGACGGATTTTACTGGTGCTTCAAGAATGTCACCGAAGAAGCCTCAAACTGCACTTCACTTGAGGATACATACAAGGGTGCATGCGATGGTCAAAAAGTATTGCTCTGTTCCGAAGATGAAAAGCTCGTGTCCTACATGTGCAATGACGATGAAAAATGCATCTATGTTCCTACCGACGGCTATTATGATTGCGTAGAGAACATCCTGTGTGGTGATATCAAGGCCGTCGGCAAATGCGACGGCAACGTTCTTTCCTATTGCACCGAAGAAAAAGTTCTGTTTTCGTATGATTGCGGCGAAGGCTATACCTGTGGCATGAATACCGAAGAAAACTTTTACGACTGCTTAAAGAACGCTGATCCGGATGCATGCGGCGATGTCGACAAGAAAGGCTCTTGCAAAGATGGAAAAGCCATCTACTGCGGCGATGATGACAAACTCCACACAGACACATGCACCGATGCTCAGGAATGCAAGGCCGATGATGCCGGCAACTTCCGCTGCGTCAACAAAGCACCCGTCGATCCGTGCGAAGGCATCGATGCCAAAGGCAAATGCGATGGCAACAAAGCCACCTACTGCGAGGCAAACGTACTCAAGACAGACACATGCACCGATGCTCAGGAATGCAAAGCCGATGATGCTGGCAACTTCCGCTGCGTCAACAAAGCACCCGTCGATCCGTGCGAAGGCATCGATGCCAAAGGCAAATGCGATGGCAACAAGGCAATTTACTGCGATGCCAATGAGCTCAAGACAGACACATGCACCGATGCTCAGGAATGCAAAGCCGATGATGCCGGCAACTTCCGCTGCGTCGCCAAAGCACCCGTCGATCCGGATGCATGCGGCGATGTCGATAAGAAAGGCTCATGCAAAGAAGGAAAAGCCGTTTACTGCGGCGATGATAACAAACTCCATACCGATGAATGCACCGATGCTCAGGAATGCAAAGCCGATGATGCGGGCAACTTCCGTTGTGTCGCCAAAGAATAATGCCTGATTTCGGGAATGCATTGTCCCAAAACACATCCGGTGCGGCGTATCGCAGATAGCCGCACCCAAAGCCCGTATGCGCAGCATAGGGCTGCACGGCGCCGGAAGCACAGCTCCGGCGCCTCTTTTTTTAAGATTGTTCGAAATTGTGCAAAACTTTTCGGTTTTATGCTATAATAAAAGCGTATGTTTTTTTGCCGCACCGCTGGCCGTTTATTTTTACCTGAAACCAATCATCTGAGATGCCCGATACCCCCAAACAAGACCTTCCCAACCCAGGTGACCGCCTGGTTGACCGTTATACGATTCTTCAAAGAGTCAGCTTAGGCGGATTTGGTGCTGTATACCGTGCACTGCAGGACAATCTGGGTCGAGATATTGCACTCAAGGTACTGTTGCCTGACGTGGTCAGCAACAATTCCGACTATGTCGAGCAATTCCGCCAGGAAGCGCTTCTAACAAGCCAGCTCAGACATCCCAATACCATCACCATATTCGATTATGGTCAAACCGAAACCGGATTGCTGTTTTTGGTGATGGAGTGGCTCGACGGCAAGACACTTACGGAAGTTTTAAAAGAAGAGGGCGCGCTCAGCTACGACCGATGCCTGCACATCAGCAACCAGATACTGAAATCCCTGAGCGAAGCCCACGAACGTGGCATGGTGCACAGAGATTTAAAGCCGTCCAATCTGATGCTCTGTGTACAGTATGGCGAGCCGGATTTTGTCAAAGTTCTCGACTTTGGCCTCGTCAAAAATCTCTCGGAAGGGACGCTAAGCATTCGGGGGAAGGCCGTCGAAGCACCGCATTTTACTGCAAAACGACGTGCACCGGGCACACCGCATTACATGGCCCCGGAACAGGCCATGGGCAAAGGAACGACGACCTCTGCCGACATCTATGCATTCGGGCTGATTCTGCACGAAATGCTGACCGGCAAAAGAGCCGTGGATGGTACCGACAAAATGGAAGTCCTGCTCAAACAGGTACGGCAGCCGGTCCCGCCGCTCCCAGAGGAATTCCGCGATACATTTTTGGGACGAGTCGTCGCACGATGCGTCGAAAAAGATCCGCTCAAACGACCGCAAAATGCCACCGCACTACTCCGCGAATACCAGCTCAATGAAGAAACACGCGGTATCGAAATCAATAATGCCGATTTCGAAGCCGCCGCTCGCTGGAAAAGCCTCGCAGAACCCAGAGTTCATTCCGAAGTCAGCAGCTCCATCAAGGACATTTTCGTCGGAAGAACGGCAGAAATCGACGAATTCAAAAGCATCATTCAAAAAAGTATGCAGGAAAATACCGGCATTGCGCTCGTCATCAGCGGCCAAACCGGTATCGGGAAAACCGCCCTGCTCAACAAGTTTTCCGATATTTTCCTCGAAAGTACCAAGGGTATTCGGATCAACGCATCCTATCTGCCCCATAGCAACCTCTCATTTTCCGCCGTCCGGACGGCACTTAAAAACTTCCTCAATGTCCAGTCGGATGATGCCTCCGATGCACAAAACGAAATTAAACGTGCACTTGCCAAATATGGCATCACCGATTCGTATATCACGACCTTCATGACGCACTTCATCATCGGCAAATATGGCCAGTCCGGTGATGAAAGAGAACAGGCCGAGCTCCGACTCGAGGAATTTTTCGATACACTCGCGAGATCCGCGCCCGTCATGTTTACAGTCGAGAATCTCCACTGGGCAGACACGGACAGCCTCAATCTCATCTGGAAATCCGCACTCGCTGCGGTCACCAAGCACCGCATGTTCTTCCTGGTCTCGACCTATCGCAACCAGGCACTCAACGATAATCGCGAACTCCAAATGCTGCTCGAGCGCCTCAACCGCCTCGATCATATACACTATCGCGAAATGCAGCTCGCATGGCTCAATAAAAAAGACTGCGCCGCCATCATCGAGAATTCCGTCAAAATGCAGCGCCCCATGGCCAACCAGTGCATGCAGTTGTCGAAGGGAAATCCGCTCTTCCTCAACCTCGTGCTTCACTACATTCTCGACGAAAAACTCGCCGCTGGCACCGATGACGCACAAAAACTCGTCATCCCCAACTCCATCGAAAAAATATCCATCAAGCGCATCGACCAAATCGTGCGCAAATATAACCAGGCTGAATATCGCGAAATCCTTAGACGTGCTGCACTCATGGGGGAAACCTTCTCCCTGTCTGCTGTCGAAGCACTGCTCCGACGCGACGGACAGTACAACCTCCTCGATTTTACCAGCCGCGCACTCGAAGTCTGGCGTCGCGAAGGTGTCCTGCGAAGACAATGGGACGCAGAGATGTCGTTTGAATTTATTCATCCACATCTCGTCGAATTCTTCGAAACCGATTCATCCCCAGAGCTGCATCTCAACGTCGCACACACCAAAGAATCTCTGGCTGCAAACGATCTCTTCATCAATCTCGAAGATATCGCCAAACACTTCAAACTCGGCGGTGACAAAAAAAACGCCCTCAGATATCTCGAATTCGCCGCCAAATCTGCACTCCAAAATACCAATCTCATCAAGGCACGCAAAAATTACGAAGAGATGCTCCCGCTCTTTTCACCCGACGAATCCCCCGAGACGATGAAAACCGTCTACTACCAGCTCGGGGAACTCACACTCAGACTCTCGGAATACGGGCCATCAAAAGACTATTTCTCAAAAGCCATCTCTTACGCACAGATTACCAACGATCCACAGCTCGAAGGACTCGCCTACTGCGGCATCGCCGAACTCGCACTCGCACAGAATCTCATCGAAGAAGCGAGTTCAAATTATAACAGGGCAAAACAGGCACTCCCTGATGAAGATCCCAATATCCAGAGTAAATTGCTCCTCGGCATGGGAAAACTCTCAAAACTCAAGGCCGACTGGCAAGCTGCACTTGCATGCTTCCAAAAAGCATACGATTACAGCTCCAATGCCGCAAACTTCGACCTCATGGGAAATTCACTCTACGAACTCGGGGTCATCTATCTCTCACTCGGCGCTGCACGACAGGCACACGAATGCTTTATTGCTGCACAAAAAAACTATCAGACCGTCAGCAATACCGCCGATGAAGCCAGCGTCCTTCTGGCACTGTCGCAAACTTACGCCATCTTCATGCGCCCTGACGATGCACACATCGCCAACGAAACCGCCATCGAGATCTACCAAAAACTCGGCGATCAACTCGGCTTCGCATACGCACTCGCACAAATGGGTAACCTCAATCTGCAGCAACTCGCCTTCGATGAAGCACAAAAATTCATCCTCCGAAGCATGCCGCTCTTTAAGGATTTTCACGATCCCGTCGGAAACGCACGATGTCAGATGCTCTTATCCAACATCGAACTCGCACACGGCCAGCTCGACAATGCACTCAAACTCACCAACCAGGCGCTCATCGAATACCAAAAAACAGATAACTTCGGCGCACAGGTTAATCTCTATAACCAGCTCGGAAAACTCAGCCTCCTAAACGGAAATCTCGAAGCCGCACAATCGGATCTCACACAGGGAGAAATGCTCCTCGATGTCCACCAGTCCAATGCTGGACGCCCCGAACTCTACATGACGTGCGGACTGCTCTGCGAATGCAGAGGCGATTTTGCAAATGCCGAAAAATATTACAAACTCGCCCAGGACATTGCGCAGCAAACCGAATTTATCGAACAGCTCTTCATTGCACGACTCAATATCATTAAAGTCAACGTTTTCTTCGCACCCGGCAGATGGTATTACGAAGAACTGCTCAAAATTGCCAACGATACACGCACCTATGGCCTCAAAACGGCACAACTCGAGGCTTTGATGCTCATCGTCTGGTTCGAAGGCGTCTACGGCGAACAACACGTCTGGGAAAACCTCATGTCCGAATTGACACGTTTTGTCCAGGTCCAGCGCATTCCCGTTCAAGGTCTGCTTCGCCAATTCGAATTTAAAGTCGAAGTCATCCGCTTTATCAACCCCGAAGTATCCATGTCACTCCGTCAAAGCGCCGGATGGATTCGACAGTCTTTGAGCATGCCTGCACAAATGTAATGGGGGGGCGCGCCTTATGCTGCGCATTGCGGCTGCTCCTGAACGTGCTATTCGGCATCCATGCCGAATACACACGGTTTTTTTCGGTCGGCTATTGCATACGCCGACCGCGCGCAAAGCGCGCTAATCCTTGCCTTTCTTGCCTTTCCCCTGGAACAGGGATGCCAAGGCCAAGAGGACAATGGCACCAATCACTGCCGTACCCAACTGTCCCGGCAAACCACCCCAGGTAATGCCTAATAAATTAAGCAAAAAACCGCCGATCACACCACCGACAATGCCAAGCACCGAATTGACGATAAAACCAAAACCGCCTCCGCGCATGATTTTTCCTGCGACAAAACCGGCAAGACAACCAATGAGGATAGAACCTATAATTGCTCCAATCATGTGAATTTCCTTATCATTATAATATAACAACTTTACGTGAATGCACGGTCACTGTGAACCGAAGTACACAGTCACTGTGCGCTCGCGTTATTTACAATCATATTTTGCAATGTGCAATAGGTATGCAAAACTAAGGGATGTCTCTAAAGTTTAGAGAGAATGGCATTCTTAATTAGCAATGTGCAGTGAGCAGTGAGCAATTGGGCTTGTTCCCCCCAAAACTCTCTCTAAAGCTAAAATTACTCCATTCTTTAGGAATAAACTTGAGAATGCCTCCATTGCTAATTGCTAACTGCTAACTGCTAATTGCTTTAATCGCTCCAAATTCCTGCATCCGGTACTCCTCCATACGAGCCGGCCGAGCTGAATATATTCATGGATGAGATATTCAATGCCCTCAGCACCCGATTTGTGCCATGCTGCATAAAAGGGTTGAGCAATGGACGCCAAATCCGCGCCAATAGCGAGACATTTTATGATCTCCACGGCATTGACAATACCGCCGGAGGCTATCAGCGTTTGATGGGGCTTTAAAACATGTATACAATCCCTCAAGGATTGTTCCAAAGTATATCCCAATTGGTTCAATGCTTCGATCTGTGCAGGATCATGGGGATTCTGGCTGATACTGGATTCTATTTTTATCCATGAAGTCCCGCCAAGGCTCGCAGTTTCTATCCCGGCAATCGGCAAAGAGGCCAGTCTTTGGGCACATTTTCCGCCGATCCCCGAGCCGACTTCTTTCACTAAAACGGGCAGATGAAATTTTTCGAGAAATCGAAAAAGATGATCCAGAGATATCGAAAAATCTTTATTTCCCCCATCCTGCATATATTCCTGAAGACCATTCAAATGGATGAACAATCCACGGGCGCCTAGTCTTTTACAGCATTCTTCAATGATATGCGGCGGATATACAGATATTTCAGATGCCCCGAGATTGGCAAACAATGCATCGACATCCCCGGTTCCATACGTTTCTAACAATTCCGAATGGTTCAAACAGGCACGCATCGATCCGAGACACAAGGCGATACCATACTTTTGTGCCAGCCCTCTGAGAATATTATTAAAAGGAGTCGCAAAAGAAGTCCCACCGGTCATTGCACCTATCATCAAAGGGAATTGAATCTCAATGCCGGCAATCTTCGAATGCGTATCGAGCTGCTCATCTGACACTTCAAAAAGTGCATCATAAGGCAGATGCACACCGTCCAGGCCAGCACCTTTGCCGCGCGAATCTGAGTTCAGGCTCGCGTCGAGATGGGCTTTTTTACGGGCTTCGATAGTAGATTGAGGACTCATAGATCGACTAAATATCAGGCCAAACCAATTGCTAACTGTTCACAACAGTGTCACTGCCATTCTGCGCAGAAAGCTCTGGATTGGAAGATTCTTTAACAGGGAGCTCTGGATTGGAAGATTCTTTAAAGCGTGACAAGCGCATTTTGTGGCCGATAAATGATATTTCAGCGGGAATGAGGATCAGTGACACCACGAGTGCTGCACCAATCGTCGTAATCGTAAGAATACCGACGCGCCGGATCGGATCAAAGTCAGAAACAAGTAATATGGCAAGTCCCGAGCAAAGCAAAATATTCGATTGTAAAATTGCACGTCCGGAACTCTTCATAGCGATAATCAAAGCTTCATTGACAGTACGTTCACCCCGGTATTCCTGTCTGAAACGGGAAATAATATGAATGGAGTTATCAACTGCGAGTCCAATGCTGATAGTAAATACCAAAACCGAAGTCGTATTGAGATTGAAATCAAATAATGGCAACGCCGCCAAAGTCAGACAAATCGGAATGAGATTGGGCAGAATAGCTGTAACTCCGGCCCAGAATGAACGGAATGCAACGAACAGAAGGGCAAATATAATCACAAAGGCAGCTATCAGTGAACTGAACAAATCATTCATAAAGTTATCGAGCCCGAGTGTTGAATTATATCCAATACCCGTCAAACGATATTGAATGGGGGTGTTTTCAAAGGCAGGCCCTGCCAAAGCACGAATTGCTGCAATTGTCTTTTTGGAATTTTCAAAGCCATCATCCGGGATGCGCAAACTGATATGAACATTGCTTCCATCCGATGTCATAAACCGATTAAACTGTTCACTCTGCAATTTTTTTGCCGCCATCACGACCATTCCCAAATGCAATTGAGTGGGCAGTTCATCGCCATCAAAGCGAACCTCGCCTTCTTCGAGCAAATTACACACAGAAATGGCGCTCAGAATACCATTCACTTTCTGAATCTCTTTTTGTAATTTACAAAAAACTGCCAGATTTTCTGCTCTCAGAAAATACCCCTCCTCGGGGCCCCATACATCGACTTCGACAGGAAGCATACCACCGAGGTTTTCTTCAATAATATGATTGGTGACGGCAATGGAATGCTCATCCATAAAAACATCATTTACCCTGCTGTCAAACCGAATATTTGTCACAGCAAATGCAAGGCTGGCAGCCAAAACGACGATGGACAGCGGCACGATGAGAGCACGCGAATGAATCGTTAATTTTGTCAAAGCAGACAAAAAACGATCGAGTAATCGCGCATCATCATCTTTATTTTTATTCTCGTCAGGATTGACTTCGAGTGGGAAAAGTGACGCAACCTGTGGCATTAAAAAGATTATGGCGACATAAATGAGCATGACGGCCAATGCCGTAATACCCCCAAAACCATTGAGAATTTTGGTCTTTGCGATGAGCAGTGAACCAAAACCAATACTCGTCGTAGATGTCGTCAACAGGGTTGCCAGTGCCACTCTAAACACACCATCCGTAATGGCCTTCGTTTTGTCTTTTCCCTTGCGGCGTTCGTCGAGGATGCGCATCAGGACATAGATGCCATTCGTGACCCCAATGACGAGTATGAGCAGCGGCAATGTATTATTGATCATCGTCACGGGCATATCGCACAATACCATGATGGCAATAGCCCAGATGATCACACAGCCAATGCAGATCAAAGGCAGAATAGCCTGCCAGAATGATCGGAAAACAACGCACAGCGCCAAAATATACAAAACGCCAACCACGGGCCAAAGTATGAATTGTTCTGTTTTCATGCGATCGACAATTTCGGCACGAATATAGGGCAATCCACCATAGGCAATTTTATATTCCGAATTGTTGTCGTTTTCTTGCCATTTTTCTACGGCAGCTGCTGTCGCCTCGTATACTTCATAAAACTTATTGGGATCGAGCGACTCAGGTGCAAGAGTCGCCATGATCATCGCATATTTGCCATCCTTCGAAATGAGATTGCCATTGAGAAGTTCTGATTCTCGGACGCGGGCCTGCACTTTTTCGGCAACATCCTCGCTGACTTCACCATCTGGAATCATGGGTTCAAGATGACCTGCCATCATGGCCAATTTATTATCTGCTTTGTTGTCCGGAACACGTGCAAGACTGTATGAGCCTTCGATACCCTCGATTTTGCCCACGATGTCCGTCAAATCGCGCAAATCCTTCAGTGCTTCACTATTATATAATGATATATCCTGAGAACCGGCGTATGAAAATACGAGTAAAAAAACGTTCGAATTGGACTGGAATTTTTCATCAAACGCCTGCTGATAGGCAATTTCTTCTTCACTGAATTCGAGCATGGCCTCTGGATTAAAGTCAAACCTCAATTTAAGAACCTGAGGTATGGCCAATGCCGTGATGATTAAGAAGAAAAATAAAACATACCAGCGCTTTGCCAGATTGAATTGAATGACTTTTTTAAATCCTGAATTGATATCGAAGCGTTTCATGTAAAATCCTGCATGGAAATATGCATGCGTTTTTCATGACATTTTGATGACACAGACATGGTATGGCTTATTCTGTATCCAAAGAGGTATCAGACTCCTTCCTGCCGGAAATCCGACAAAAATGAGTGGCATGGTGATACGGAAATGCCATAAAATTATTCACAATTCATCCATAAATATGCATTATAAAGGTAACTGTTCAGCCCCCATGCTCTAATCTAAAGGACTGAAGCTAAGTCAACCCAGGCAGAAGGCAGTAGACAGAAGGCGGCAGTAAGTATTCTCAGACGAAAGACATAAATTCCGACAATGGCCTAACCTTTGTTTTTGATCTACGCCTGCCTGAGGCCTAAGGCCTAAAGCCTTGAATATGTAAAATCTTGGGAACAAGTTATTGGCCTAGGGCTGAACAGTTACTTATAAAGTGAGCATCGTTATTATTACGGCCATGGTTATCGACAGTAGAGGCATGTGGCTTATTTGACAGTGGGGCATGCCACACTGTCAAACCAGGTATTGTCATTATCTATGTCCAGCACAATAGATGCAAACAAATCCGTTTGTTAAGACCTACAAGGCTGGCGGCTGAACAGTTACCATTTTCAAGATTATCTGATATGAAAATCTTGAAGTCGGCATACATTTCGCGCTATGTTAAACGGTATAGGAATGCGTGTTTCTGCATTCCGGGAGAGAACTGTATGAAGAAAGCAATAGGAATATCAATTTTAACGGTCATTGCATGTGCTTTTTGTGGATGTGCAGAAAACGGCCTGGAATGCAATCCAAACACATTTGAAGACAGATGCCAGAAAGTCAACGGGCAACTTACAGGTTACCTGGAAATCTGTACTTATGAAGAGCGTGCCAGATTCAAGTGTAATAACGAATGTATAGAGCAAGACGGTCCCGATGTGTGCGAATAAAGAAAGACTGACACGGACATACGCTTTACATAACTTTACGAACTGACACTTTTGGGAGCTTTTGATGAACCGCTATTTGGCTTGCCTTGTTGGTGTTTGTTGTTTGTTGATCGGCTGTTCTGATTCGGAGAATGATTCCAAAAAAAAAGCGTCTGCCTGTGATGAGCAGACTTTCACGCAATCATGTACTTCGAGAGAAACATTTAACTACTGCCAAAATGGCGAAATTTTCGAATCCGCCTGTCCCCCAAATCAAATTTGTTTCAACGGGCAATGCGGTGAACCTTGTATTGGGCTGGGCAATCAATGCGATGAAAACAACATCAATGTCATCGCTTGTGAAAATAATTTCAAAAAAATAATACCATGTTCCAATGGCTGCCAGCACGGTGCGTGCAAAACTGACACCACCGCACAGTGCCAGAATGACATGCAGCCCTATTGTAATGGCTCAGACCTGATAACATGCGTACAAAATAATCTGCGCACACAGCACTGTACACTCGGATGCGAGCAGAATAAATGTATCGTATTGGAAGATCCCCCCACACTGTGCAACGTACAGGATTACCCCAAATGCAACGGGGATAACCTCATCACGTGCACCGATGGAAAATTAGAGACGATGCACTGTGAAAATGGTTGTTCCAAGAATGCATGTATCCCACTGGTCGATCCCACGATACGGTGCAACGAAAAGGATTACCCACAGTGCGAAGATAATAGTTTATTAACGTGCGTATCGGGAATCCTCAATTCCGAACTCTGCACCAACGGCTGCGAAAATAACAGCTGTATAGACACACCAACCCCCAAGGAATCCTGCGGCAATAATATCATCGATGCAGGTGAGGCGTGCGACGGTAAAGACATTGGCAAAGCAAAGTGCGCCGATTTTGTCGAAAAAAATATGGATCAGGCGGTATATACCGGCAATCCTGTCTGCAACGATACATGTACTGCGGTAGAAGCCGGCACCTGTGCTGTCACATTTTGCGGCAACAATCAACTCGATCAGCTCACGCATGATCTCAACAACCAGGTCAGCGAATACTGCGACGAAGTCAACGGAGTCATCAAATTCCGCGATAATGTGACGTGCGCAGATATTAAAGGATACGAGGGGCTCGAGTGGGAAAGCGGCGGCAAGCCTGGATGCAATAAAACCTGTGACGGACTCTCACAAGGCACATGTGTGCTCAAATCGCAGCCCATGTTCGGCATCAAACAGTGTGCGTTTACATCGCTCGAAAAAGACGAAGCAACACAGACGGTCACCGGAAAAGCCCGCGTCGTTCCCGTCTCCCCCGACGCCTCCTACGATTTGCTCAGCGGAATACTCGCCTGCGGGCATCGGGAAAATAAAACATACACCTGGGGAAAAACAGAAGCCCGTTTTATGGAATGCGCCGACTGCGCACCTGGCGAATTTGAACTCATTGCCGACTTTTCTTATGCCGCCAAATCGCCCGATACTTACGACTGCGTTTTCCAGGTCGATATCAATGACAGTGCGCTCGAAGGCGGCAGCAATAGTAACGAATTCGTCAACTGCCCCGTCATCATGGGATCGCCGCACAATCAAAAGGAAGATCCCACCGATGCCATTATACGCACATATACAGTTGACAATACCACTTCCGAAGGAACCCTGCTTGCCTACTGGGATTTTGCCGGGTTTAAAAAATATGACAAAGCGGCTTCCGTAAAAGCCTCAGACGGCATCTATGCCACACAATCGACCGTCGAACTGAGCGATCACTCCGAAATGCAAATGTACACAAATGGCGGAGATCAGTCCAATATGGCTGCAAGAGGCGAAGAATTCTCAGCTGGAGCCACGCTTTCGCTCGAAAAAGACAAACATTTTTCAATTAAGACATCCACCAAAGGTTATAAAAATATACGTTTTAAATACAGTGTCGCTGGCAGCGGCGACGGAACGACAAAACATATTGCAACTGCCGTCAATGTATTAAAAATTATACTTGGTTTTGGTGAAGAACTGACATTTACCGATCGCGAATTTCATCTCTTCCCGCTCACGGTAGTCCCCGATAACAATGCCGATGATCAGACCGAAGTAGAATTCAGAATTTATCCTTTTGGTTCAACCGACCAATACGGCAACGAAGCCTCCAACACGACAATTCGCGTCGATGATATCTACGTCATCGGCGATCCCCTGTAATGCATTTTGAATATTTAAAGGCGCGCTATTCTGACGAATACGCGCGCTCAAGGCCGCTATTCTAACGAATACGCGGCCTTTTTTTGTAATTGCCATTCATCAGGATCCCCATCCACATCTTTCTAAAGTATTTGTATTGACCTCAACCCCACATCCTGCAGACCTGATATCATTCGCACTCAAAATGTGAGCATCGTTAGATGCGAACAAATCTGTTTGTTAAAAACAAAATAGACAGGTGGCTGAGTAGTAACCCCAAATACGTAACTGTTCACCCCCGAGCATTTTGCGAATAATTATTCACTATTCACCATTCACTATTCACTGCTTATGATATCCAATAATGACGATTCATTAGATTTTACCCTGAATCGGACCTAACAATGACTCACAGCTCATGATTTCAGTGAATACGTAATAGTGAATAACGAATAACACACCTTGTCCTATTCCAGGTCTGAATAGTTACCCCAAATATGTTACTACTCAACCGGGAGTCCACCCCAGGGCCGTCGCATTCTAAAATATATGGCTAAATATAAGGCAAAAACAACGACCATACTATGCATATTTGCATTTCTTTTCTAAGTTCATTATGTACAGACGACACGATGTCGGCTGCCGACCGTCGAGCCAGGATGGTGAGACGGGCGGGTTCCAATGGGCATGAGATGGGCATAAAAAGCGTGCGGGGGTTGTAGGCGCCGAAATGAGCACCGTTCGGTGAACGGTGCAAATTGAGGTAACAGTGAGCAAATCCAATGCGCAAGTTAGAGCGCCGATAGGCGCAGGAAACGAAGCGCATTGAATATTGCGAACTGC